>JANOPS010000519.1:0-9513 GCA_031421995.1 Gemmatimonadaceae bacterium
GTGAGGCGCGCGCGCAGGTCGACCAACAGCGCGTTGACAATGGCCAGTTGTTGCGCCGCGTGCGTGGATGGGTCGCCTTGCGCGTCTTCGAGTACGCGGGAGAGCGACTGCGCGATGAGGTCGGCGAGTAACGGCGTCGCATCGGCGGCCGAGAGCGAGTCCAATACGGTTTCGCTATCCGCCAGTTGATCAAGGCGACGGGCCAGTGTGTCGGTGACCAGTTGATCGTACAGGCCGCGGGGGAGTGTCATGATGCGGTCATTGTGGCGTGCGCATTGGAAGCGAGGAGGAATTCCACGAAGCGCCGATCGCTCGGGGCGAGGGCCAGGGCGTCCAACTCGTGCAGCGTGCCCCAAGTGAGGGCGGTGTGTTCGAGGCACTGCGGTTCGCCGAGGATTTCGACGGGGACGAAAGCGATCAGGAACTCGGAGCCCGGGTCGGCGATGGCGAAGAGTTCGGGGCCGACTGTTGTCACGGTGACGCCGAGCTCTTCGGCAAGCTCGCGGCTGGCGGTGTGTGCGTCGGATTCACCGGGGTCGACCTTGCCGCCGGGGAATTCGAAGAGGTTGCCGTGGCGTTTGTGGGGAGGGCGCTGGCAGACGAGGAGGGTGTCGGCGCGGCGGATGACGGCGGCGATGACGCGGACAGGGGCAGAGGTCATTGTGCTGAACGTGCGGTGCGGTGCTTCGTTGTGCCAGGGCTGAGGCCGTCAACAGTCGATTCAATTGCCTCATTCTTGCCCATTGGTTGCCGCATTGCTGCCTTATTGTCCGCTGGTCGGCTGTCCACCTATGGCTAGTCGGTCATCCCGCACGAATGGCGCGCCCGCCTCACCGACAACACTCTGAACACCGTGGCCTTTGACCGCATGCAATGATTCGATGATGGCGACGGGAGTACGACCTCATAATGTTGAGCGCACATGCGATCCTCTTCTCTTGCCGTCCTCGCCAGTGACCGCTTCAAAAAGCTCCTCGAACGTCTGCTCAGCGATGCGGCTGATCGCGCGTTCCGGTTCGACGAACTCTGCGCCGTGCTTCTTCGGCTTGGATTCACGCAGCGGGTCCGCGGAAGTCACCACATCTTCACGCGGGACGGTATTCGTGACATCTTGAACCTGCAGCCAGGTCGCGGTGGTCAGGCCAAGCCATATCAGGTGCGTCAGGTTCGTGACGTGGTCATCCGCCATGGACTGGCGTTCTCGCTGTCTCTCGATGAAGGAGCCGATGATGAAGCCTGAGTTGCGCTACGAGGTCGTCCTGTACTGGTCCGAGAGCGACGAGGCGTTCATCGCCGAGGTCCCGGAGCTGCCAGGATGCGCAGCCGACGGAGCGACCTATGCTGAGGCGTTGGCGGCCGCCGAAGTGGTTATTCGCGAGTGGATCGAGACGGCTATCGAACTCGGTCGACCGATTCCCGTGCCCAAGGGGCGCTTGCGTTTCGCGTAGTAGATGCGACGGTGTGCGATGTCGACTTCGAACACGATCACAAGGCAAGAACGAGAGACCACCCATGCGCATGCACAATCCACCGCACCCCGGATGCTTCATTCGCGATGAGATCATTGAACCGTTGCACCTCACCGTGACGGCGGCCGCGCGCGTGCTCGGGGTCTCGCGCCCGGCGATCTCCAATCTCCTGAACGGTCACGCCGATCTCTCTGGGGAAATGGCCATGCGCATCGAGAAGGCGTTTGGTGTCAACATGGACACGTTGCTGCGCATGCGGCTCTCCTACGACATCGCGCGCACGCGGCAAAACGAGAAGAAGATCAAAGTGAAACGCTACGTGAGCGACCACGTGCCGCCCGTGCTCACCTCCACGCCCGCCTGACGGTCGGGCCTGCACCGCTAGGTCCTTGTTGGTGGATTATTGTCAATGGACTGGAATATAGTCTATACACTGGATTATATTCCAGTTGGATGCCTGTCTTCCCAGGCAAACCACTTCGACTGCTTCCCCGACCAGGACGCCGATGCCTCGACGACCCCATGCCACGCTCAGCTATCTCCAAGCGCCTGTCGATGAGATCCTAGGGAAGGAGTCGCACGTGCGCATCCTCCGCGTCCTCACCGAGTACGAGCATCCCATCCCGCCGGTCGAACTGGCGCACGCGACACGGCTCGATCTCTCCGGCGTGCTGCGGGCGCTTCAGTCGTTAGCGGATACCGGGATCGTGAGCTCGATCGGCGTCGGGCGCGGTCGTGTGTTTCACTTCAACAGCGCGCACTACTTCGCGCCCGTACTACAACACCTCTTCGATGCCGAGCGGCAGCGCCGTCAAGACCTACTCGACGAATTACAGCGCGCCGTTCAGTCGCTCTCGCCGACGCCTCGCTCCGCGTGGATCGAGGGTGCACACGCGATTGGCCAAGACACGACGCGCGACCCGTTGCGCGTCGGCGCGCTGGTCCACGCGCGAGACCGTCACGTGACGTCCGAAAGGCTCGTGGAACGTCTGCGAGACATCGAACGCCGATTCGGTATCACTATTGATCTCGTCCTGCGCACCAAGGCGGACCTGGGAACGCTGACTCAAGAACAGATCGACACGTTAGGACAGGTGATTCCGCTCCACGGTGTTCCGCCCATTCACCTGCTGAACGCGAACCCGTCGTCCCCGACGAGCAGCAACGTCGAGCACAACCGGCAGCCCGGCAGCCGGCACGCCCCCGAAACGGATGCGGAGAAGACCCACGCACCGGAGGGCGGCGGCCCGCGAACTCATGCTGATCTTGATGCGGCGAGTCGGCAGGTTGCCGAAAAAGTGGCGCGCGAACTGCAACGCGACCCTCGAGTCGTAGAGCGAGCGAGACGCTGGATCGCACACCGTCTTCCGAAAGCGTCTGAAGCGGAACGCCACGAATTGCGCGAGTGGGAGCACATCCTTACCATGCCCCCGCACCGCATCAGCGCCTTCCTGCTCGATCCTGGCGAGCGCGCGATCCGGCTCCGCCAAACGTCGCCGTTCCTTGCCGACCCGCACTCTCGGTGGACATGACACGAGAACAGCTTCTACACGCCATCCGCGCCGCCTGTGAAATCACCGGCGACAACGAAGTCTATGTCTTCGGCTCGCAGTCCATTCTCGGCCAGTTCCCAGACGTACCCAGCGCGCTCAAGATGTCAGCCGAAGCGGACATTTCACCGAAGCATCGGCTGGACCGCGTCGAGCAGATGAACGCCATCGGCGAAGATTCTCTCTTTCATCAGACGCACGGGTTTTACGTACACGGTTTGCCTATCTCGGAAGCCGCGGTCCTCCCAGCGGGGTGGGAAGGGCGGACCGTGGCCGTGCGTCCCGCGGCGAACATCACGGGGCTTTGTTTGGACGGTCACGACCTCGCCGCAAGCAAGCTCGTCGCGTTCCGCGACAAGGATAGAGAGTTCGTGACGACGCTCCTCGCCGAGCACGTCCTCGACGCCCGAACACTGGTGGAACGCGTCTGGCTTCTGCCAATCACGCAGACCGAGCGCGAGCGATTCGCACGCTGGGTCCACCTGACGCAGCAAGAGCTCTGACATTTGCACGATCCGGAATTCCGAAGGCGTGCTGGCGATGAGGACGAAGCGAAGCGCAGACAAATGAAGCCTTCATCGAGTGCGGCGATGGCCGAAATGGACGCCGCGTCGGTGATCGTACGTCCTCAGGAGGGAATGGATGCGCCAGCCAGCCCCTTGCCCGTCAACCACGCATGCGCCCGCCTCGCATACTCCCGCTCATCCTCGCGCGGCGCATTCCCCGCCGCGTCCGCGAGCACCTCGCCGACTCGGCTCCAGCGCAGCTGCGACACGCCGGCAAGATTCGCCAGACCATCCGGTCGATGCGGCGCGAGGAGCCGGCGCGGCTCGGACAGGTCCTGATACTCGCGCACCTTCTGCGCGCCAGCGCCTGACCGCTTCTCGTCGGCGATCAGCAGGCTGAAGAAAAACCGTCGTGTGCCCGCGTAGTACGAGCCGACATCGATGTTGCGAAGCACCTGATCCCGATCGCCGCGCGTCGTGGTCTTCGTGCTGATGTCGCTGGTCAGCTTGGCTTCGATGAACCAGACAAGGCTTGGTGTCTCGATCACGACATCGATCTCCGATTCGCCCTCGTCGCCGTCGAGGATCAGCCCTGGCGGCGGCGCGACGGTCTTCCAGATCGCGACGGTCGCATGCTCGGAGTGCGTCAAGCCGTGGGTCGGGAATGCCTCACTGAACAGTTCCGGTAACCACACTGTAGGCGCGACCTGCCGCAGCGAGCGGAAGACGTTCCACGTCACCGCATCTTCGCTGTTCGCGCTGCGCAGATGCTTGCGCTTGCTCGCGCGCATGGAGGCGAAGACCGGGTCGTACCGGTCGATGATGAGATTGTCGCGGAAGTCGCTCATGATCCGCACACCGCTGGGACTGACATGCTCTTTCGTCATGGCACAAACCTCGAACCGGGGTCTGACATCCTCGCCCAGGGCGGTCGCCTTCGCGCAGCGCATCGCCTCCTGGGGGACTTACCACTTTCTTGGTGTTTCTGCCAGACGTTGGCTCGGCTCCTTCACCCGGATCCAGCGCGGTCTCCTGTGCCTTCAAGACACCTGCAACGCCGTGGGATTCTGGCGTCGCGGCGGGATAGTATTCGATCACCGTTGTGCTCGGCACAGCTGCCAGGGTGCCCGAGGGCAATACCATGATCCGCGAAGCAATCGAATAGCACTGGCGTCGACACTCTGTAATGCATGATATTCTTCTTGCGTCGCGCTGGAACTGCGCCCTCTGTGCCACAGGGCATCGCCCGCCAACTTTGCCTCCACGACCACTTCCGGTTAGACCTTGGCCGCCCCCAGACACCTTTCTCGCGCGCCGATAACTGAAGCCTTAGTTGACATCCGGGCAAACGCTCAGCCAGCGTTTACCCCGGAAATGCTGTTGGCACTGAAGGCGGCATTCGAAGATGAATATCCGCGGATCGAGGAACAAAAGGCCGCACAAGTAGCCCTTAGGGCACAGCCGAACTTTTCGGCAACCGCCACGGAACTTGGCCTGCGAGGGATCCTGCTGCGCTCGCAGGACGGACTGGATGTTGTTCAATGCAGACTGGACGGCTTTACGTACAATCGGCTCAAGCCCTACACGCAGTGGGAGGACATCCTCCCAAAGGCCCTCGCTGCATGGGAGAAGTTTGTGGAAATTACGGCGCCGACCACCGTATCGCGCGTCGCTGTGCGCTACATCAACCACATACCCATCCCCGGCACATCGCAAGATGCTATTGCTGCCGTTACCACCGGCCTTCAGCTCCCCCAAGAGTTCTCTGGTAGCTTGAAGCACTATACGTTCAACGCGCAGCTCAGCCATGCGGACGGCCAGATGAACGTCAATCTTGTCCAGGCAATCGAAACAAATATCGCGCCTGACACATACACCGTGTTGCTCGATATCGATGCGTATCGCGCTTCGGAGACTGACTTGCCGCTTGACTCCGCTGGTCTCGCACGAGAGTTCGAGAAGCTCCGTAGGTATAAGAATCAGATCTTTTTCGCCGCACTGACGGAAGCAACGACAGATAGGCTGACATGACCACATTCACGGTAGCACCGCCTCGTGCGCGCACTCTGCACTTCAGATCGCTGAGTCGCGCGATTGCGGACCTTGCATCGTCCGAGACGCCTGAGTCCGAGAGTATGTCCAACTCGGTGTCAATCGATGTCGCGAGACGTGCGACGGTATCCGCATTGGAAGACATTCGGAAGGAAGCTTCCACGGAGGGCTGGGACGGATATGGCGCCCTCCCTGTTTACAGTACCACCGTCACCCTCGCACTTTCGTTGCTTCAACTTCTCCCGTCCAGTCTGCCCGCTCCCGATGTTTCAGCCAGCCCACTGGGCGAGATCTCGCTCCATTGGAGCGCGGGGCCGCGAAAAGTGGTCTCAATCGCTATTTCGCCGACGGGGCGCCTGTCCTTTGCGGCGCTCGCCGGTGACTCCCGCCTCTTTGGCTCCGAGATGATGACAGATGAGCTTCCTCGATCGATTACTGTCGCTCTTCAAAAAGTCCTCGGAAGCTGAACTCGCCGACCAGAATCCGCGTAGAGTCGCACCCGACGAGCGTCTGACGCGTTTTATCTTCCGCAAACAGTGGTACGCCAAGTCCGAAAAGCGGGTTCTCGCTGATGGATTCATGCCGCATCCCACGCACCGGCCGTGGCAGACATCGACGTACCGAACGGGGGCGATGGACACCGCTGACGTGTGGCGGCTCGGCCAGCAAGTCCGTGGCCAGCGACCTGAGAACATCAAGGCCCGCGCAGACGTGTTCGCCGCGAAGGTGACGGTGGTGCACTCACTCTATCTCAACCCATCCTCGGTGGGCGTTGCGGTCGCGCCGCATTTGCACGTCGACATCATGGGATGGCCCGATCTGCCGGAAGTCCAACGCATGTGGGCGACAGAGGTAGCCGCTGCCGCATCACTTCATCTTCCGGAGGCATCGTAGCACCTGCATTCGGCCCGTAACTTTCTTCTGATGATCAGATTCACACGTGGCAACCTCCTCGACGCCTCCGCAGAGGCGCTTCGTGTTCCGCGGCCGAAAAGTCTCTTCGTGCAGCAGCATGACCTTTTCCCAGAAGGTGCGCTCCGGGAGCAATGCCCGAACGGTGCACGTGGGCGAGTCGAAGAGCGCAGGAAACTCCGTGGCTGCTAAGAGACGGTCCAGCTGCGCCATAAGCGCCGGTGCGATTTGTTCGGCGATCGCGACACTGCATGACTGCTTGAGCTGCTGCAGCCGTCGCTGTTGTTCACTTCGACTCGTCGCCGCTTCGGGGGCGCGATCGCCAGCAAACCCAAGGCATTCGCGATCGATGGTTAGATCGATGTCCTCCGAGAAGCGATCGATCAGACTCCACGCTTTGGAGAGTGAGGTGCGCCGCATTCCTCGAACGCTCGTGCACGATCCGCCGTGGAGAGCCGAAGAAACCGGTCCATTTAGCGCGGAGTCCCGCTGGCAATCTCACGCATCCGTTCACCAATCCACACCGCAGCGAGCGATACGTCCTTCAAGAGTTGAGCGCGCTCTTTGGAGCCGAGTCGCTTGTGGAGCTTCTCGATCACGGCGCGGTTCACGTGGCGCTGGCCGAGGTACCGCATCGCCTGTATGACGAGCCCGCTGATTCGGTTTGCAGTGGCCATGTTCTTCGGCGTGGTTCGGCGAAGTACGATGTACTGCTTGCCAATCCGGACTTGGCGCGGGGTTCCGTCGGTGAGGTAGACGATCCGTTGCGGCACCTGATCGGACAGGCCGAGCAGATTCGCGGCGTATGCTCCCGATGGCTGTAGCTTGAGGTGGTTCTTTCCCGCGAGTGCTTTGGCGATTTGTTCTGGTGACGCGTGGAGCTCGCCCAGCAAAGGATGCGTAACGGGCACTTGATAGAGGCCTCGCGCTGGCTGCTTCAGCGCACCGGCTTTGAGTTGTCGGGAGAGTGCGGAGGCAACGGCCGTGCGTGACCCGACCGTCGCCAAGTCTCTTGGCGTGAAGACGGTGCCTGGCTTCATTCGGCGGATGCGCCGCTGAAGCAGGCTATCGACGGAGCCGGCGTGCTTGCTCATGGGAAAGTGCCACAAAAATAGATTGTTTTTGTGGCAAAAGATAGAGGCGGTCACGCAAAGATATCGGGTTAGGCTGATGCGGTCATTGTGTCGTGCGCATTGGAGGCGAGGAGGAATTCCACGAAGCGCCGATCGCTCGGGGCGAGGGGCAGGGCGTCCAACTCGTGCAGCGTGCCCCACGTGAGGGCGGTGTGTTCGAGGCACTGCGGTTCGCCGAGGATTTCGACGGGGACGAAGGCGATCAGGAACTCCGAGCCCGGGTCGGCGATGGCGAAGAGTTCGGCACCGACGGTGGTCACGGTGACGCCGAGCTCTTCGGCGAGCTCGCGGCTGGCGGTGTGTGCGTCGGATTCTCCGGGGTCGACCTTGCCGCCGGGGAATTCGAAGAGGTGGCCGTGGCGTTTGTGGGGAGGGCGCTGGCAGACGAGGAGGGTGTCGGCGCGGCGGATGACGGCGGCGATGACGCGGACAGGGGCAGAGGTCATTGTGCTGAACGTGCGGCGCGGGTCTTCGTTGTGCCAGGGCTGAGGCCGTCAGCAGTCGATTCAGTTGCCTCATACTTGCCCGTTTATTGCCGCATTGCTGCCCTATTGTCCGCACCGATGCCCGACCTCGACTCGGAAGCCCTCGACTTCCGAGCTGCTTCCGAGTCCTTCAAGCCCACTCGGACGCTCCGAAAACGCGACCTCGAGTCCCTGCGGCTCCCGACCACGTATCAAGGCCACACTGTCCCGACCGTCGGTGGCCTATTGCTCTTCGGACGCGACCGCGAGCGCCACTTTCCGGACGCGTGGATCACCATCGTTCGTTGCGGCTCTGCCAGCACTGATCGCTCCGCAGCACACGTCCGGCGGAAGAATGCCTGTCGCGCGTCAGTGTCTTGGGAACCACCGCTGAACTGAACCGGCCGCTGCCGGGATTCTCGCGACCTCCTCGGTACTAGGCCGGTACACCTTGGCGATGAGCGGCGGTTGATGCTGATCCAGGAACTCGACGATCTTGTCAATCGAGTTCACGAAGTTGGCAGCCAGCGCAGGAAAGGGTGCTTTCCCAACGAGAATGAGCAGAGTTGCGCGGGCGTCTATGACCGCCCGTAGCTCGTTTGGCTTGTAGCGGATGCGTTGATCACGTGTTATCGCCACCCATCCGCGCTTGCCGATCTCGGTCAGCCACTCCTCGTCCCAACAGTCTTGAAGAAAGTGGTCGTCGTGCCGATGCACCTTTATTCCCGCGGCAGCTAGAATTCTGGGAAACTGACGGCCAAGGTTGCGATCGGTGAAGAACTCACGAGTCACGCAGCTCGCTCAAGAAGCACGGCCGCCGAGACTTCGGCTTCATTGATCTCGTAGTCAATCGCGAGATCGGCAACGCTTTCTCCGGCGTCGATACGATCGGCAATCACGCTGGTCGAAATGCCGCGTCGGAGAACGACGGGCCGGCCGAACGCGATGCCGGCTTCGATGGCAATCGTCGGCGTACCTTCATTGCCGACGCCAGCGACGAACGGAAAGAGTCGCACCGGAAACTGCTTAGCATCCCATTCAACTCGCCGGAGGTGCGACTCGAACAACTTCCGCATGGCAAGCTGCCCCGATGCCGTGAGATCGGTGAGCGCACCGTAGCGATCGAGGAACAGCCGACCGGCATTCGTCTTGAGCTCAGGACTCAGGAGCAGACGGTCGATGCCGAGCTCATGCTCTGCGTACCGCAAGGAGGTACGGACGGCGGGCAGCGAGACGCCATGATCAGTGCGCAACGCGCGCAGCACGTGGGCCTCCACAAGATTCCAGAAGGACAACATGACGGGATCGCGGCCTGCCGGCTGAATCACACGCGTCGAGCCTGCGGCGACACCAGTCACCCAGGTACGCAATGTCGCAACCGGCAAGCGAAGATAGCGAGCAGCCTCAGCGACCGGATACGCCGGAGC
>JANOPS010000520.1:0-3468 GCA_031421995.1 Gemmatimonadaceae bacterium
GCGACAGCAGACCGCCGTTGCGACGCGCTGGCGCGTGCACGCGCATCAGGTGTGGTCTTGCCAGCCATCGACAACGCACCCGGTACATGGCCACGACACGCTGCGGCCGATCTCGACCGGTCCGCGATCATCGTCGATGAATGGGGACCATACGATTGGCGGTCGCCAAAGTTGTGGCCACTGGACAGCGTGCGCAGCGTGCCGTTACGTCTTCGGGTCCTGGGGCCTGCCGGGCGATGGCAGCTCACGTCCACACGTGGTGTGCTGGTGGTCTCGCCGCGTGCTGGAAAGGTGGGCGACACGATTACGGTAACCCCGCACGGCGACAGCATCGGCAACATGTCTGTGCAGCTGACATATGTCGGTGCCGCGACGACCTCGCCGCGTGGTGTGAAAACGCCGGCACGAGCGCCAGTCACGTTTGGCTTCGCGCGCTTTGAGCCGGTGCAGCAGTGGACCGCACGTATCGTGGCCTGGACGGACAGCACCGATCCTCGCACGAAGCCAACCGCATTTAACGCACTGCTGCAAACCGCCGCTGTCGCACGAACGCTGCCGCGTTTGGACTGGATGTGGTCACGACCGCCGCTCTCCGGCATTCCCGCCACACGTATGGTGGTCGACGCGGCCACGCGCGTGGTGTTGCCAGCAGGCACGCACACACTGCGGACGCTCAGTGACGACGCGATTCGCGTGTGGGTTGACGGTGTGCTGGTGATCGATCATTGGACCCCGCACGAAACGATGGCGGACTACGCGACGATTCGCGGCGGGGCGCACGACCTGCGCGTGCAATACGTGCAGGTGGATGGTTGGACGGAACTCCGCGTGGATTTTCTGCGGGGCCTGGCATCGCGATCAACCGGGTCGGTCGTTCCGTTCTGAATCGTTCCCGGCTGCCCCCTCTATTGTGGAGATCCACATCAGGACCACGCGCGTAGGTACTGCAGAGTACAACCCGAACCCTTCCCGAGAATCTCCGTGCGCCGTCACGCAACCGCTGCCACCGTTTTGCTAGCACTCACCGCTACGTCTCTGGCCGCCCACGACATGTTTTGGCGCTTGACGACGTACTTTGTACCGGTCAACAGTGCGATCCGTCTCCCGGTGCTGAACGGCACATTCTCCTTGAGTGAGAATGCTATCGACTGGGTACGTGTCGCGGACCTTTCCGTCGTGTCGCCGGCGGGACGTGTCCCGATGGATAGTGTGCAGTGGGACACGCGCGGTGATACATCCTGGCTTCGCCTGACGACCGGTGCCTCGGGAACCTACGTCTCCGGGCTTTCCACCCGCCCCAAGGAGCTCCGCATGGAGGCGCAAGCCTTTAACGAGTACCTCGTGGACGACGGGATCCCGGATGTGCTCGCCGCGCGACGTGCGAGTGGCATCATGGACTCGTCGGCTCGGGAACGCTACTCGAAACACATCAAGGCCATCTTTCAAGTCGGCCCGTCGCGGTCGTCAGGATGGGAGACCGTTTTGGGCTATCCTGCGGAGCTGATTCCCTTAGCCAATCCGTACACGACATCGGTAGGGCAGACGTTGCGCGTGCGGTGCGTGGTTGATGGCCAGCCGGTCGCCAACCAATTGGTCTTGGTGGGGGGACGTGCGGGATCCAGAGGCGACATACGGTTCGCGCAGCGAAGACTGCGCACTGACGCGCAAGGGGTCGTGGCCGTGCGCATCGATCGCCCCGGTCGCTGGTACGTGAAGTTCATTCACATGGTGCCGGTCAACAATGGCCAGATCGAATACGAGTCGAAATGGTCAACGCTGACCTTCGAGATTCGCTGAGGTGAGCCGGGTACTACGCGCGCGGCTCCCCCAGCAGGTACGCCGCCATGGACCGGCGATGCGGACGAATCATAAATGCGTCGTAACACAGCAGCTGCAGCACGGAATCGGGACGCGCATACCAACTGCCCCAGGACAGCGGCGAATCGCCATGCGCGTCTTTCGCGGAGACGCTCGCACCCGCATCAAGCAGCAGTTGGAGCGTGTCCTCAGTGCCGAACGCGGCGGCACGATGGAGCGGCGTCTCGCCCTTCGTTCGACAATCGCGCATGAAGCCACCGGTCTCTACGCCCGGCGTCGTGGCGCGATTCGGATCCGCGCCATGACTGAGCAGCACGCGCAGCACGAGATCGTGGGTGAGCCGACGTGGTGTACAGAGCGCGGCGTGCAGCGGTGTTTCGCCTGTGTCCGGTAGCGGCGCATTCACATCAGCGCCCTGTTCGATGAGGAACTCGCACAACCGCCAGTGCCCATGAAAGGCGGCACCATTGAGGTCCAGATTGTCGCCGAGGGAGGCGATCGATTCGCCGTTGGCCAGCAGCAAGCGCATGGCGCTGACGTCGCCGTAGTACGCGCACCAGGCAAGCAGTGAGGTGCCGTTGCTGTCGACCGCAGTGGCCGCGTGTCCGGCGGCGAGAAGGTCGAACACCAAATCGGTACGTCCGGCGGCAATCCGCGAAAAGACATCGGTGCTCATGGGTTTCTCATGTGATGAAGGCGCCGTTGCATCTCGTCATCGCTCACGCTCGCTTTTTCCCATGTGAGCACCTATCGGTGGAGCAACTGCGTGGCAAAGCTCTCCGCATCCGTATTGGCGCCGCACACCACCACGCCAACACGCTGCCCGTTCAACCGCTCGCGCAACGGGTACATCAGCGCAGCGAGCGCGGCGGCGCCGGCGGGTTCGACCACTAATTTAGCCGACCCAAACAACAGCCGCATCGCGTCGCGAATCTGGTCGTCGGAGACCAAGACGACCTCGTCCACGAAGCGGCGGTTCATCGCGAACGAATAGGGCTCGCAGCGCGGTGCGCCAAGCGAATCGGCGATGGTGCGCACGGCGTCGATCGACTGCGGTGAGCCTGCGAGAAAACTGCGATGCAGCGAGTCGGCGCCCTCGGGTTCTACGACGTACACTGCCGTGGATGGGCTCATCTGCTTGACGGCGCAGGCAACACCTGCCGTGAGACCGCCGCCGCCGGCCGCAACGATTACGGCATCTAACGATGTGCCAACCGCAGCAATCTGGTCGATGAACTCCAGTCCAACGGTGGCCGTACCCAGTGCGGTTTTGGGCCCTTCGTAGGGATGCACAAAGGTGCGCCCCTCGGCAGTGGCGATCTCGTGCACGCGTGCGAACGCCGCGGTGACGTTTTCCACGAGTTCAACCTCCACGCCGAAGCTCCGGCACAGCTGCACACGAAAGGCATTGGCAGTTTTCGGCATCACCACTTTCGCGGTCGTGCGCAGGATGCGAGCGCTATACCCCAGCGAGATGGCGTGATTGCCCGCCGACACACCGGTAACGCCACGCGCCAGCGTGTCCGCGTCGAGATCCAGCATCACCGTTAGCGCGCCGCGTGGCTTGAAGCTTCCGGTGTACTGGAACTGCTCCTCTTTGAGCCACAGCGTGGTGTCCGCGCCGATCGCTGCTGCAACGGCATCATCCGC
>JANOPS010000521.1:0-5081 GCA_031421995.1 Gemmatimonadaceae bacterium
CCGATGCGCTGCACCGTGAGTGGGGCGCGCTCCGGAAACAAATCGTGCACGACCTGTCGCGTAGCGAGTACGGAATTGCCGAGCGAGAGCGCAATCTGTGGCAGTGCAAGCAGCACGCTGGCTTTGGCGAACTCATCACCCGTCGGCCAGCGCGTCGGGAGTGTGGGCAGGCGAAAGCCGAAGGGCAGCGCGAGGTCCTGGGGCCAGCCCACCGCGGCGAAGGCAAACCCCATCAGAATCACGACGAGTGCGGCAGGGACTTTCTTGTTCTCACGCAAGACGAGGATGACCGCCAGCGCGAGTCCGGCAACAACGAATCCCTGAGCTCCTGCGCTCGGGATGAATCGTCTCGTTGCCAGCAGTCCGAGTTGTATGCCAAGGCCGACTTGAATCCCGCGCACGACCGCTTTCGGGACCGTCCGCGCAATCCATCCCAATGCGCCGGTGTTGGCCAACACGAGCATTACGACACCGACGATCAAGCCTCCGGCCGCCAACAGCGAAGGGGCGAGTTTCGTGCTGATGGCAATCGCGGCCATCGCCTTCAGTGGCTGTACCGGCATGGGTAACCGATACACGAGCCCTGACGCGATCTGCAAGGTGCCGAACAGCACGAACGCCGTGGTGGGATCCAGACCGGTAGCCACGACCACACCGACCAACAGCGGGAGATCCGTCCCCAGGTCGCCAAAGGCTCCCGCCAGTTCGCGACGGGTGAAGAGATGTGGAGCGGACGGCATGCGCGTAATATGTCGTCACCTTAGCTTTTCCGCATGACTACTCCTGCCATCGACATTCAAGGCATCGTCAAGCGGTACGACCATCACCTGGCCGTGAAGTCGCTATCGCTCAACGTACCTCGCGGTGCCGTCTACGGATTGCTTGGCCCCAACGGTGCCGGTAAGACGACGACGATTCGCATGATGCTGAACATCATCGCGCCCGACCAGGGCACCATCCAGTTGCTCGGCGTGCCGCACAACACGCCCGCGCTGGTGGATCGCATTGGCTACCTCCCCGAGGAACGCGGCCTGTACCGAAAAATGCAGGTGCGACGCGTCCTGCGTTTTCTTGGCGAACTGAAAAGCCTCGGCGGCAAAGACTTGGACATGCGCATCGACATGTGGCTGGAGCGTTTGTCGCTCAAGACCGCTGGCCAAGACTGGGGCAATAGCAAAGTGGACGAGCTGTCGCGCGGTATGCAGCAGAAGGTGCAGTTCATCGGCGCGCTCTTGCATGATCCCGAGCTGGTGATTCTGGACGAGCCGTTCTCCGGCCTTGATCCGGTCAACGCGCAGGCGCTCAAGGACACCGTGGTGGATCTCAAGAAGCGCGGGCGGACGGTGATCTTCAGTACGCATATCATGGATAACGCCGAGCGCATGTGTGACTCGGTGTGTATCATCGCGAACGGCGAAAAGGTGCTGGACGGCGGCGTCGCGGAGGTTCGCGAGGCGCACGGCAGTCGCATGATCGCCTTGTCGCTGGACGGTGCGCCGACGGACGCCGTCGCAGCGGTGCTTCGCGATGCACGGCTCATTGCGCGCGTGGACGACTCCAATCGCTTTCTTGAGCTTGAATTGGCCGAGGGCGCCAAGGCCCCGCAGGTACTGAACGCGCTCGTAGCCGCCGGCGCGGCGATCGAGCGCTTTGAGCTCGTCAAACCATCATTGCACCGGATTTTTCTTGAGAAGGTCGGTGCCACACACGTCGACGCGGGGATGAGCGGCCATGGGTAAGCTGATGGCGGTGATCCGCCGCGAGTATCTCGAGCGCGTGCGGTCGAAGTGGTTTGTGATCTCCACGGTGTTTGGCCCGTTGTTTTTTGGCGCGCTGATGTTCTTGCCCGCCATCATCGCGAAGCGAGACAAGGGCGCGGCAGATTCGGCGAACATCATCATCGTCGATGCGACCGGCGTCGGCCTTGGCGAGCGCGTCTCGGCGAATCTCGCCGGCGGCATTTCGGGTGGCGGTGGCGTGATCCCGCGTCTCGTGGTGGCTTCGCCTGAGGGCATTCAGGCGGCTGAAGCGCTGGCAACACGGGAGGTGGTGAGCGAGAAGGTGAAGGGATATCTGGTGCTCGACTCGACATCGCTGCTGGGGAAGAAGGCGCGCTATGCGGGCAGCAACACGACCGCCCTGTTCGACATGCAGAAGCTGGAGCGCGCTGTGCAACATGAGGTACTCGCCGTCCGCATGCAGACGCTCGGCATTGATCCGGACGTGGGCAAGCAGCTGACCGAGATCAACCTCGATCTCACCACGGAGCGGCTCACCAGGCAAGGGCGCGGCGGGTCAGGGCAAGTGAACTTGTTTTTCGGTTTGGCCGTGGCAATGCTCCTGTACCTGACCATCTTCATCTATGGGCTGAACGTGTTGCGTGGCGTGTTGGAAGAGAAACAGTCGCGGGTCGCCGAGGTCGTGATCTCGAGCGTGTCACCGTCCAAGCTGCTCGCCGGCAAGGTGCTGGGGGTTGGTGGCGTTGGATTGACGCAATTGGTGCTCTGGATGTCGATGACGTTCCTCATGTACAAGGTGCGTACGCCCATACTGGCGCGGTTCGGCGCGGACGAGACCCCGATGACGCTGCCCAACATGTCCTGGGAGAGCGGTGCAATTCTGGTGGCGTTTTTCGTGTTAGGGTTCATGTTGTATTCCGGGCTATTTGCGGCCGTCGGTGCGACGGTGAACAGCGAGCAGGAGGCACAACAGGCCCAAATGCCGATCGTGCTGTTGCTGGTCAGCAGCATCATGTTCGCGCAGAACGTGCTGATGCAGCCGGATGCGCCGCTGGCACGCGTGCTGAGCATGCTGCCGTTCAGTGCGCCCATTGTGATGCCCCTGCGCATGACCGTGGCACCGGTGGGCGGCGGCGAAATCGCTATCGCCTTACTGTCGGTCGCGCTCGGCGCCTTGGCTGCGGTGTGGTTCGCCTCTCGCATCTATCGCGTGGGGATGCTGATGTACGGCAAGCGACCCAGCATGCGGGAGCTCTTGCGCTGGGTGCGACAGGCATAGCCGCACCACAATGCTGAGTCAGTCGCGCCGCGCTTCGAATGACCCCAGCGCCGCACTGGTCGAGCAATTGCTCGCCTCTGTGGTTTCCACGCAATCCGCCGACCTGGGGTTCGCGGGGTCTGCGGGGCGCGCAGCGGATGTGGAGAGCACGGCTTGGGTGTTGACCGGCGCCTCCCTGTTGCCGGCGCTCGCTCTCCATCGCGAGGGAGCGCGCCACTGGTTGCTGCAACAGCAACAGGCGAACGGCAGTTGGGCGTTTCGACGAGGGCCGGTGATGGGCACGTGGCCGACGTTTCCGGCGCTGTTTGCGCTCTCGATTGACGGCGCATCCGGAAGCGCGCGCGCGCGAGCGCGCGCATGGCTGGCGCAGGAGCATTCCGTGACGCCCAGCCTTTGGCAGCGACTGCTGCTGCACTTCTCCACGCCGGCGCGGCCTACCGCCGAACCCCCTGTCGTTCTCGATGCCACGCTGGATGGATTCGGCTGGGCGTCGTCGACGTTTGCGTGGGTGGAGCCCACAGCGATGGCGATGATGGCACTGGCCGTTCAGGCACCCGAAGCGGCGACCGTCGCCCGGGTGGCGATTGGCGCCCGTATGCTGATCGATCGCCAGTCCTCGGACGGCGGCTGGAACTATGGGAACAAGCGAGTGCTTGGCGTGGATCTGCCGGGCTATCCCGACACCACGGGGTGGGCACTCCTCGGGCTGGCCGCGGCGGTGCGCATGGGCAGCGCATCACCTCCGGATATTGCGTCTGCATCTGCGCGTGGGTTCGCCTACATCAACGCGCCCCAGGCGCAAGTGGTCACGCCGCTGCCACTCGCGCTCGCGTTACTCGCCAACGCCGCGCACGCTTCGCCGCGTGGCACGTCGCGCAAGAGCGCCGTGGAGCAGCTGGAGACCTCGCTCGCCACGGCACTTGCCGGGGCCCGCGATGGATTTCCGATGCTCGACACGCGGACCGCGGTGCTCGCCCTGATGGCGCTCAGCAACGTCAATCTGATGGGGAACACAACACCGTGACCGTCGATCCAAAAATTCGGCGCCGGGATTTCGTGCTCCGGTCGACGACGGCGGCGGCGGTGGTTGCTGCGATCGGTTCGCTGGCGTACCAACGGTGGCGGCGGACACACCCGGTGGAACACTGGTCCCCTGAGGCCTTCCGACGGTCCGCACGCTCGCGCGTTTCCGTTATCCGCTGCAGCACGTATGACGTCTCGCGAATGGAGGTGGAGGTCGATCGCGCCCTGGCACTGTTCGGACTGCCCGTTTCGGGGAAGCGCGTGGTGCTCAAGCCGAACTTCGTCGAGTTCGATCCCCTCGGCGTGATCAACACCAACCCCGCGCTGGTCGGCGTCGTGGCGCAGGCGTTTCGGCGCCTGGGCGCCCGCACAGTCGTCATCGCGGAAGGACCAGGGCATCGCCGCGATAATGCCTATCTGCTGTCGGCGTCCGGCCTGCTCGACATGATGCGCGATCTCCGGGTGCCGTATGTCGACCTCAATACGGACGAGGTCGAACGTCTCGCGTGCCGCTCTTCCTACTCCGGACTTCGAGAGCTGTGGCTGCCACGCACGGTCCTCGAAGCCGACGTGATCGTGTCGATGCCGAAACTCAAGACCCATCACTGGGCCGGCGTCACGCTGTCCATGAAGAATCTGTTCGGTATCATGCCCGGAGCGGTGTACGGCTGGCCCAAGAACGTGCTGCATCAGCATGGCATCGAGCAGAGTATTCTGGACATCAGCGCCGCCCTTCCCCGCCCCCCGTTCACCATCGTCGATGGCATCATTGGCATGGAGGGGAACGGACCGATTCAGGGGACCGCGGTGGACGCCGGCGTGCTGATTTTTGGCGACGACCCTGTGGCCGTAGACGCGACGGCGGCGCGCCTCATGGAGATCGATCCGCTGAAAGTCGACTACCTTCGCGAGGCGGGGCGCTTTCTCGGCAACATCGACGCCGCGCGGATCGAGCAGATCGGGGAGACCGTGCACGGAAATTCACGGCCTTTCGCGTTGCTCACCCAGCGGGCCGATTTGCGCCAAGCTGGCGGCTAATC
>JANOPS010000522.1:0-4529 GCA_031421995.1 Gemmatimonadaceae bacterium
CGCGCGGCGCAGATGATGCTTTACATCATGTCCAGCGCGCCGCTGGTACAGCAAACGCAAGCTCCCACGCGCGACAAGGCGGATTCGGTCATCCGCGCCTACCTCGACGCGCGCATGGCCTCCACCGACGCGAACGATTTCCTCTATCAATTCGATGCGTCGCGCGACTACGATCCGTCTCCGCATCTTGCACGCATCTCGGCGCCTGCCCTGTTCATCAATTCGGCCGACGATCAGGTCAACCCGCCTGAACTCGGCCTCGCGGAGAAATACGCTGCGCTCATGCCGCGCACCAAGTTCATCCTGATACCGATCTCGTCGGAGACGCGCGGGCATGGCACACACTCTGCTCCACGCGTGTGGGGGGGGTATCTGCGCGAGTTTCTCGGCGCACTGCAACAACGATGAAACGCATTTGAGGCTTGAGGGGAACAGCATGAGGCACAATGCAGGCGTGGGCTGTGAGCTCTGCGGTTTCAGGCTTGAGCGCCTGCTTGAGGGGTGAGAGGTGAGGCTTGGGCGACTCAGGCCTGGGGTTTGAGGCGTGAAACCAAGCGCTACACCACACACCCCCAGTATTGCCCGAAGGGCGATCCGATTGCGCCTCACACCTCACGCCTCAAACCTGGGTCGCCCAAACCTCACCGCTCACCCCTCAAGCTGGCGCTCAAGCCTGAAACCGCAAAGCTCACAGCCCACGCCTGTATGTGCCCTCACCCCTCCCTCCGCCCCTCCCTCCCCTCACCCCGGGCTGAGGGCCGAGGGCGGGCAGAGAGCGGGCAGAGGGCTGAGCTCACGGCTTCACGATCTTGCCCATAAACAGCACCGTCCCCGACAACCGTTCGCGGATCGCAAACACAAACGGCCGATTGAAGCGAATGGATGGTGGCAGTGACGTGACACCGATACCGACCGACGTGACCGCTGCCGCCTCGGTGCCCACCTCGTTCACGTCAACAAACGTCTTCTGCTTCACCTCGCTGACAAACAGCTCGCGGCCAGCCGTCGGCGAAAGACGTGTGAAGTCCGCGCCACCGGGCACAAACGCTTGTTGCATCCCAAGCGCCTGCAGCTCGGTGTTGAGTTTGTCTTCAAAACGCAAGGTAAACTTGGGGAGATAGACGTCCCACGTTACCTCGGTGAGGCCGCTCACGATCGACGCCCATGACGATGCGGTGAGTGACGCAACAAACGCGTTGATGGGCTGTCCGACCGGCGGCATCACGATCGTCATCACAAACGCGTCACCGCCGTACGGGAGCTCAGCAACGTCGATCCCATTGGCGATGCGTGCACGAAAACCGCCTTTGCGGGTCATCGTCGGCACCGACACGGCTGCGCCGGTCTGCGTGGTGAACGGGGCGGTCGCGGTTGCAGCCGGGTCGAAGCCATCGCGCCACGAACCTTTGAAGTAGGTGGCGTTGATCAAATACATGATGACGTTCGCGGGAATGGCGTCTACGATGCGTTCGATCTTGCCGTTCGTGCTGGTATTGACCCACGTGTTGATCGTGGACGGCGCTTGCGGCGATTGAAAATCCAGACCGGACACCTGCGCGTCAAAGAACATCCTGGTATCGGTCAGGAAGGTCGGTGCGATCAGCGGTGCAAAGCTGTTGGCATACCAGATGGAGTTCGCGAGGCGAAAGTCGACGGTCGCGTCCAACCCGCGCAGCATCGCAATGAGCGATTGATATCCGGCATTGAGGTTCGCGAGCGGCTGATCGGGGAGCCCGAGTGCCTCGCGCATTTGCGTGTACGTGGTGCCGTTGGCGCCGTTCATCGTCATGCCCAGCGCCATGGAAGCACTCAACGGCGAGAGAAAGACATTGCTATCGGCAAAGGACCGATTCACCTCACGCAAAAGATTCACGCCGAAGCTTGGCGTCGAGCTCGCGATGGCCGACTCGGCGGCGGTCAACGCGCGGGGGAGTGCGGAGATGACGGCGGGCTTCGTACCAGGGCTCGTGGGCTCTCCACACGCGACAACAGCGAGGCCCGCCCCAAGTGTCAGTGCGCGTACGGTGTACGAGGCAAAGCAACGAACGGTATGCATGCGACGGCGTGAGCTGCGCGGTATCAACGTCATGGAGTCTCCAAGGAATGCCTGAACCAACGCGCGACAGGGTTGCGCCACTTTCCTATACCCCCGAGGCGTCCAACCCGTCACACTCGAATCACTTCGTCCTGCCCTGCTCCCGCGTCACCAACCGGAGGTCCTCGCCCCTCAGACAGTAGCAACGAGCTCCGGAGAGCGCGACTGCCGAGCTAGAACCGCAACGACAGACAGCTTAGCCCGCCGTCCATTTTCTCGAACTCGCTCATGGCAAGCAGCTCAAGTATGTACCCGCGGCCGCGAAGCAGCTCATGCGTCTGCGGAAAACCGTCCGCCACGAAGACCACATCGTTGACGCGTACGCAGTTCGCCGCGTACGCTTCGTCACGTGGTACACGGAGCACATCGTAGGCCGTGAACGCGGGATGCTCAGCAAGCGCGTCGATCGCCAGCAGCGTACGTTCATCAAGCGATACCACACCGCTCTTGAGATGCAAGATCCCAGGGGTGTTGCGGATGTCCACGATGTCCGAGGTCATGCCAAGTGTCGCCAACCACGTGCGCAGTTGTTCGGCCCCGTCGTGATTGGTGCGCTGCGACAGGCCAATGAAGACGTGGGGACCGGCTTCACATACGTCGCCCGCATCGAGCGTGCCCGGCGCGACGATCTGCGGAAGATCGGAACGCGGCGCGCCGAACAGGGGTCGGAGCGCAGCGTGAATCGCGTCCACTTCGCCTGCCCGACTTGGCGCCCCCGGTCGCGCGATGATGGCTCCGCGCCCCGGGATGATCAGTGCGGTATCCTCGACGAACGTGCCGTCGGGAAAGCGCTGGTCCGCAGGCAGCACCGTGAGCGCGCAGCCGTGGCGCTCGAGCGCGCGGCAGTAGGCTGCATGCTGTTCCAACGCGAGGTGCAAATCGGGCGTGCCCAGTTCGACTGTGGTCAACCCATCGGCGAAGCTGTGAGCCGGCGGGCGGACCAGAGCCCTGGAGAAGTTGGCGAACATAAAGTGTGGACCGGACGTGGCGAACGAAGCGTGGTACGGCAGTGGTGCGCGGCGCTGCGCGGCGGTGCGCGGCCGTGCGCGGCCGTGCGCACCGTGAAATATCGCTCGCCGGCGATCACTCTGGCGCTCCGTTGGCCGAAGTATACGTTCGGGCATGAACAAAACCCTTCCGCGTACGCTCGGTGGTCGCGATCTGACCTTTCTCGTCGTCGGCAACGTGATCGGTTCCGGCATATTTCTCGTTCCGGCCGCTGTGCTCAAGCAGAGTGGCGAGTCCATGCCGATCGCGATCACCGTCTGGTTGCTCGGCGGGGTGTTGAGCCTGATGGGCGCGCTCTCGTATGCCGAGTTGGGGAGCATGGACCCGGGGGCCGGAGGCCTGTACGCGTACATCCGTGATGCGTTCGGTCCCTTCCCCGCGTTCTTGTACGGGTGGACGCTGTTCCTGGTGATTGGGTCCGGGACCGTCGCCGCCCTCGCGGTCGCGGCGGCGGACTACATGACGCAGTTCACGCCGCTCACTTCGCTGCAGAAGAGTGCGATCGCCGTGGCGCTGATTGCCCTCATGGCGGTGATCAATGTGCGTGGCACGAAGGGCAGCGCGTCGGTGCAGAACCTTGGTAGTGTGATCAAGGTTGTGGCCATTTTGATCATGAGCGGATTGCTGTTGACGTTTGGCAACGCGGCTCCGGCCGTCAGCGCGGCGTCGAACGTCGACGCCGTGTCCGTGTCCGGCGTGGGCCTTTCCGTCATCGCCGTGTTGTGGGCGTATGAGGGATGGCAGTACGTGACCTTCGTGGCCGGCGAGGCGAAAGATCCGCAACGAACTATCCCTCGCGCGCTCATCGTCGGCACCGTAATCCTGATCGCGATCTATGTATTGGCCAACGTGGCGTATGCCGCGGCGCTGGGTACCTCGCGCATGGCCGCGTCAGAGCGCGTGGCTGGCGAAGCCGTGGCCGCGGTACTCGGTCCCACGGCGGGCAAAGCCATCGCCTTGGCCATCATCATTTCGATGTACAGCGCCGCGCACGCCACTGTGATGACCGTGCCGCGCGTGTACTTCTCGATGGCGCAGGATGGGCTCTTCTTTCGCAAGCTGGCAGAAATCCACCCGCGTTTCGGCACGCCTGCCATTGCCGTGATCGCGAGCTGCGCGTGGGCGGCGATCCTGGCGATGAGCGGCACCTTCAATCAGCTCCTTACCTACGTGGTGTTCATCGGCTGGATTTTCTACGCGCTCGGCGCGGCCGCGGTGATTGCCTTGCGCATCAAGCGTCCATTGGCGCACAGACCGTTTCGGGTGCCGGGCTATCCGGTTACGCCAGCGCTCTTCGTGCTCGCCGCCGCGGTCATTGTGGGCAACACGGTGTGGACGCAGCCGCTGCAAGCGGCGATCGGCCTTGGCATGGTGTTGTTGGGTGCGCCCGCGTACATGCTCTGGACTCGGCGACCGGCGCCGTGAT
>JANOPS010000523.1:0-5715 GCA_031421995.1 Gemmatimonadaceae bacterium
CTGGGCCGCGTCGAGTGCGGTGATCCCCCCCACCGCGAGATCAAGCAACACGCCCAGCTCCTCGCGTCCGAAGGTCCCGTTCTCGCCGGTGCCCTGCACCTCCACAAAACGCCCCTCGCTGCTCATGACCACGTTCATGTCGACGTCGGCACGCACATCCTCCTCGTAGTCGAGATCAAGACGGGGCTCGCCATCAATGACCCCCACGCTGACGGCCGCCACGCGCCGACGCACCGGCGTGCTCGCGATCCGCCCAGTCTGCACCATCCACTCGAACGCGTCGATAACCGCGACACACGCTCCGGTGATCGCCGCCGTGCGCGTGCCGCCGTCGGCTTCGAGCACATCGCAATCCAACTTGATGGTGAACTCTCCAAACGCAAAATCATCGAGCATGGCACGCACGCTCCGGCCGATCAGGCGCTGGATTTCCTGCGTGCGTCCACCAACCTGTTGGCGCTCGCGATTTGTACGCGTGCGCGTGGCGCGTGGGAGCATTGCATACTCCGCCGTGAGCCACCCCTGCCCCTTTCCACGACGCCATCCGGGAACACCGTCTTCGACCGATGCCGCGCACAGTACGCGCGTGTCGCCGAAGCTGATCAGGCACGAGCCCTCGGCGTTCCGCACAGCGTGCCGTTGCATGTCCAGCGTTCGCATCGTGGCCGGCGTCCGGCCAACACGCGGCGTGATCGTACGCGCGTCACTTGCAGATAACACATCAGCCACGGAGTTTCTCGATGATGGAAGTGGTGGATTGACCAACAGTGAGCGGGATGACCACCACGCGGCCGCCCCGCGCCACGACGAGCTCGGCGCCCACGATGGTCGACGGGTCGTAGTCGCCGCCCTTGACAATCACATCAGGAAGAAGCGCGGCAACAAGGTCACGCGGGGTATCCTCATCAAACACCACGACGGCGTCGACGGCTTCCAGCCCAGCAATCACGTACGCCCGCTCGGCCGTGCTGCGAATCGGGCGCGTGGGGCCCTTCAAGCGCTGGACAGACGCATCGCTGTTGAGGCCGACAATCAACGCGGCCCCCTCGCGGCGAGCGCCCAGAAGCACGTCAATGTGCCCAGGGTGCACCAGATCAAAGACGCCGTTGGTAAACACCACAGGCCCCGCACAGTCCGCTCGCCACCGAACCGCCGTCGGCCAGTCCATGACCTTCGAGATCGGATCGCGCACGCCGATCGTTCTTGTGTCACGGCCCTCTACCACTGTGACTGCATTTTTTCGACGATCTGTGTGACAAGCTTCTCGATAGCGAGACGACGGCCAACGGGCTCGCCCCCCTCCGGATACTGTCCGTCGCTTGAAAGCCCTTTCTGCGTGAAGAGCGACCGGCCCGTGCTCTGATCGAGAATTTCGATATCCACCACAAGTTGGAGGCGACGGCGCGTAGAGGTGGTTTGCCGCGGATCGGCGCTCACGCCGTCCGCAAGGTCGACTTCATACGTCGAAATAGCCCCTCGCACCAGCACATCCGCTTTGGCTTCGGTGGCTTCGCGCAGATTCAATCGATCGCGCATCCCCTTGCGCATCTCCTCAAGAATCTCGCGCTGCAGATCCGACGATGCCGTCAAGTTGTCGAACGGCTGCACCGCGACCGAACGCAAATTGCGTGGCAGCCCACCTCCGCCAGAGAAGCCGTACAGGCACCCCGAGAGCCACAGCAACGGGAGGAGCAGTGCGAAACGCCGCCCCCTATGGCTTGCGCCAAATCGCTTCATCAAAGCCTTCCACCGAAAGTGTGTCCGTCACCGAGATCCTCAAGCGTCGCTTGGCCCGCTCATGAACATACCGCAACTCCCACTGGCCGGTCGACCCACGCTGCCGGGTGACCCATTCGACGACCTTGCGGTTTTCGATGCGTTCGACCCGCACAAGTGTCGTACCAGCAAACGCCACGCGCCACGCACGTCCGTCGGCTTGGCTTGCGTCACCTCGTCCAAGGACGCCCAGGTCCGCCCGCAGCGTATCACCACCGATGCGTGCCACGGTGTCCTTCGTGGCGGGCACGACCAGACGGCCGAGCGTTGCCCAAAGAAGCGGCACCGGCGGCAGAAAGCGACGCACAAGATCAATCCCCGGCACGGTCAGCGAGTCGCCAACTAGAATCGCGTACCCGCCAGCCATGCCATTTTTCAGGAAGAAATCCAGACGCGCACGATCAGGAGCCATCGCACGGACCACGCCGTCGCCGTTGGCCTCAAACGTTTCGTCTTGATAGCTCCAAGTGAAACGCAGCTGTTGCGGTCTGGCCGACAGCACCGTCGGCGGCAACATCGACGGGGCCGGCACACCGCCGAGTCCACGCGCCGATGGGACACAGCTCGCGGCAGACGCACTGACCAGCACCAACGACAACACGCGAGCGATCACAGCCCAGGAGCACTGCCGCTGTCGGCGTCGCTGGCGCTGCGAGGACGCGGCCGCGGCCACGCAAACACCTGTCACTTGATGTCGATCCGCAGCATGCGGTCTCCTTGGACGATCGCGTCCATCACCGCCATGCCGTCGACGACGCGACCAAAAACCGTATAGCCACCGTCCAAGTGCGGCTGGGTCGCATGACACAAGTAGTATTGGCTTCCGCCGGTATCCGGTCCAGACGTCGCAAGACCAAGCGCGCCCCGTTCGTGGCGCCGACGGGAATGACTATCGCGCAGGGCGAAGCCCGCACCACCGCCCCCATCGCCACGAGGATCACCATCTTGTACCACGAAGTTTGGGACAACGCGATGAAACGTGGTGTTTCGATAGAAGCCCTCTTTGGCAAGCTTCACAAACGCTTCCACGACGAGCGGCGCATCCGCGGCAAAAAGTTCAAGGGTGATGTCACCATGATCGGTCTTGATGACGGCACGCGGAAGTCGCGCACCCGGCACAAGCCAGTCACTCGCGATCTTCTCGTACTCCTTCAACGCACGCGCGGGCCGATCAGCAGGAGTCTTCGCCCATACGCGCATGGGCGTGACGGAGCCGACCAGTTGTCGCTCCCGCGTCGTGCCCGTGCCAGCGAACGCGAGCATCCGTCGCCGCGCGGCGCTATCCACTCGCGTACTATCTCGCCGCCACGCCGAAGCAATCAGCCGGAGTGACGCGATGCGCGCGTCATCTTCTACGTCGCTGTGTGCGCGCGCGTGCGCCGTGAGTGCGCGCAGCACGTCGTCGGCACGGGCGCGGGGCGTCAGCAGACCGAGTCCCGCGGCACGCACACTCATGTCACCATCGGCCAACGCTGACGTGGCAAGCACTCTGATCAGGCTATCGTTTCCCGATGTCGGGAGAAGGCGCAGCGCGCTGGCGCGCACACGGGGATCCACGTCGCGTGCAAACTCGCGACCCAGTGCCAGTCGATCGGCCTTCCCATCGTCTCCGCGCGCCTCTAACGCGGCCAGACGTCGTCGCCAGTCAGGGTGCCGCGACCACGCAATCTCACCGCTTGCCAACGCGGAGACGCCCGCGCCGCGTGCGCCTAGCAAGAGCTGTTGACGGACGCGAAAGGTGGTGTCGGCCTCCCAAGCGCGCTTCCACGCCATGGTATCCCGCGCGAAGACCGCTTTCGCCATCTCGCTCGCTGCGACGCGCACATTCGCATCAGGATCCCCGAGTGCCTTTTCGAGATCACGAAGAATTGACGGACCAAAGGAGCCGAGCGAGCGAGCGGCGTTGACGCGAACGCGCGCGCTCCCGTCGCGCAGCAGCACCAGCAATGCGTCGCGAGCCGCCGATGCCAAGGAATCGCCCGCGGCTTCCTTCGCTAAACCACGGGCTACATGTTGTCGAGTCTCTTCGTCGCGATGCGCTCGCACCGAGAGCAGCGCACGCACACCGCCGGGGACCCGCGACCGGCCGATGGCGTACGCCGCGGCGCGGACGGTCTCGCTGCTGGTGTCCGCCAACCATGTCGTGACCACCGAGATGGGGACCGGTCGCAGTTTGGCCGATGCGAGGAGGAGCGCGGCACGCACGGTGGGGGAGCGCTGTGCCGCCGCGCTATTCGTCCGGAGTGGCACATCGCTCGACCCGAGTGCCAGAAGCAGCACCTCCCGCGAGGCTTCGCCAAGCTCTCCCAAGGACCAGGCGGCTTCGCGCGCCACCGCGTCGGGGGCACCGGCAACGGCACGCGCGAGCGCCGGTACGGCCCCCGAGTCTTTTGCCACGCCCAACGCGTAGGCCGCGCTCGCCGCGACGGCGGTATCGACATCGGTGAGCAGTCGCCGCAGCACACCGTAGCGCGCCCGTATCTTGACGTTCCCAATGCTGAGCGCGCCCCGCGTGCGACGCGCCGCTGACGAGTCGGCCAATACAGCGTCGACCACGATGGTATCCTGGATACGCCGATCAATCATCTGCAACAACTGCGCGTCCAGCGCGATGCCGCGGTCGATAGGCGGCGCGCTGGTCACACCCGTGCGCGCGCAGGACGACACGATGATCAGCGTGATCAGCATCGGCAGGACCACGCCGCCGAATCGCTGACATCGCGTCGCCGGTTGGCTATTGATCGTTGGTTGCACCTTTTGCCTCATGGGGAATCTCCCGCAGACGGCTCACCGATGGCACCCTCGAGGTCGGACCGCACCGCTGGCGGCAGCGAGATCACACGTCCTGTGGCCGACAAGGACACGAGTTCGGTGGACGCGGACACCAGCATGCTCCCGCTGTCGGCGTTCACAATGCGATAGGAAAACGTGAGCGACCGCGATCGAACGCTGCGCAGGTGGGTGAACACGCGAATAGGGTCATCATAGCGGGCCGACGCATGATAGCGCAGCGCGGCCTCGGACACTGCAAGCAAGACACCGTCCCGTTCCAGCTGCGCATAAGGGGTCCCCAACGCTCGAATGAAGTCAGTTCTTCCGATCTCGCACCAGATCAGATAGTTCGCGTGGTACACCACACCCATCTGATCGGTCTCGGCGTAGCGCACGCGGAGCTCTGATACGGTTTCGAGAGGCATAGTGCAAGATGACGGGCGCGTGCCCTCCGGCTCAAGCGGTCTGGAGAAGTTTGTCGTCCGTTCTCCCGGGCGTTAGACTGCGCTCGTGCTGCCAACCCCGTGCCTCGTTTTCGGCGATGCCCATCTGGGCGTTGCCTCCCCTGACGCTGAGCGGGCGCTGCTCGCCTTCTTGCGCACGGTGCCCAGTCGAGCGCGTTCGCTCGTGATCATGGGCGATTTGTTCGATTTTTGGTTTGCCTGGAAGCGCGCGATGCCGCGTTGCGGGTATCGCGTGCTCGCGGCGCTCGCGGACATCCGAGACGCTGGGGTCGAGGTGGTCTGGATCGGCGGAAACCATGATTGCTGGGGTGGCAGCGCGCTGATGGAAGAAACGGGGGTCACGTACACCCTGCAGCCCTGGCGCGACCATATCGGCCGTTGGTCGACGCTGCTGCAACATGGTGACGGACTTCGGGACCGCGACGATGCGCCGTATCGACGTCTGCGAACCGTGCTGCGCCACCCACTGGCCATCCGTGCATTCAGCATGCTCCACCCGGACATGTCCTCGCGCATTGCCCTCGCCTCATCGGATACCAGTCGGCATCGCCGCGCTGGAGACGAAGGGCGCGGCTTGCTCGCGGTCGCCACGGCAGAGCTGGTGGCCGCGAGCGGACCACAACTGGTCATCCACGGGCATTCGCACGTCCCCGCGCTGCACGCCGTTGGACGTGGGTGGTATGCGAATGCCGGCGCCTGGTAC
>JANOPS010000524.1:0-1649 GCA_031421995.1 Gemmatimonadaceae bacterium
TGATGAGCAACGTCATGGGGTGGACAAGCAGCCGTGCACCGCGCGCGGGATCGCGACTCCACAGCACACCGGCCAGCACACCGGCCGCGAACTCGCCAAGCCGCGTCGGGAAGACACCAAACGGCGCCCACAGCTGGAACGTCTCCGCGGCCGTCAATTGATCGAGCGGCTGTGCCACACTGCCGAAAGAAGGCACGAAGCCGTGACCCGCGCCGACGGGAATACCATCGCGCCAGAAGACGGCCATCGCGCGCGACACGAGTTCGATGGTGACCGCGACGATCGTGATCCACGTGAGTGTCTGCCACTTGGACGCGCGCTGATACGCCGAAAAAAACAGGGGGAAGCACGCATACAGCCCCACCAGCAGTGCGACGTACCAGAGCGAGGCGTTCACCGGCCCGAACATCGTCGTGTAGTCCAGGTTGCGCATCAAAAGCAGGTCGCGCAGCAGCAGGTCGGGCGCGGTGTGCTGCACGCCGGGGCGCGCTTGCATCATGACGGGCGGCAGCAGCGCCGCCACGATGGCGCCGCCCATTGCCGTTATCCAGTACGCCGGCAGGATCCGGGCGGCGCGTCGCGCGGCCCATTCGCGCCACGACTGTGGCGAACGCGCGGCCGACACTGCAAGTACGAAGCCTGAGAGCACGAGAAAGATGTGCACTCCCTGCCAGCCGAACCACCCGCGGCGCGCGTGGACGCCGACGATCATCAGGATGGCCACGCCCTTGAGCGCTTCGATGATGAGGTGAAGGGGCACGGCTATTGCGGTGTGGTGGGAGATCGGCGATCGTAGCGCCCGCGCGTCGCACGTTACACGTTGGGGCCTCACCATGGGAGAGAGCAGTGGGACTAACGCTGGACTATCGGTCGTTCGCTTCGGCAGACCTTCCGGAATTGGAGGAGCTCTGGCTGAACGATACCAAGTGGGGAGGGCTGACTAAGCAGATGTGGCAGGACCACGTGGTCAACGCACCGCTGGGTCCGCCTGCAGGAATGCTGGCTATCGACAGTGCGACCGGTGCCATTGTCGGTCAGTTTCCGTTCATTCGCGTGCTTGTTGAAATCGATGGGCAGCTCCGGAAGGCCTTTCGGCCCGCGGCGCCGATCCTCAGTCAACGCATCAGTGGCCTGTTGCAGCTGGCGAATCCATTCGCGCACCCGGTGGCCGTGATGTACCGGCGTTCCATCGACGCGTTGCGGGAAGAGGGCGCAGCGTTGCTGGTGATGGTTCCGGATCCCCGTTGGACGCGGTTCCTTCGCATGTTTCCGGGGCTGCAGGTCGGCAAGGTTCCACTGTTCAGCCGGCCCCTGCCGTTGACGCAACCGCTGGAAATGGATCCTGACTTCGCGGTCGCGCCGCTTGTGAATTTTGACGAACGCGTGGACGCGCTCTGGCAGGTCGCGCGGGGACACCACGGCGTGGCGCTGGCTCGGAGCGCCGACGTGTTGCAATGGAAGATCGGGCGCGGTGACTGGGAGGTGCTTGGCGTCACGCGAAGCGGGAGACTCGTTGGCCTCGTCGCTTCGCGGCAGAAGGGGGATCGGCAGTGGCTGGTCGGCGACGTCCTCACCGAAGACCTTGATGGTGCGCTTCGTGCGACGCTCGGCGCAGTGATCGACCTCGCCAATCGGCGAGCAGCGGAAGC
>JANOPS010000525.1:0-2237 GCA_031421995.1 Gemmatimonadaceae bacterium
CATAGCGCATGACGTGGTGATGGTCCCTTCTGCCCTCAGTTGCGGTGGTTGTGGATTACTGCTCGACCCAGAGGGTCATTGGGTAGAACGTGCCAGCGATGCCGGCACCGAATGGTGCCTGCGCGCCATCGGGCAGCTCGAACAGGTTGACACCTTGGATGCCGGGCCTGCTTGCAATGCCCCAGACGGTGTAGCTACCCCAGAGGTTGTAGCACTGGGTGCCGAACAACTGGTTGACTTCCTCGGCAATGGCCTTCTTGCGTTCAGCGTCGGTGCTGGCCCGGTTCTCGTCGAGCAACGCATCGAGCTGCGGGTCGCGGATGCGGCCGAAGTTCAGTGCCAGTTCGCCGACGGGCGGCGCTGCCTTGGAGTGCCACCAGATGTACTGCTGGTCGAGGTCGAAACCACCGTGGTTACGCCACTGGAAGACCTGGAAGTTGCCGAGCAGAGCGGTAACGATGTAGTTGCCCTGGTCGATCTGGTCGATGGTGACTGCGTCGACACCAGCTTCTGTCCACCATTGCTGCTGCTGCTGGGCGATGGTCAGGTTGGTCTGGTCCTGGGTGGTGGCCAGCGACAGGTTGAGCGGGCCAGGGAACTCGGCCTTGTACTCTGCGATCAGTTCCTGGGCCTTGGCCATGTCCTGAGCTTCCGGGAACCCGGTGCTCTCCAGATAGCCGACCTGCGTTGGCGAGAACGGACCGAAGGCGATGGGCTGGACGCCGGCTCCGATGGTGTCGATGAGTAACTGCTGATCGGACGCATAGGCGAGGGCGCAACGGACGCGAACATCGGTGAGCGGCGAACCTTCCTGCGACACGTGCAGCAGGGTGTAACTGGTTTCAGCGTTGTTTGTGATTTCGACCATCGGGAAGTCGGTGCCTTCGCGGAACTCGCTGATTGTTTCACCGTTGGAGGTGTGGATCAGGTCGACAGTGCCGCTCTTCAATGCATCGCGACGGTTGAGGGCGTCGGGAATCGGGCGGAACTCGATGGCGTCCAGGTACGGGTACGGGGCGTTCCAGTAGTCCGGGTTCTTCGTCATCGAGAACACTTCGTCGGGCTTGTAGTCCGAGTACACGAACGGGCCGGTGCCGACAGGCTTCGACTTCAGTGTGTCGTCGGTGTCGCTGGCAGCAAGCCACGCGGGCGAGGCCATCATGCCGGCCTGGCTGGCCATTGTGAACGGGAATGCCGCCCACGAGGTGTTCATCGTGACGACGGCGCTCATCGGGTCAGCAGCGTCGACCTCGATGGTCTCGACGGGGCGCAAGGCATTGCCGGTGAGGATGCCCTCCTTGGCACGCGTGAGGTTCTCGACGATTGCGGCACCGTCGAACGGTGTGCCGTCGTGGAAGGTGACACCGTCGCGAGCGGTAATCGTCCAGACGGTGAAGTCATCGTTGGGTGTCACGGCCGACGCGACATACGGGCTCCAGGAACCGGAATCGTTTGCCATCACCAGCGAGTCGTAAATGCTGCGAATGACCTGGTAGCAGCCGATTGCGCAGACCATCTCTGCGGGGCGCCAGGGGCTGGAGGTGTCGGCCTCGATACCCATCACGATCTTGCCGCCGGGAACCGGAAGAATCTCTGCCGAGGTGGTGGGCGGCGGTGCCGTGGTGGCGACCGCCGCGGTGGTCTCGGTGCCTTCGGGACCAGTGGTCTCCGAGGCCGGCGAGGACCCGTCGGTGGTGGTGCTGCCTTCGTCGTCGCCGCCGCATGCGGCGCCGATCAACCCGGCACTGATGACCAGAACGGCCAGCAGGCGACCAGGCTTGCGCCGTGACTGTGTGCTCGATTGACTCATTCTCTTCCCCCAATTCATATGTGCGTGAGTACGTAGTGGCCGAGGCGTCGTGGACGGTGGTGTGACCCCCATCACACCTCGGTGACCGCACCTTAGCCACAACCGTGTTGCCGTAGGCAACACGGAGCTACCGTCAGCGAATGCAACGACTACGGGAGCACTTTTTGACCGTTCCGCTGCCACTTCGGTACTCGCCGCGCCAACGCACCTTCATGCAGGGAATGGCCCTCCACGCAGCGGCTGTTGCGGACGGCATCCCGGTGTATCGCGACCCTGCCACCGGCAACTCGGTGTTTACGGCGGCGTTCCTGGCCGAGCGCTCGTACTGTTGCGAGAGCGGTTGTCGACACTGTCCGTACGCGCCGCTGGTTCCCGGGGAGAGTTGAAGTAGCGTCGGCCACATGGCCGCCGACCCAATCGCCTCCCT
>JANOPS010000526.1:0-3637 GCA_031421995.1 Gemmatimonadaceae bacterium
TGCTGTATTCGCGGTTCATCACCATGGTGCTCAAAGATGGCGGGCACATCGACTTCGAAGAGCCGTTCACGAAGTTCCGCGCGCACGGCATGATTATTCGCGAAGGCGCGAAGATGTCGAAATCGAAGGGCAACGTGATCAACCCCGATGTGTACATGGAGGAGTGGGGCGCCGATGCGTTCCGCATGTACCTCATGTTCCTCGGACCCTACGAAGAGGGCGGCGATTTCCGCGATCAGGGCATCAGCGGCGTCAAGCGCTTCCTCGACCGTCTATGGTCCTCGGTGCGCGACGCCACCCGCGAGGGTGCGCCCGACACGGCTGTCATGCGGCAGTTGCATCGCACGATCAAGAAAGTCGGCGATGACACAGCCAGCTTGGCGTACAACACGGCGATCGCCGCGATGATGGAGTACATGAATCACGTCCGCCGCGCCGATCGGGTCCCGCATCGCGACGAAGTGTTGCCGTTGGTCCAACTTGCCGCCGCATTCGCCCCGCATCTCGCCGAGGAGTGCTGGGCGACGTTGGGGCACGAGGCGAGCGTGTTCGATAGTGGGTGGCCAACGTATGACGCGGCCATGCTTGTCGATGACGAGGTTGATCTCGTGGTGCAAATCAACGGCAAGATGCGCGGCAAGCTGCGCGTCGCCGCGGATATCGATCAGGAAAGCGCCGTTGCGCTGGCGCGTGCCGATGCCAACATCGCTCGCTTCATTACTGGCCCGATCGAGAAGATCATTTTCGTGCCGAAGCGGTTGTTGAATTTGGTACTAGCACTGCGGGTCGAGAAATGAACTGCGGGTGGGGGTCGGACTGATTGACTGCGGGTCGGGGCTGGACCGATTAACTGCGGGTGGAGGGTGGACTGATTGACTGCGGGTCGGGGATGGACTGACTAACTGCGGGTGGAGGGTGGACTGATTTACTGCGGGTGGGGGTGTAGTGGGTTATTCCGGTGGGACGAGCTGCGGGTGTGACGGATGACTTAATGGTTGCACCACGGCAGGTGGCAACCTCTGCGCGCGTGGCGTGTGACCAATGGGCATGGTGATCGCAGCTCGTTCGCACTCAAGCCCCTACTGACATGACTCGCTCCCACCGTTCATTCGTCCACCCCACCCCCGCAGATCGTCGGTTCAGCCGTTACCTGCTGTTCATCGGTTCGGCCCTCGCCTGCTGGTTCGTCACTTCGCCCGCAGTGCTCGCCCAGACCGAGCGGCCGCTGGTGTTCAGCGCTCGTGTAAGTGATCGCGAGCGGGCCGTGTTGGGGATCCAACTTGGCGCGTCGGCTCGTTCGGATACGGCCGGTGTGCGTATCGATGTGGATGCCGACGGTCCCGCATCGAAGGCGGGGTTAAAGGCCGGCGACGTGATCTCCGAGATCAATGGAGTCAGTCTTCGCATCTCGGCCGCTGATGCAGAAGACATGTCACTCCAGGGACTCGGGCAACGCCGCCTCCAGCGCGCGATGTCCAAGGTCAAACCCGGCGACGAGGTGTCGCTTCGGGTGCGAAGTGGCGCTGTGGTGAGGACGGTGAGCGTGAAGACGGTATCGGCGGCCGATCTTGAACGGACGGCCGCGCGCGCGGTGGCGGCGCCAGGGGGAAGAGTCGACCCTGTCGATCAGCGCGGGGCGGTCGGTGTCTCGGTCAACGCAACTGGGTCGATTCGAGACACGCTTGGTCTCTTTATCGCGTCGGTGGTCGGCGGCGGCCCAGCCGAAAAGGCGGGTATTATCGAAGGCGAGCGCATCTCGGCCATCAATGGCATCGACGTGCGCATCCCGCACGAGGACCTCGAAGACTCAAGAGCGGTATCCGCTCGCGTCAGCCGATTTGTCCGGGAAGTGCAAAAAACAGCACCGGGGGAGGGCGTCACGCTTCGTGTGATGAGTGGAGGCCGTTCGCGGGAGGTGAAGGTCGCCGCGGTCAAGATGTCTGATCTCCCAAGCCAAGGATTCCAGATGCGCCTTGGCGACGACGGGATTCAGTTCTTTCGTGGCGGCGAGGGGTCGTCAATGGATTTCATGCCATTTGAACTCTTGTCGCCCTCGCCTTCCGGCGGTCGAGCTCGTGTGCGAGGCTCTCTGAACGGCCAGCCGTTTGATTTCGATAGTGGGCCGTTGGAGCAGTCGATGCAGCGTCTCCGCGACCGTATGCAGCAGCTTGGACGCGACATGCGCATTGAGTTGCGTTCGACAACGCCTGGCAATGGCGGCGCCGTGATGCGCCTACCGTCCGCACCCAAGCGCGCAACCACGGCACTGTAGTTCTGATTCGCAGCGGAACGCGCTCGGCCGACGTAGCCTTTGTGCACGTCCTTCACCCATTGTGTCCACCGCGTCTGCTACGAAGGGTCCCTTGCCGTACGTCGTGGTGGCAAATGGAGTGGTACAACCAAACCGTACCGTCGCGGTGCAGATCAACCGCGGGTGGGGGTTGAACAGATGAACGCGGGTCAGTGCGGAACTGGTCTCTCACCCCCCAACCCGCGGTAGATAGGTCCGACCCCCACCCGCCGTTCATCAGTCCAGCCCTCACCCGCAGTTAATCTGTCCAACCCCAACCCGCAGTAAATCAGTCCAGCCCGCAGTTCAGAATTCAATCTGCGTTCCCAGCTCCACGACACGGTTGGGCGGGATGGCAAAGAACTCCGTGGCCGACCGCGCATTGCGCGTCATCACCGCGAACAGGACTTTGCGCCACCGAGGGAGCGAGAACGGTTCGCCTGGGCGTCCGGCGCACGGGATCAAGCGCTCGCGACCAAGGAAGTAGCTTGTCTCCATGGGTTTGCAGCGAATGCCCATTTGGTCGACGATCTCCAGCACCTGTGGCATGTTGGGCGACTGCATGAAACCGTAGCTCGCCACAATGCGCCAAAAGCCACTGCCCAAGGGCACCACGCGCACGCGTTCCGATGCGCTGGTTTCCGGAACGTCGGCGGTCTTTACGGAGACCAGCAAGACCCGCTCGTGCAGCACCTTGTTGTGCTTGAGGTGGTGCAGTAACACGGGGGGCACGCCTTCATCGTTGCCCGTCATGAATACGGCCGTGCCAGCCACGCGATGCACCGAGCCCTTCTCGACACTCTCCAGAAAGAGCGGCAGCGGCATGGTGACCTCGCGGAGGCGAGCGCTGAGCAGCGCGCGGCCCCGTTTCCAGGTCAGCATCCCGATAAACAGCGCGAGCCCCAACGCCATGGGCACCCAGCCGCCGTGCATCAGTTTCACGGCGTTCGCGCTGAAGAACATCCCATCGATGACCAGGAATACTGCCGTCAGCGAAGCGGCTTGGAGCACGGTCCAACGAAAACGCAGTCGCGCGACGACGTAGAACAGAATGGTGGTAATGAGCATCGTTCCCGTTACGGCGATGCCGTAGGCCGCGCCCAGCGCCGATGTGTTCTGGAACGTCATCACGATGATCAAACAGCCCACGGCGATGAACCAGTTGACTTCGGGAATGTAGATCTGCCCTTCTTCTGTTTTCGAGGTATGGCGGATCTCCAACCGTGGGATGTATCCCAATTGGATGCCTTGGCGCGTCACGGAGAACGCTCCGGAGATCATGGCTTGCGACGCCACCACGGCGGCGCAGGTCGCCAGGATCAACAGCGGGATCAGCGCCGCCTTCGG
>JANOPS010000527.1:0-8520 GCA_031421995.1 Gemmatimonadaceae bacterium
GGCAGGCCCATCTCCGTTTCCAGGAAATGCCGCACACCGCGCGCGTACGTTTCGTTGGCGACAATCGCAAAACTCGCCGTACCGAAAAAGTCCTGCGTCACGCTGCGCCACAAATCCCACAACGGCTTGATCGTGGTGTGCTTCTCCTTCTCAATAAACGGCTCGGGGTTGATCCCAAGCATTTCGCCCAGCGTGCGCAAGAACTTGGTGGTGCTGTGCAATCCGATCGGTGCCTGCAAGTACGGACGGTCCAGCGCCTCGCACAACATCCGACCAAACTCGCGATACATGCACACGTTCACATCGGCATCAACCAAGCGCGGCACTTCCTCTAGATGACTGCCAAGCGGGAACACCATGTTTACCTCGGCGCCAATCCCCTCGATCAATCGCCGCATCTCGGCCAAATCACTCGGAGAATTGAAGTAGCCGTAAATGGTGCCGACAATGTTCACACGCGGCTTGGCACCCGGTGCGCGCTCTTTGGGCTTGGGCGCAATGCCTTTCTTGAGACCATACTCGGTCCAGAGCCAATACAACGCACGCTCGGCCGCTTGCCACTGATCCTCGTCGATCGTGCGCGGCAAGAAGCGCTGAATGTTGGTGCCCTCGGGCGTCACGCCCCCGCCGATCATCTCGGCGATTGAGCCCGTGACCACAACCGCAGGCAACTCAGGATCAAGCGTACGGTGCGCGCGGCGCATCGCGCCTTCTGTGCCGTTACGACCCAGTTCCTCTTCACCCAACCCCGTCACCACGATAGGCAGCTCGTGCGGTGGCAACGCGTCGGTATAGTGCAGCACCGACGTCACCGGCAGGTTTTCACACCCGACCGGGCCATCAATGACCACCTGAAGTCCCTTGATCGCCGTGAAGACATAGACGGCGCCCCAGTATCCGCCCGCGCGATCATGATCAAGCACCAGCATCAGACCATCTCCGCTGCTTTCCGGGATTTGGCGAGCTTTGCCAGATGCCGCTTGTAGTGATCTCGGAAATCGGGATGATCCTCGGGGACCTCTTCCCAAATACCCGCGGCGAATCCGGTTCCAACGCCTTCAAAGAACGTGCTCATCTCGTCGAAGCGCGCTTGGTTGCCGAGGGCCGCATTCACCACCGTTGCCAGTGAACCCGCACCAGCAGGGCCCATGAGCGGCCGCGCCGAAATGAGATTGGTGAAGTACAACGACGGAATCGAGAGCTCTTTCGCCTTCTGCACCACCGGCGTCGTGCCGATGGCCAGATTGGGCTTGAACTCGTGCATCGCTGCAAGGTCCTGTTCCAGCGAGGCGCGATACTGCACGTGGATACCACGCGCCGACAACCACTCGCGATCCACTTCGCTGTGCGGTGTACGCGGACACGCCGTGCCAACGTAGCGCACGTCGGCACCGCTCTCCACCAGCAGTCGGGCCACCAACAACTCCGAGCCTTCGTAGCCCGACAAGGTGATGCGCCCGTTGATCGGCTTCGCCGACAGCGCGGCCTTGATGGCCGGCAGGAACTTGTTCTTGGCGGCGTCGATCTTGTCGCGCGACACGTTGGCCATCTGCCCAATCGCTTCAAGCCACGTTTCCGTGCCGTCGTAGCCCACTGGTGCCGAGCCAACAATGGGGCGACCGGCGGCAGTAAACTCGCGATACGATGCGGTATAGAAGGGGTGGATTGCCGCCACGCCAACACAATCCAACGCGGCGTACAGTTCGCGCCACTCGCGTGTTGGAACGACGGGGCCAGCAGCCAATCCCAAGGGCTCGAGCATCATGCCGATCCCAACAGGATCGACAGGAAACATCTCGCCCACCAACGTCACCGTGGGTCGCTCGCTCTTTCCGCCACGCGGTGCAGCGACGGGACCTTGCTCCGCCTCCGTCCGCGCATAGCGCAGCATCGCGCCGGCCAGAACGTCCTTCGCTTCGGCATGCGTCGGCACGCCAAATCCCGGCACGTCGATGCCGATGATACGCACGCCGTTGATCTCTTTCGGGAGCAGCTGCAGCGGAACACCAGACGCCGTCGGTACGCAGAGGTTGGTAATGACGATGGCATCATACAACGCCGGATCGGCCATCTTGAATACCGCGTCGCGGATGTCTTCGAACAGTTGACCGGTAACCAGGCTCTCCGAGTTGAACGGCACGTAGCCCACCGTTCGCCGTGCCCCGTAAAAGTGCGATGTGAACGTCAGGCCATACACGCAGCAGGCCGAGCCGGATAGAATGGTCGCCGTGCGCTTCATGCGCAGCCCAACACGCAGAGAACCAAACGCCGGGCACATGCTCTGTGGTTGATCGTGCGGGCCTTTGGGATAGTCGGCCGCATACCGATCCAGCGTCTCGCTTTTGCCGGCCGCCTTTGCCGCGGCCAGCATCTCACCAGCACCCGCATGACACCCCATGCCATCGGCCGTCGTGGCGGCAGTATTGATGGCGCCGGCGTCGATGATGGGAAGCGCGCGCGACGTCGGTTGATCGGCATCGTTCGCCGTGGGCGTTGTTCCCGCGTCGTCGTAGACGACTTCGCCTGAACCCGTGTTGCTCGTGTTGCTCATCACAGTCTCGGTTGAATCGGAAGCGTGCAGAAAATCAGACAGTGTCGTAGACAACTTCGAGCGACGGCTTCGTGACATCTTCGCGTCCGACGAGATCGAACATCGTTGCGGGCTGCAACACCACGTTGCCGCCAACCTGGCTTGCCGCGAAGAGGCCAAGCAGTTGGTCTTGCGTGAGTGGCTTCGGTCGCACCGGCGGCGCGTCGGCCACCGCTTGCGCGAGTTCCGCAAACAGCGGGCCCCACTGACCACCGGGGTAGCCAATGATCTCGTAGTTCGCGCTCTTCTTGCGGATGTCATCGTGCGCAGGAACTTTCGCGAGGATGGGAATGCCCGCCGCATTCGCGAACGCTTCGGCCTCACCAGTGCCGTCATCCTTGTTGATCAGAATCCCCGCCACGCCCACGTTGCCGCCCAGCTTACGGAAGTATTCCACGGCGGAGCACACGTTGTTGGCCACGTACAACGACTGCAAGTCGTTCGAGCCCACCACGATCACCTTCTGACACATGTCGCGCGCGATCGGCAACCCAAAGCCGCCGCACACCACGTCGCCAAGGAAATCGAGCAGGACGAAGTCGAAACCCCATTCGTGGAAGCCCAGCTTCTCGAGGATTTCGAAGCCATGAATGATGCCGCGACCACCACAGCCGCGCCCAACTTCAGGGCCGCCAAGCTCCATCGCAAACACGCCGTCGCGCTTGAAACAGACGTCGCTGATTGACACTTGTTGTCCGGCCAGCTTCAAGCGCGACGACACTTCGATGATCGTGGGGCAGGCGCGCCCACCAAACAACAGCGACGTCGTATCGCTTTTCGGGTCGCAGCCGATGAGCAGCACCTTCTTCCCCTGCTGCGCCATCATGTACGACAGGTTGGCGAGCGAGAAGCTCTTGCCGATGCCGCCCTTGCCATAGATCGCGATGATCTGCGTCTCTTTGGTCACGGGCCCGGTGTGCACCTCGTCCGGCGCGGTTGCGGCTTCGTCGCGCACCCGCGCGTGCAGTTGGTGCAGGGCGCCGTTCGTGGCGGTCGTTCCGTTCTCGGTCATACCGTGGTCGCTCATGCAGCCGTTCTCCAGTCGAGGATCATCTTGACACAATGGGGATCACCGAACGCCGTGGCGTAGGCGTTGGCAGCGCGGACAGCAGGCTCCCGGTGCGTGATCAGGCCGTCGAGATCCAGGATGCCTCGATTGGCAAAATCCGCTACCGTGAGCAGGTCGGACTCCTTCCACTGCGCGGCAATCCGAAAGCGTGCTTCGCGCAAAAAGGCAGGGGGAAACGTGAACGTCACGGGCTCGCTGTAAAATCCACCAAGACAGATCTCGCCGCCGGGCGCCAAGCGTTCAATCAGCGTGTCGAGCAATCCGTCGGCCCCGCTTACATCACAGATCGTGGCGTAATTGCGGCGTGGGTCATCGTTCGGGTGCACCACCGTATAGCCTCGCGCACCGTCCTGTCGAATGGGGTTGGTCTCCCACACGGTTGGTGCCTGAACGCTGCCCGGTGGCAATAGCGATTGATAGAGCACCACGAGACGCGCGATCAGTCGCCCCAGTGCACCGTGCCCGACGATAAGCTCGGGCAGCTGCGCTGGATGTTCACGCACGTTGGTGCCAAGACAATGATGCGCCGTCGCGGCGAGCGCAAAGAGTGTTCCGCGCTCACCCAGCGTTGGCTCGAGCACAATCGTCTTTGCGCCGTTCACGACGACGCGAGCCGCCTGCCCCCCAAAAAGACCACGCGCGTCCGTAAATCCGCGCGAACCTGCGACGTACACCAGCTGCCCGACGGCGCGATGTGACGCTGCCCCCGCATCGACAATCTGGCCCACGCCCTCGTACCCTGGCACTAGTGGATACCCTAGTCCCGGAAACGGCGGCATACGACCGGTGAACAGCAGCTTCTCGGTCCCGGTACTGATGCCGGACCAATGCATGTCCACCATGACGTCGGACTCGGTGGCGTCAACGAGTCCCAACGAACGGAGCGAGAGCTGCTCTGGCTGCTCAAAAACGACGGCGAGGGTTTGCACGGGTGTAACGTGTAGTTGACACAGCGACCTGTCAATATTTCATGACTAAATCACTCGGGATTCAAACTCGCCAAACACGCCTTGTGCCTACGCTTTGGCGACGATCAGGCCGGTCTGGATGGGAAAGCGGGTCGGAATTTCATGGCTGCTCCGGAAGCCGGCCTCGCGCAACATCTCGTGCAGCTCAGACGCTCGGCGCGCCCGCCCTTTGCCCATCGCCATCAGGTAAAACGAGAAGTACGCGTCACCGACCGTCTCGGCCCCACGCGCCCCAGCCATGGCTTCGGCAACCAGCAGCACACCACCAGGCGGCAGTGCGGCGCGAACGCGCTTGAGAAGACTCATGACGGAGGCGTCATCGTGATCCAGCAGGACCCGGACCAGCGAGATCACGTCGGCGCCCGTCGGAAGTGCTTCGTCATGGAAGTTGCCGCCGCTGCACTGGGCGCGACTGCCGAGCCCCGCCGACTCCAAGCGTGCGCGCGCCCGCGCCGCCACCGCGGGCAGGTCAAAGAGGCGCAGCTGCAGATGCTGATGCCGCTCGCCCACCAGCGATAAAAACGAGCCTTCGCCACCGCCAACGTCCATCAGGACGCTGTGCTTGGCGAGGTCGTACGCGTCGAGCACTTCATGCGCGACCGGAGGCAGCGTTTCAGACATGATCTGGGAGTACGCGGCGACGCGGGTGTCGTCTATGCCCTGCGGGCTGGGCGCGTCGGCGTATGACCAGTACTTGGACAACTCCGTTCGGAAATCGGCCCCGTCGCGAAGCAGGGAGACGGGGTCTGCAAGATCCTTGTACGCCAGACGATGATGCCGCACGAGTGCCAGCACGCCGGTGTTCCCCACAAGCGGAGCGCCCAACGGACCGATCGCGTAGCGGCCGTATCGCCGCTTGTTCAATAGCTTGAGCGAGGTGGCGGCGTTCAGCAGTCGCTCGGTGTTTGCGGCCGTCAGCTTGGTGTGGGCGGCGATTTCATCAATGGTGCGCGCTCCAGACGCCAAGAACTCGAACAGCTCCAGCTCGACGCACGCGAGCAACGTCTGCGTGTAGACGAAGCCCGACACGATGTCGAAGACGGCGCGCGAGCGGCGCTTGGTGATCGGCTTCGTGAGAAAAAACCTGGCGCTCCACCGCTGAAAATCGTCGGTGGCCACGAGCGAGTTCCAGCGGTCCTGAATGCGCTCAAACCACGTCGGGGGCGGGGCCGCGGCGGACGCCGAGGGCGCGCTCAGCCCCGCGGACGCAGCCGTCGACGGGGACGGCGTTGATCGCGGACGCTCCGAACCTACGGGGATCGGGACAGGAGGTACCGTGGTGGCCGAAAGGGCGTGGTCGCGAGGATTCACTGGCCGAGGATACCGACGGTGCGCGAAAGTGTCAAGAATTGTGTACACTTCAGAGTCGGGACCTTGCGACCGACGTGGCCCGTTCCTAACGTGGCTTCCCGCGGCGCACTCCGCCCACCTTCGATCTAGCGACCTCAGCCGTATTCATGAGACCGGTCTTTCCATTTAGTGCGATCGTGGGCCAGGAAGAGATGAAGCTGGCCCTCTTGCTCGTCTCGATCGACCCGTCGATCGGTGGCGTGATGGTGTTCGGTGATCGCGGGACCGGCAAGTCGACCGCCGTGCGCGCGTTGGCGGGCCTGTTGCCGCCGATGAAGGTGGTGACGGGCTGCAGGTACGGATGTGATCCTGCCGTCAGCGGCGCGTGGTGCGATGACTGTCGTCATCGCGGCAAAGATGGGCATGTGCTCAAATCGAACAGTGCGGCCGTGCCGATGGTGGACCTGCCATTGGGTGCGACCGAAGATCGGTTGGTGGGCGCGCTCGATCTGGAGCGCGCGCTGACGTCTGGCGAAAAGGCATTTGAGCCGGGGCTCCTCGCACGCGCGCACCGCGGATTTTTGTACGTGGACGAAGTGAATCTGCTCGAAGACCACTTGGTGGATCTCCTGCTTGATGCCGCCGCAACCGGTGAGAACGTCGTCGAACGCGAAGGCGTCAGTGTGCGGCACCCGGCGCGCTTTGTGCTTGTCGGCAGTGGCAATCCTGAAGAGGGTGAACTGCGCCCACAGCTGTTGGACCGCTTTGGCCTGGCCGTCGATGTGCGCACGCCGGAATCGATCGCGCTGCGCATTGACGTCATCAAGCGCCGTGATGCGTTTGATCGGGACCCCACCGCGTTCCTGGCGCACTGGGCGAAGGCCGAGACGAAAGTGCGGCGCTCGCTCGAGAAGGCGCGCGCGCGACTGGACAACGTCTCGGTTCCCGACGCCGTGCTTGAACGTGCCGCGACGCTGTGCTCGCAGCTTGGCACGGACGGTCTGCGCGGCGAACTCACGCTGTTGCGCACGTCGCGCGCCTTAGCGGCCTTCGAAGGTGAGGAGGTGGTGACCATCGAGCATCTGCGTCGCATTGCGGCGATGGCGCTCCGTCACCGGTTGCGTCGCAACGTGCTTGATGACGCCGACTCGACGACGCGCGTTGATCGCGCGGTGTCCGACTTGTGGAACGCGTCACTATCGTGACCAAGTCGCCGGCCAGCGATCACGCCGACGAGGCGTTGTCGCCCGCGCCAAGCGACACGGCGCTCGTCGCGTTGTTGCTTGCCGTCGACGGGGCAGGGCTTGGCGGCGTGGTGCTGGATCATCCGTTGCACGAAACGTCCCGTCAGTTCGTGAACTACGTGCGCGCGCTGCTGCCGGAGGGTGCCCCTTTGCGACGGCTGCCTATTGGCGTGAGCGCGGATCGACTGATCGGCGGGGTGGATCTGTCGGCAACTCTGAGTACGGGGCGGTTGGTCGCGGAGCGCGGAGTGTTGGCGGCGGCCGACGGTGGCATGGTCGTCGTGCCCATGGCAGAACGTGCCGCCACGTCGGTGCGCACGACGCTCTGCGAAGTGTTGGATTCGGGCGCGCTGCACGTGGCGCGCGACGGTGTGGCCGCACGACATGACGCGCGCGTGATCGCTGTGTTGCTGGATGAATCGGTCGATGACGAAGCGATTCATCCCGCGTTGATTGATCGCTTGGCATTCCGAGTCGTGCTCGACCCGGCGGCGGTGTCGCCGCTGGCCAAGCTGGACATCGAGGAACAACAGAGCGTTGCCGCAGCCGTTGCCGCTGCGCGTGTCGCGTTGCCGAACGTCACACTGGACGACGGCTGGGTTGCGGCGCTGTGCAACACGGCCGATATGTTTGGTGTAGCCTCGGTTCGCGCGATGCTCTTCGCGATGCGCGTCGCGCGCGCCCACGCGGCGTTGGCCGAACGCGACGCCGTGGGGCCGGCGGACGCCGAAGTGGCAGCACGGTTGATACTCGCCCCCCGCGCGACACGCATCCCCGAACCGCCGCCGTCTGAAGCAGCGAAGGAACCGCCTCCGCCTGGCGACGAAGCGCCCGCGCCACCGCCGCCAGAAGACAGTCCGGATAACGCGCCGCCTCCAGAACCGCCAACAGACCAACCGCAGTCGGAGCAGGACGCGGACAATAAAACGCCCGAGCCACCACCCGATGGTGGAGCGCTCCTGCGCGACGCCGTAACGTCAGCGCTGCCACCGGGCATGCTGGAGAAGCTGCTGGAACGCATGAACGCGGGCGCGATGTCGGGGCGCGTTGGTGCCGAGCAACAGAACATGATGCGTGGCCGTCCGCGTGGTGCGCGGAGTGGGCTGCCGCGCGGGGGCGCGCGACTGCATCTGTTGGAAACCTTGCGGGCCGCGGCGCCTTGGCAAAAAATGCGCCTTGCATCCGCGACGTCGCCTGCCGCGCCGTCGCCAACCACGCCGTCGCCTACCACGTCGTCGACGAAAAAATCGCGTGTGTCAGTGAGGCGAGAGGACTTTCGCATTCGGCGCTTCGTCGAGAAGACCGGCACCACGGTGCACTTCATTGTCGACGCATCGGGTTCGGCTGCGGTCTACCGCC
>JANOPS010000528.1:0-1660 GCA_031421995.1 Gemmatimonadaceae bacterium
GGCTCGTTTCGCCGCAGGCGCGGTGGCGCTGCTCGCCATGGATGCCAAGTGGTGTGAGATGATCGGCGCCGCACCGACGTCATTTACGATCGCCCCGAATAGCTGCGCGCAGTCTGATGGCATAGTGCCGCTGGCGAATCAGACGTGGTCGGGGGCGAATTCGATTTTCGCGACGGCTGCGGGGCACGGCGCTGAAACCAGCAACTTTGCGCTCGCGAACATCGTTGGGCAGGTCACATTTGACGCCAATAATGCCGTGCCGAGAAGATGACCCAAATACACCGCATTGCTCGTCATGACATAGCCCTCGTTGTCGCAGCGATAGGCCTCAACAGCTGCAATAGCCCCGTCGCCGCTCCTTCGGCGGCGGGCTACACCGTCGAGTCAGTCGCGCCGGGACCTCGATTCTCGGCCGTTATCGTGCATGGCGATACGGCGTTCAGCGGCCGCCGCGATGGGTATTTTGCAGCCACATCGGTGTCCACCGGACGGCAATACTGGCAGACGCAGCTCACCACTCCCGTATGGGCGTCCAATCGCCTGAGCGATGGGCCCGGGTTGATCTATGTCGGGGTCGGGTCCGAAGTGGTGGCCATTGCACGCGCCGACGGAGCGATCGCTTGGCGGTTCTCTGATCCGACGCTGGAGATTGTTCCTACGTCGTCGATCACCAACAACGGGCGCTACGTTGCGTTCGCGCAGAACCGCGGGGTTGCCACGGTCTTGGACGCGCTCACGGGAAGACGTGTATGGCAGCGCCGGCTGCTTCCCGACAACTCGCTCAGCTCCATCTCCGCACCGGTGTTCGTGGATTCCATGCTGATCTACAGTCGACGCCCTGCGACGGGGCTTCCGCCAGACGGCGAAGTGATCGCGTTTGGGCTCAAAGCCGCAACGGGCGACTCAGCGTGGACACTGCTGGTCAACCGTGCACAAGGGCTGCTGCAATACGGAGGAATCTCCAACATTCGATACAATGACCGGGCGCTCGTCACCACGAAAGATGGCTTGGTCCTTAACATGCACCCTGCAACAGGGGCCGTCGCCTGGAAAACCAAGATTCCGGCCACGAGCGACACCGACGTCCTTTCTATTCACGTCAACGGAACCGAGGTGTTCGTCGGGTCTGGAGCTAAGCCTGGGCTGGAGTCAATTGATCCGACAAGCGGGAGAAGCAATTGGGCTCTTTCGACGCTTAGCGTCGGCAGCCCGGCGTTCGATCTCGGCGTCGGAGAAAGGAGTATCGCATTCACGGCCTTTGGTGCACAACTCGTCATTGTTGACCGCATCAATCGGTCGTTTCGATTCATCGAGATCGACGAGCTAGTGATCGGCGGTTCGAAAGTTGCGTTCCAAGGCACGCCCGCCTTCGCCGGGGACCGAATCGTCGTCGCGACGACCGCCGGTCTCCTCACCCTCAAACCTCAATAGCCCAGCGATCTCGTGTTTGTCGCATTCGTCTCAGCCCGTTCAAATCTCCCAGTTCGACAACAACAACCCGCTCGCAGGCGCCACCTCAGACCACCCGTGCGCGCTCATGCGCAAATCCGTCCACCGCACCCGCGCACCCAGACGCACCAGCTGCCGGTACGCGTCGGGGTAGTCGCCCTGTAACCGAATCGCCACCCGTCGCGTGCCGCTCCGCCGCGCAAGTTCGGCC
>JANOPS010000529.1:0-9393 GCA_031421995.1 Gemmatimonadaceae bacterium
TACGTGCCGTCGGGAATCGTGCGCGCGTGGACCACACGATCGGTATCGCTTCCAACAAGGTTGGCAGAGCGCAACACGCCCAGCCGGCGCACTCGGCGCGACGCGATGTCGACCGTCGGCACCGTCAGCACGCTGCGCGTACTGTCGCGACTCACAATCAGCCGCGTCGACGCACTCAGTTCATCGGCCCGCACGTCCGTAGCAAAGACCGTTCCAATGTCTTCACCAGAAGCCAACGAGCCCGACGGCGCCTGCGCCGATCCCGATGCCGATGCCGATCCCGCCCCCGCCGTCGGCGGCAGCGGCGCGATCGGATCCCGATCCCCCGCGACCGCGCGCAAAGCGCTGGCCTGCAGTCGCGCCAAGGGCACCAGTGGCCGACGCGTGCTGTCGGCGAGTTCGAGTTGGACGACGGTGTTGGCCGCGGCGCGCACGCTGACCCGCAGCCAATCATCGGCGTGCGCGCGAACACCGCGCGACGGCTGCACCGTCGTGGAATCGGCGAGCAACGGACCGGTGGCGCTCAACACCACCCGCGTTGGATACTGCACCTTCACGGTCAGGCGCGCCGTGTCCGCGCCTCTCGTCACCACAAGGTCGTAGCGCGGTGCCGTTGCCGGCGGATTGGCCAGCCACGCGATAAAGGCCCCGTTTGGCGCCGGGGTCACCGGGACGCCATTGATGACCAACCGCGCGTCGCCAGACCCCACGCTGCCCAGCACGAAGTTGGAATCGCGGCTGGTGATCAGCTGATTGTCGCTCGGATACTGCACACGCGGCACCAGCGCCGCACCAGCGACGCGAGGGACAGGGGGCAATGAGCCGGGCTGAGTGGCGCTCCCGATGCTCCGCCCGCTGCTCCTCCCGACGCTCGATTCGGGCCGAGGCGTCTCACGGGGCGCGGGTGCACCGGCGCGTGGTTGGCACGCGGACACCACGAGGACGAAAACGGCACGCTTTGTGCCGCGTACGGTGCGAAACGACTGGACGATCCGGTCGACCGATATCGGCGAGCGGGTAGAGTGACGGGAGGGCATCGTTGCAAGGTCGCCCACTCGCCAGACGCCGTCCAGCGTTTTGTGCAGCGGTTTATTTGACCTGAGTCACGCCGTGGAGACATCTTTCCACCGCGCCTATCTTACCAACTCCGTAAAACCTTCTGTCGTCTCGCGCCGTAGGGTCTCCACCTACCCTTTGGCTCGCTTCCTGATTCGTCTCATGAATCTGTGACCGTTCCCTCGCCGCAATCCAGTCATCCTCAGCAACACGGCGACCGCCGCGTCCTCGCGCGCGTCTTTGCGCAGACGGACGTCGGTCGTACGCGTGAGCATAACGAGGACACGTTCCTGGTGGCCGACTTGGAGTCGGGCGACCCGGTGCTCTTTGACCGATCCACCCGCGACCTTCCGGTCGAGCCACATGGGCTGCTGTTCTTGGTGGCCGATGGCATGGGGGGTGCCGCGTCTGGCGAGCTGGCAAGCAGTATGGCGGGATTCGAAGTGCTGTCGGTCCTTCGCGACCGTTGGAAACGCGAGGCGCAGCCGTCGCCCGAGCAGTTTGCCATGATCCTGCGCGACGCCACGATCTTTGCCAACAGTCAGATTCACGGTCACGCGCGCGAGCATCCCGAGCATCGCGGCATGGGCACCACAGCGACCATCGCCGGCCTCCTCGGCGACGTGATCTACCTGGCACAGGTCGGCGATAGTCGGGCGTATCTGGTACGCGACGGCGTGGCGAAGCAGCTCACCAAAGATCAGTCGCTCATGCAGCGCTTGGTCGAGGCCGGCGAGTTGACACAGGAGCAGGCGGAGACCAGTGAGCGCCGCAATATCATCCTGCAGGCACTTGGGCCCGAGGCACACGTCACGATTGATCTCACGCATCAACAGGTGCGCCGCGGCGATACCCTGATCTTATGTAGCGACGGGCTCTCGGGACTGGTCCGCGCGGATGAAATCGCACGCGTTTCCAACGCCTCAAGCGAGACCACGGAGGTCTGCAAACGGCTGATTGATCGCGCCAATGAACTTGGGGGCCCCGACAACATCACGGTCATCGCGGTGCGCTTCGACGGCGACGCGTTGCATGACCGGCAAGACACCGACGCGGTCGGCTATAACACCTATTCGTTGGCGGGAACGCTCAACCACGATACCGCGGAGACGCTCCTTCCTGAGCCCCTGCTGCAGTCGCGCTTGAAGAGCGATCCGACACCGCGCTACGGGACACCCGCACCCTCCGCGTCGGCGATCGAGGAGGAATTCGCGCGGGCACGCGCGCAGGAAGATGAGTCGATTCTTGGCGCCCCTGAAGAAGTCGTCCGCGAGCGTCGCCAACGGGTTGAGCCTGTGTTCCTTGTGTTGGCGGTGATCGCCGTGATCGCCGCCTCGTGGCTGATGTACAGCCTTCTTCGCAAGCGCTAGCGCGGTTGCGTTGCACGATCACAGGTGCGACGGATGTCGTTAGCTCTTGCGAGTTTTGAGGAGCGTGCGGGCGGCGGCTTGTTGCATCACGCGATCTCCGCTCCACGCGGCCAAGGTCGGCAACGATAACGGCAGCTGTGCGGCGAACCGCGGGTCGCCGAACCCGACCACAATGGTTTCTCGCCCCAGCACACGCGCTTCCTCGGCCAATAGCGCAACCTGCGCGATTGAAGCAGGCAGCAGCGTAGTGCGCGACTTGCCTGCGAGGAAATCCGAAAAAAGCCCGATCACCAACGGACCGCCGCTGGCGACCGTGGGGTGATCCGCCGGCCGCGCGTCATTGCCGCCGGCACGAAGCGACTCCGTCAGGGCGATTGTCCCTGCGTGCGTGGTCCGGACGTCAATGTCGTCGTCAACAATCACGACTTCGGTGACCACGCCCAGTGCCGGAAGTGGCGCCGAAGGAACACGCAGCACGCGATCCGCCAGCAACGCCCCCCACGCCGTATCCGCACCGCTTGGCCGCCGCCAATCATTGGGCGGCGAGGCCCATTGGGCCCACTTCAAGCGCCGGCGCATGGCTTGCCTGATGCGTTCCGGCTCCAGCGTGCCATCCGCCGCTGCCTGTTCCAACCCAGCAAGCGCTTCGTCCAGCGGCCCGGGATCCAGCAACACATCGCATCCTGCCCGGAGTGCCAGGACACCAGCCTGCACGATTGTATGCTCCGCGGTCGCGCCACGACTGGTCAGCGCATCCGTGACGATCAGGTTGTCATACTTCAGCTGTTGTCGCAGCAGCCACTGCAGCATCTCGCGCGACAGCGTCGCCGGCGCGCGACTTGGATCGAGCGCTGGATACGCGACATGCGCCGTCATCATGCTCGCGACGCCGGCACTGATTGCCGCGCGAAACGGTTGCAGATCTTGATCCTTTAACTGGTCGGCGGGCACGTCAACCACCGGGAGATCAACAGCCGAATCGGTCGTCGTGCGCCCGAGACCAGGAAAGTGTTTCGCGCAGGCCAACACCCCCTCGGCTTGGCACGCTTCAACCCACGCCGTGATGAGGGTCGCGGCAAGACGCGGATCGGCGCTCATCGCGCTGGTCCCGACCACCGGGTTGTTGAGAAACCCGTCGAGGTCACACACCGGCGCGAGATTCCAATTCACGCCCATCGTCCGCGCTTCGCGAGCCGTCAGGCGTGCCGCGCGGCGCAGCGACTCGATATCGCCGAGGGCCGCGATGGCGGCCAGCGGCGGGAGGCCCGTCGCGCCGAGGAACTGCTGTCCGGCACCGCGCTCAAGCTCCGCCGCGATGAGCAACGGGTGTCGCGATTTTTGCTGCAACTCCTTCGCCAGCGCACGGACCACGTCCTGCTCCCCGCCGACAAGCTGAAAACCTCCAACGCCAAGCTCCAGTGCGGCGGCAATGCGAGGACGTTCGTCGGCAAAGCCGCTCCCCGGTGTCCAGCGAATGACCGGGATGAGGAGTTGCGCGAGGTCGCGTCGGATCGGCGTTGGAGCAGTCATTGGGCGGGTGTGTAGTGCCCGAGCACACGCGCTGCGTGTGCGCCGGTGGCGCTGGGCACGTTGCCGCTTCGCCCGGTGAGATGCAAATAGCCCATGAGGGCAAACGCGACCGCTTCCTTTGCTTCCCCATCAAAGAACAGATCATCGAACCGCACCACGCGGGGGGCGCGACGCCCGTTGCTGATCGCGGTACGCGTCACCTCGGTGGTGATCGCACTCACCAAGGTCGGGTTCTTTGCACCGCCGCCAGCGAGGACGAGATCTTCGATCGGCTCATCGACAAACCGCATCACCTGTTCGGCCAGTGCGCGCGCCGTAAACATGGTGGCGGTGGCAACAACATCTTCATCACTCGCGTGGTGCTCCCGACAGCGTGCCGCAAAGGCGTCGATGTAGTCGCGGGTGAACCATTCGCGTCCGGTGCTCTTTGGGGGTGCTTGTCGAAAGTACGGGGCCTCAAGCATTTCGTCGATGACTGCCGCCACCGGTGTACCGGCGCGTGCCAGCAATCCGTCGCGATCGTAGGTAAGGCCCGGCCGCACGCGTCGCGTGACGCCGTCAATAATCACGACGCCGGGTCCGGTATCAAACGCGCGCACCGGAAGCACATCAGCCGCGTGCGCACTGTTCGCCGGCGGCACAATCGCGATGTTGCCGATACCGCCGAGGTTCTGCAACGCACGCCATGCAGTGGGGTGCGAGAACAGGCGCGCGTCGGCCATCGCGACCAGCGGTGCGCCCTGACCGCCAGCGGCGACATCGCGCGCGCGAAAGTCGGCGATCACCGCACATCCGGTTCGCTCAGCAATGCGTGCGGCGTCGCCAATTTGCCACGTGCTGTGTCCCGGCTCATGCCAGAGCGTCTGTCCGTGCGACGCAATGGCCGCGACATCCACTGGTGTGAGGTGTGCGGCGCTGATCGCTCCGTTGGCAGCACCGGCGAGCCACTCGCCGAGGTCGGCATGCAGGCGACAGAAGTCGCGCGCGGTGCCCTCGCGCATCCCCTGTTCCAGACGTTCACGTTCGTGCGGCTCGTAGGCGCGATGCGTGAACGACAAGAGGGTCGACGCAATACGACCGTCTGCTTCGTCGGTGAAGCGTACGGCCGCCGCGGAGATCCCATCCAGCGACGTGCCGGACATCAAGCCGACAAGAATCGCACTGTGGCTCGCCCTCTGGCTCGCGTGCGCTTTGGTGGGCCCAGCGTGCACCGTGTTCACGTGGTGGACACTGCGGGCGGACCATCGGGAACGACACGACGAATCACGCCACCCGCGTTGGCAAGACGCGCGCGCGCGGTCGCAGCATCGACATGCAGTGCATGCATGACAATGGCAAGCTTGACCGCTCCATCGGCGCGCGCCAACCACTCGCGTGCTTCGTCGCGCGCGATGCCGGCAACCTCCATCATGATGCGCTCCGCGCGGTCGGTCAGCTTCTCGTTGGTCGCGCGCAAGTCGACCATGAGGTTGCCGTAGCTCTTGCCAATGCGAATCATCGCGCCGGTCGTGATCATGTTGCATACCATCTTCGTGGCCGTCCCGGCCTTTAGTCGTGTCGACCCCGTGAGGAGTTCGGGACCGACGATCGGCAACATGAGCATATCGCACACGTCACGCATTGCGGCGGGCGGCTCGCTGCACGCGATGAGCGCCGTGATGGCGCCCAGGGAGCGCGCGTACGCCAGCGCGCCGCGCACGTACGGTGTGGTTCCCGACGCGGCGATACCGACCACCACATCGCCGGCGCCGAGCGCGTGCTCGCGTAGCGCGGCGATGCCGCCGTTCGCGTCGTCCTCGGCGCCTTCTACCGGTGTGCGTAACGCCCGATCACCGCCGGCAATCACCCCAATTACCATGCCAGGCTCGGTGCCAAACGTTGGTGGGCATTCGCTGGCATCCAGCACACCGAGGCGCCCCGAGGTGCCGGCTCCGATGTAGAAGAGTCGATGGCCGCCTCGAAATGCAGTTTCGACGGCGCTGATGGTGCGCGCAATCATCTCTCGCTGCGATGCGACCGCGTCGGCAACGAGCCGATCTTCCGCGTTCATGAGCTCAACAATCGCCTCCGGGGCAGCGAGATCGATATTGACCGTGCGCGGATTACGACGTTCGGTGACTCGTGGATCGAGCGTCTGAGGAGGCACGAAGAAGAGAGAGGAAAGCGCGCAACTGTTGCCGACGGGACGCCACGAGTAGGTTCCACGGTACCGGCACGTTCTGATGCACAAACTTACGAGTCTGAATGCGCGAACCGCAAGCCACATCGACACTTGGACATCGCACGCCGCGCTCGTTCGCGCGGCGAGCGCGAGCGGCAGCAACGGCGGTCGCTACGGTTGTCACGCTCGCGGCTCCAGCAACCGTCTACTCGCAACTCCGCGGCGCGCCGATGCGCGCACCCTCGTACGGCTGGTGGGTCTCTGGCGGTGCCAGTGCGGTGATCATCTCGTCGACCATTACCGACGGCGCGTCGCAAACCACATGGCGTTTCGGCAACGATCCCTTGTGGCAGTATCGTGCGACTTTGGAGAAGGCGCTGGACCAGTTCTCCACGATCGGCCTGTCGGGCGGATATGGCGTGGTCGACCTCGCGCTGGGCTCGATCGCCGGCGCGGCCAACGTACGGCTGCCCGCTGCGTGCATCAGCGCCTGCGCGGCGACCACGGAGATGTGGACCGGGATGGCGCAGTTCCGTTCCGGAGGCGGCCCCGGATTCCACACGACGTTTGAGGCCAGTGGCGGTGCCACGGTCTTCCAGAACTTCAAGAACAAGGCTGATGCGGTCGCGATCCCCGGAATCGCTCGTAGCGTGGACCTGTCGGGGACGTTGGGAGTGGGGTTTGCGTACTCGCTCTCCCCGGGGATGGTGGTGGCCTTGGTGCAAGACATCGGCATCGGCTTCCACGCCAAGAAAGACTTGCCCGAAGACGCAAGCCGCACCTGGCGGATGCGCAACACGCGTGCGTCGGTGCGGATCAAGCTCGGCGGTCGTTGACCTCGGCGGTCGCTGACCTCGGCGGTCGCGGCTACACAGACGTGTTCACAGACGCGCTTCTCCACCTGTTCAACCCCGTGCCTTCCCGTCGCATGTCCACGATGTTTCCACTCTCCGTTCGCGCGCTGCGCGCCGCCCTGTGCGCTTGCATCGTTGTCGCCGTGGCCTCGGGCTGCCCGCGCCCGGGTCTTGGCACAGGCGCTGGTAATGCAGCCGCCCCCGCGATTCCCACGCGCATTGCCCCGGTCTTCCCAACCGGGTGGCGATTGCCCGCTGGCGCACCTGCGACCTTCGCCAAAGATGCGATGGCGGTCAGCAACAGTGACCTCGCCAGCGAGGCCGCGGTGGAAATCATGCAGGCGGGGGGGAACGCCATTGACGCCGCGGTCGCACTCGGATTTGCGCTCGCCGTGACGTGGCCCGAGGCTGGAAACATTGGCGGCGGCGGTTACATGGTGATTAAGCTGGCCGACGGTCGTTCGGCCGCGATTGACTATCGCGAGATTGCGCCGCTCGCGGCAACGCGCAACATGTTTCTTGATGCCAACGGCAAACTCACCGACAAGAGCATCGAAGGACATCTGGCGTCCGGGGTTCCCGGGGCGGTCGCGGGTATGGCTGGTGCACTCGCCAAATACGGCACCATGTCGCTGTCGCAGGTCTTGCAGCCGGCCATCCGCTTGGCGCGCGATGGCTTCGTGGTGGACACCGCACTCGCCGGGTCAATATCCCGCGCCCGTTCGTTGGTGACCACGTACAGTCCGAACACGCCCTACTTCCCAAACGGACAGCCCATCGCCGCAGGCGCACGACTGGTGCAACCCGATTTCGCGCGAACACTGCAGGCGATCGCCGCCGACGGCGCGCGCGCCTTCTACGAAGGCTGGGTGGCGGATTCGTTGGCCGCCGAACAGGCGCGCGGGGGCGGCATTATCACGAAAACCGATCTCAAGCACTACACGCCCGTGTATCGCACGCCTATTCAGACGTCCTTTCAGCAATACAGTTTGCTCTCTATGCCGCCGTCATCCTCCGGCGGCGTCACGATGGCTGAAGCGCTGAACATTCTTGAGCAGTACCCAACACTGCCGGCCTATGGAAGCACGCGCTGGTTTCATCTCGTTGGCAGCGCCTTTCAACGTGCGTTCATCGACCGGAACGAAAAAATCGGGGATCCGGCCTTTGTGAAGGTGCCGCTGGAGCAACTGACGAGCAAATCGTATGCGAAGGCGCTTCGCCAAACCATCGACGACGCACAGGCAACCGCCACGCGCGATGTCGAGCCGAAGATGAAAGCGATGGAGCGCGAGCCGATGCACACCACGCACTATTCCGTGGTTGATAGCAAAGGTAATGCGGTCGCCACCACGACAACGCTCAACAACTCGTGGGGCTCGGGTGTCTGGGTACGCGGCGCCGGGTTCATGCTGAACGATGAGATGGACGACTTCGCCGCGCAGCCGGGGATGCCCAATATGTTCGGGCTGGTGCAAGGCGAGCAGAACGCCGTGCAGCCCGGCAAGCGTATGCTGAGTGCCATGACACCGACTATCGTCAGTGACCGTAATGGCCACGTGCTACTGGTGCTGGGCGCGGCCGGCGGGCCCACCATTATCACGGGCACGAGCCAGGTGATCCTGAATGTGCTGGTGCATCGCATGTCCCTCATGGATGCGATGCGGGCGCCACGGGTGCACCATCAGGCCCTGCCGGATTCGCTCACCTACGAAGACGGGGGCCTGACGGCGCCGGTGCTCGATTCGTTGCGCGCGATGAGGCACAGCATGCGAAGACTGCGCGCGCTGGTCAACGTCAACGCGATCATGCGCGTGCCGGGCGGATGGGAGGGCGTGCCTGAGCCACGGCGATCAGGCGGAGCAAGAGGCTACTAGGAGCTGATCCGCACCGTCACGGGCGCATCAAGCTTGACCGCAATGCTTGCGCCGCCGTTGATGCACATGTCGAAGTCAGCCGTCGCTGACGCCGCGGCGGTTCCCGCTGCGGCGCCCGCAGCAGCACCAATGACAGTGCCCTTCGTGCTCTTGCCGATGATCCTTCCGGCGATGGCGCCAATAATGGCGCCCCCGGCCACCTTCTTGGCGTCCGTTCCCTTCGTGGCGCTGCGCACGCGTTCGGCGGTGGCGGACTGCACCGTCGCGTCAACCGGATAGCTGTTGCCGTCGTACGTCACGGACAGCATGCGCACAACCAGGTACGTCGTGTCGTTGGCATTCTTCGCCGTCCTGGCTTCGGTCACTTCGAAGGTGCCGGTCGCACCGGCGGGTATCATGGCGCCGTTGGAGCCACTCACGGCCTGTGTCAGCTGCGCCGTGAACTTGTCGCCGACGCCGCTGGTGTTACTGCAGACCTTCGTAGCGTTGGTAAAGGACAGCGTGGTCCCCGCACCAATAAGACCCGTTGTCGACGCAGCCGGCTTCGG
>JANOPS010000530.1:0-3436 GCA_031421995.1 Gemmatimonadaceae bacterium
GGACTCGATGCCTGCGTGCACTGCGGATTCTGCTTGCAGGCGTGCCCGACATATGTCAATCTCGAAGACGAAAACGAGAGTCCGCGCGGCAGGTTGGTGCTGATGAGTCGCTTGTTGGAGGGCGACATCGCGCTGGATGACGCCGACGCCGGAAAGCATCTCGATCGTTGTCTCGGATGTCGCGCGTGCGAAACGGCGTGCCCGTCGGGTGTGCCATACGGCGAACTCCTTGAAGCGACGCGCGCAACGATGGCCACCGTTCGCGGCCGCCCCGCCGTTGCTCGCGTAGTTTTGGCGTTGTTCTCGCACACGGTGCTGCTTCGCGTAACGCTCGCGCTGGCGCGCTTCGTACGCGACACGGGTATTCCGCGTGCCCTCGCGCGCGTGTTGCCCGAGCGACTGGCCTTCCCGCTCGCCATGCTCGCGTCTACCAAGCCGGTGTCGCTGCGCGCGCCCATCAGCAGCCCTGCCCGAGCCTCGTCTGGCAATGCACGTCCGGATTCAGCTGCACACTCGGCGGCACGCCGGCCTGCACACTCGGCGGCACACTCGGCACCGCCTGTGCAGACGGGCGTGCTTTCCGGCTGTGTCATGTCTGGATTATTCGCGCACGTAAACGCCGCGACCGACCGCGTATTGACGCAGAATGGCTATAGCATTCGCGCGACGCCCAATCAGCATTGTTGTGGTGCGCTGCATGCGCACGCCGGTGACCTGAAAGGGGCGCGTGCGCTCGCGCGACGGAACATCGCGGCCTTCGAAGACAGCAACGTGGATGTCATTGCCGTCAACTCCGCCGGCTGTGGCGCGATGCTCAAGCAGTACGGGCACTTGCTGCACGACGATCCCGCATGGGCCGCGCGCGCCGAGCGCATCGGTGCGAAAACGCGAGATGTGAGTGAGTTACTTGCAGCGAACGGCCCGCGTCGTGGGCGAGTGCCCCCGGTGTGCGTCACGCACGATCCACCGTGTCACCAGATGCACGCGCAGCGTGTGGTCTCGCAGCCGCTCGCGGTGCTACAGGCGATCGACGGGATCGAACTGATGCCGTTGGAGGACGCCGACCAGTGTTGCGGGAGCGCGGGGATCTACAACTTGATCGAACCGGCCACCTCGGACGCGGTACTCGCACCAAAGCTCGCCGCGATTGCACGTACGGGCGCCACGCTGGTGGCAACGGGCAACCCTGGATGCATGATGCAGATCGGCGCCGGCTTGCTGCGCAGTGGTTCGGCCGCTCGCGTGGTGCATCCTGTGGAACTGCTGGACGCCAGCTACGGCGGCGTTGGCGGGTGATGTGATGGATGTGATCATTCTGGCGTTCGATGGCATTGTGGCCGACACCGCGGAGGTGCGTGCGCATGCGCTGGCGATGGCGTCCATTGAATATGGTGTACGTCCTGCCTCGGGCAGGGCGAGCAGGAAGCTGGTCGACACGCTCGTCAAACAGCTGCCCGGCCGATCGCTCACGCGAATGGCCCGGGCGATTGTCGGTGACACCGCCGCGGCGGACGATCCGACGTTGGTGGAGCTCGTCGCGCTCCATGCGCAGCGGGCGATTTCGCAGCGCATGCGGCAAGGCATCGACCTGGCCCCGCAGGCGCACGAGTGGCTGGAGCAGCATCTGGTGCGCGGCACCCGCATCGTGTTGCGCTCCGATTCGATTCGCGCGGATGTGGATCGCGCCCTGCGCATGTTCGACCTCCACGCGCTCTTCGGAGTTGTGCACTGCGCCGACGATCCCGTCGCGGCGATGGTGCGTGGTACCGTCCGCGGCAGCCTGAAGCAAAGCTATGCCAGTATCACCCATCGCCTCGACGGCCAGGACCGAACACTTGAACGGGTGGCCTTCGAGTCTGGCGACTACGCGACGTCGATCGCGGCGCCGTTCGTCGGTCGTGCCGCACGCGCGGACCGAAGCCTCTTCGCGCGATTCCCTTTTCCTTGCGGCCCGTCCTACATTGCTGAATGACCGAATCTGATCCAGCCACGCTCGTTCCGGCCACGCCCCTCGGCGAGGACGATGTCGCCGCGTACAACGCCTTGCGCACCGACGCCGTGTGGTGGGATTCCACGATTCATTGGAGCAGCTTTCGTGGCGAGAAGGCGGCCGACGCTCTGAATGGTCTGGTGACCAACGATGTGGCCGCGCTGGGCGCCGGCGAGGGGCTGCATGCGGCCGCGCTGTCGCCGAAGGGTAAGCTCGTCACGGACATGCTCGTTGTCCGACTTGACGAGACGGCGTTACTGATCGCCACCATGCCGGGCGCCGCGCCGGCGTGGATGGACTTGGCGCGTAAGTATGTCAACCCGCGTTTGTGCAAAGTGGCTGACGAAACAGACCGCTATCAGTCCTGGATGGTGTACGGGGCCCAAGCGCCCCGAGCCATCGCAGCGATTGGTGGTGGGAGCGCACTCGATGCGCCTGCGGGCGACGGGATGATCGCAGCGCTCACGGATTGGCCGACGTGGCGTCATGGGTTGTGGAGCCTTGGGCCCATTTCCGTCCGGCTGATTCGCGCACCGATCATGGGTACTGTTCCGGGATTCATCATGGTGGCGGATGTGGCCACGGCGCCGTCGGTGCAACGGCGCTTCGCCGACGCACCGTTTCTGCAGGGGTCTGGCGCCGTCTGGAACGTGGCGCGGATTGAAGCGGGACGCCCGGTCATCGGGATCGACATGGACGAAAATACGATTCCCCAGGAAGCCAACCTGGATGCGCTGGACGCGATCTCGTTCACCAAGGGCTGTTATACGGGTCAGGAGACGGTTGCACGCATCCACTTCCGCGGCCATGTCAATCGCCACCTCCGCGGTCTGATTGGCGACGCTCCGCTCGCGGCCGGTGCGAGCGTAATGGATGCGAACAACAAGGCGGTCGGCGACGTGCGCAGCGCGGTGATCTCGCCGTTGCGGGGGCCGATTGCAATGGCCATGGTGCGTCGCGAGGTGGAGGTCGGGGCGACCGTCTCTGTTGGCGGCGTGGCGGCGAGGGTAGTGAGTTTGCCGTTTCCGCCGGTGTAGCGGTGCGTTAACACAGAGGGATGAGCAGCAGGAGGGATGAGCAGCAGAATGAAGAAGGCCGGAGGCGTCAGGGTTGAGGGGAAGAAGGTGTGAGACAACCGCAGGTGTGGGCTGTGAGCTTTGGGGTTTCAGGGTTGAGCGCCAGCTTGAGGGATGTGGGGCGAGGCGTGGGCGACTCAGGTGTGAGGTTTGAGGTGTACGAGGTGTGAGGGTTGCGGTGCGAAATCCATCAACATCATCGTGCGGCCTCGTGCGAACGCGGTTCAGCCTTCCGTGCACGAATCACCGTTCGGTGAACGCGCTCGCGCGATCCCGGGCTGAGAAGCCGAGCAAACGCACCTCAAGCCTCAAACCCCAGGCCTGAGTCGCCCAAGCCTCACCCCTCATCCCCTCAAGCTGGCGCTCAACC
>JANOPS010000531.1:0-3123 GCA_031421995.1 Gemmatimonadaceae bacterium
GGTTGAGCGCCAGCTTGAGGGGATGAGGGGTGAGGCTTGGGCGACTCAGGCCTGGGGTTTGAGGCTTGAGGTGCGTTTGCTCGGCTTCTCAGCCCGGGATCGCGCGAGCGCGTTCACCGAACGGTGATTCGTGCACGGAAGCTGAACCGCGTTCGCACGAGGCCGCACGATGATGTTGGTTGGATTTCGCACCTCAACCCTCACACCTCGCGCGCCTCACACCTCAAACCTCACACCTGAGTCGCCCAAGCCTCACCCCACATCCCTCAAGCTGGCGCTCAACCCTGAAACCCCAAAGCTCACAGCCCACGCCTGTATGTTGCCTCATCCCTTTTTCCTCTGAGATCGGGCTGAGGCCCTAGGCTGGTGCTCTCCCCTCAGACGTGGTGTCGTCGTTACGACACCATCGTCGATCCCGGCACCGGGAGGCTCATTGGTACCCCGCCTCGTACATGCAAAATCGCTTCCCCGTGCCGAGTGCTGTCGAGCTCGACCACCATGGCATAGTCGCCGATCACATCGAGCGGGAGGTCGACCTGTATCAAGACCGGCATATCCATCTCACCAGACTGGTTCGGAGCAGCCTGAATATCCAGTTGGGCCGACGACGACCAGAGTTCGTTTCCGCGCGGGTTGATCCACCGAAAGGTCATTTCGTGCGACCCCACGTCGGCAGGATTCCCTTTGAGTCGCACCACGAAGGTGGCGCGTGGATGCAGAGCCGGGAACTGGCCCACATGGACGGCATCGAAGACGCCGAGGATGTTCAGCTTTCCCTCTTGGGAAAGGTTCGCCGCGTCGGCGAACAGCGCGAAGGAGACATGCATGCACCAAGGTACACCGGGCGCGTCCCGGTGCCTACTTTACGAAATGACTTCCCGACCGGCCTTTGGCGCGACTGACGTGGGATTGCTGTTGATGGCGGTGATCTGGGGCGTCAACTATAGCGTCGTCAAAGCCGGCCTGCGGACGCTCGAACCCTTCGCCTTCAACGGATTGCGGGTCGCGCTCGCGGCGGTGATCCTTGCGGTCCTGTCGTTCTTCTTGCGCGCCGATCGATGGCCTTCGCGTCGTGACGTGTGGCATCTGGCGTTGCTCGGGCTGATCGGGAACGGACTCTATCAGCTGTTCTTTATTCTCGGGTTGGCGCGCACCCGAGCTGGCATTGCCGCGCTGGTGGTTGCGTCCGGTCCGGCCTACATCGCCGTGATTTCGCATCTGTTGGGGCGCGAACGTCTTCCGCTGCGAGGATGGCTCGGCATCGCCATCCAGCTCATCGGCGTGGCGTGTGTCGTGGGAAGCACGCACGGGCTCGATGCTGGACAAGACGCCATGCTCGGCGCGGGACTGATTGCGTGCGGCAGTTTGATGTGGGCGATCTTCAGTGTGCTGCTCCAGCCCTATACCGCCCGTGCACATCCGGTTCATCTTTCGTCGATTACCATGGCAAGTGGCGCCGCCTTCTTGCTTGTCGTGGCCACGCCGGCGCTCCGCCGACTCGACCCCACCACGGTGGCGCCGACTGAGTGGGGTGCCGTGGTGTATGCAGGGATCGGTGCGCTGGTGATCGCGTACCTGCTCTTCTATCGCGGCGTGAAAGTCCTGGGCGCAACGCGCACGGCAATGTATGGCAATCTGCAGCCACTCATCGCAATCGCGGTCGCGTGGATTGTGCTGGCCGAACGTCCCACCGGGTGGCAAGCGGTGGGAGCGGCGTGCATCATGGGCGGACTGCTGTTATCCCGAACGGCCGTCTCGCGACCGCTGCTGTCTTCCTCCACTCCGACCCCGGTACGCACGTGAAGCTTGTGCTTTTCGATATTGACGGCACCCTGCTCTGGACCGACGGTGCCGGACGTCGCGCGATGGAAGGTGCGTTGCACGAGGTGTTCGGACGGGGCGGAGATCCCTCGTATCGCTATGACGGCAAGACGGATCGTCAGATCACGCGTGAGCAGATGCGGACCGCGGGGTTTGACGATGCGTTCATTTCGGCGCGCATCGACGATACGTTGGCCGCCTACTGCCGTCGACTGGACGCCGAATTGGAACGCGACGCGCTGGCCTCGCGCCTGTGCCTCGGCGTGCTGCCGTTGCTCGACGCCGTCGAAGCCCACGAACATGCCACGATGGGATTGCTGACCGGCAACATCGAGTATGGCGCGCGCCGGAAACTTCGTGCCGTTGGTGTCGAGTTTACCCGGTTCACGGTCAACGCGTTCGGGAGTGATCACGAGCATCGACCGGAGTTGCCAGCCGTGGCGCAGCGTCGCGCGCTCGACATCCTCGGGGTGCCGATCGACGGGTCGCAGATGGTCATCATCGGCGATACGCCAGCCGATATTCAGTGTGGGCGCTCCCTTGGCGTGCGCGCGATCGGCGTCGCGACCGGCCGGTATTCGGTGAGTGAACTCGCCGAACACAATCCTGCGGCGGTGTTTGCGACGCTGGAAGATACAGACGCCGTGCTCGCGGCCATTCTTGGCGAATGATGTCTGACGTGACCGCCACACGCATCAACGCGCGCGTCATCGGCATAGTACGAGGGCGCGAGATTGATGCAGCGGCGGCGCTGGAGCTCGACGAGAACGCGATCGTGATTGACTGGGCCACCGCGACGCCGTGGCGACTGGCATTCGACGGTCTTGAGGGGGTTGCTGCAGGCGCAACGCAGCTCACGTTGTATTTGACGAGCGGCGATGTGCTGGAGCTGCACGGTGATGAGTCGCTCCGACAACTCACGACACAATTGCTTGATCGCGCGTGCACCATGCCGGAGCTGACACGCGGACTGCGTGCCCTCGGATCACGCCGCGGTGCGCTGGGCAACTCGCACGACGCGTGGTTTGCACCACTTCTTGCCGCGCGTCGCTCGATTGCCGGGGTCAGCGACCCGCTGCGGCAAGTCGCCCTTGTCGACTCGGCGAATCTCGCGTCGTCGATGCGCAAGACCATTGCACAACTCGCCGCGATTCAGGCGCCCACGGAGGCTGCAGCGCAGCGCGCGATCGAGGCGGTCCTGGAAGAAGCCGCAGAACCCCTCTTCGTGGCCATCGCCCGCCTGGAGCTGGCCGCAGACGCGCTGCGTGGCAGCGCGCTGGATACGCGACTTTCCGACTGGCG
>JANOPS010000532.1:0-8594 GCA_031421995.1 Gemmatimonadaceae bacterium
CCTTGTGCGCGCCACATGGGGAGCAGGCCCGTCAGCATCAGTGCGCCACAGACGACCCGCACCGGCCAGCGCCACGAGTAGAGGGCATACGCCAGATCGATGCTGCGCACGCGCTGGCTGTACGGCAGCGGCATGATGAAATAGACGTTGGCCAGTTCGAACAGCACGAGCCCCAGTACGCCGATGACGAACCACTTCTTCACGTCCGAATACTCCCGACGATCGCTGAAAGGTGGAGCCGGTCACCCAGCGAGTCCGCGGACCGTGACAAGCCGTGCCGGAGACCGGCGGCAGGGTAGGCGAGCGCGCGACTGTTCGCCCGCGTCCGCGCCCTCCAACTTAACGTGATGCCTCTGGTCTGGTACGGTCCAGCGGTAGCGAGACGGTCGCCACGGCCCCGCCGGTATCGGCCTGCGCGAGCGTCAGCGACCCGCCGTGAGCCGCAGCGATGCGCCGGGCGATGGGCAGGCCAAGGCCGGTGCCGTCGGGCTTCGTGCTGAACAGCATCGACGATGTTGCGGCGAGGGCACCAGGCGCGAGGCCAAGACCATTGTCGGCGACACGCACGACCACCGCGTCGCGCTCGAGGCACAGCGACACGGTCGTCGTTCCCTCGGGGCGCAGTGCCTGCGCCGCGTTCAGTAACAGGTTCAGAAAGAGCTGTTCGAGCGCTGCGGCATCGCCGTCGATTTCGCACGCGGCGGCGTCGGTGGGTACCGACAGGAGGGTGGCGTTGCCCGACGCAAACGAGGGTTCAGCGCTCGCCACGGCGCGTCGCAATACTGCGACGAGATCAACCCGTACCATCGGCGTGTGGCCGCTTCGCGCTACACGCAGCGCGCTGGTCACCGTGGCGTCGAGACGACGCACCGTCTCCAACGTGCGCGTCACCAGCGGCGCCACCTCGTGCTCGGCAGACAGTTGTCGATTGGCGTTCTGCAGATCGATGCGCACCGCAGTCAAGGCATTGCGAACCTCGTGCGACAACGACGCGGCAAACTCACCGACGGCCGCGAGGGCACGTTGCTGCGACAACTCGGCGAGGGTCTGTCGCAAACTCTCGGTCATCAGGTTGAAAGACGCGGCGAGTCGGCCAACTTCGTCTCGCCCAACCACGTCAACGCGTCCCGTCAGATCGCCGCCGGCGACGGCTTCGGCCACCGAAGCCATCCGTTCGATCTGACGTGTCACTCGGCCCGTCAGCATGGCACTCACAAGCAGGGCGGCAAGTGCGACACTCATCAGCACACCCAGTCCTGCCCGTGCCGCACGCTCAAATGGTTGTACGAACGGCGCCACCGGGCGCGCGAGCACGATGCGGAGTGGTGCGGCGTCGAGTGGTTGGGTGACGACTTCCCACGTACCCTGTGCTGCCGAATCGCGCAGGCTTGACGCGACGCCTGCTGGAAACACAACGGCGCCGAGCGAATCGGACACTTCGAGCACAGCACCCAGCGCGGCGCGACCGGCAGAATCCGTGCGCATCATGCTCGACAGCCGGACGCGCGCGCGGAGTGATCCGAGACGTCGTCCACCGTCAGAGGGTACGGGGATGTCCACGGTGAACACGGCGCGGTCTTGGCTCGACTCGATTTTCTCGCGCGCGCTGGCTGCCGCGGTGTCGACTCCCGAGCTGATATCTCCTGCTCGCCGCAACGAGAACGCGCTGAGGCTGGCATCGAACGACCAGCGCAACGATTCGCCGGTGTCGACATAGCGCACCGAGGGGATCGCCGAGCCGAATGAACTCGCCAGTTGCTGCAGATACTGAGAGTCTGGTGTCGCCATCGGTTGCGCGGGCGCCGACAGCATCGCTTGCACCACCGTGTTGTTGGCGAGCAACTGCAATTCGCCCGATCGCGCGGTCCAACCCTCGTTCGCTTCCGCCGCGACACCCGAGGCCGCAGCGACCAGCTGATCATGCAGCAGAGCACGTCCCGAACGGGCCGCTGTGCCGGTGAGCCACCATCCCACAATGGCGAGCGGCAGGACGGCGCCGAGCACCACGATGAGCAGCACTTTCGAGCGCAGCGTCAGCGATGTCACTGCAACCCGAACTTCTCGAGCAAGCGATTGAGGCGCGGGCGCGTGACGCCGAGCAGGTCGGCCGCGCGCCCTTTGTGTCCGCCCGCCAGTTCGATGACACGCGCGATATGCTGCTTCTCGAGAGCACTGAGCGATAGCACCGGTGATTCGGCGGCCTGCCCTGGTGACCCCATAGAGAGATGCTCGGCCCGCACGACACCACCAGCCGCGACCACGACGGCCCGCATCAGGCAGTTCTCGAGCTCGCGCACATTCCCCGGCCAACGATGCTCCTTGAGCCGCTCCAGCGCATCGACCGACAGCACCGCCCGTGGTCGATCGAGTGCGACGCTGGCGCGCGTGAGCATATGCTCGGCCAGGAGCGGAATATCTCCGATGCGGTCACGCAGTGGCGGAATCGTGATTTCCACCACGCGCAATCGATAGTACAGGTCTTCGCGGAAGCGCTTCTCAAGGATCATCGTTTCGAGATCCTGATGCGTTGCCGCAATGACGCGCGCCTCGGTGCGTTCGGTCTCCTCGGATCCCACCGGCTGAAACGTGCGATCCTGCAGCACGCGCAGCAGCTTGGTCTGGAACTCGAGCGAGGTATCGCCGATCTCGTCGAGGAAAATGGTGCCTTTGCCGGCGAGCGCGAAGCGACCGCGCCGGTTGCCAATTGCGCCCGTGAACGCTCCGCGCACGTGCCCAAACAGTTCCGATTCAAGCAGGGTGGATGGAAGTGCCGCGCAATTCACCGGTACGAACGGCTCGGCGGACCACGCAGAGTGCGCGTGAATGGCATTCGCGACCAGCTCCTTCCCGGTGCCGCTCTCGCCACGAATGAGCACCGTGGCGTGTGTCGATGCGGCTTGCCCCACCAGCTTGTAGATGTCGATCATGCGCGTGTCGCGACCGACCAGCGCGGTGTCACCCGTCACGCCAATCGTGGCGCGCGCGCGTCGACGTGACTCGCGATCTTCCAGTACGCGCTCGAGCGTGCGCTGCAGATCATCGAGGTCGAGTGGCTTGACGAGGAACTCGACCGCGCCGTGCTTCATCGCTTCGACGACGGTGGGCATGTCGTCGAAGGCGGTCATGAGAATGACGGCGAGGTCGGGCACGCGCGTCCTGAGCAGCTGGAGCAACTCAAGCCCGCTGACGTCGGGCATGCGCACGTCGCTCACCACCACATCGGTCGGCGCCTGCGCGATGTGCGCAAGCGCCGAGGTCGCGCCATCGGCGAGGCTCACGTGGAACCCCGCCGAGGTGAGCGCGTCGCGCAGGGCAGCGCGAATGGTGGCGTCGTCGTCGACGACGAGGACGTGCTTCGTCATGCGCAACGATACATCAGCGTTGTGGCGAACGCGACGCGTTCGCGAGCGCCGAACGGAGGTCGAGCAGGACGAGCGAGCGGGTGACTGATGCCCGCCGCACCGAGTAGACCACCGACTTGCCATCCGGGGACAGCGACGCCTGCAGCATGCCTTCGCCGGGCGTACCGACGTCCGCGACGACGGTTGGTGCGCCACCGAAGAGCGGCACGCGAAACAGCTTCACGCTCGCCTCGTTCGGGCGCTTGCCGAAGACGAGCACGGCGGAGTCGCCGGGGAGGAAGGTGGCCGGGTTGGCGACCGTGCCGCCGGTGCGCCAGGCAAACGGCAGGTCGATGACGCGCAGCGCTCCGGTCGCCAGCGTGAACACGGCGAGCTGAGTGTCAGATGAAGCATTCCCGTTTTGACGCACCTTGAACATCACCACCTGGCGCGAGTCGCGCGACAACGCGGGGCGGGTCAGTATCGAGCCCGCTGGTACTGTGGCAAAGCGTCGCGCGGGACTCGGCCCGAGCGATTGGAGAAACGCGGCCGTGTCCAACATGGTGAAGCGGAAGATGCTCGTGTCGCCGATGAAGGCCCAGTCGAGCGGCCTTCCCGGCGGCGGCCAATCCAGCAGCATTCGTCGCTGGCCGTTCAGCGTGATCTCATCGATGCCGGCGCCGGGGACCCGGCGTGAACGCACGAGAAGCGCCTGGCCATCCGACCGCCATTGCCAGCCGCCAATGGGATCGTCCGCGACGCTGCGAATCGTGCCGCTGCCTACGTCCAGGCTGGACATGCCCGGCGTGTCCGCGCGACGGAAGGCCAGCGATCGCGAGTCCGGAGACCACAGCATGCCAAGGAAGTCGGCAATCACGTTGACCTCGCGGTAGATGCGCGCGCCAGTGCCATCCGCGTTCATCACCCCGAGCGCCGTTCGACCAGTCGTGGGAACGAGAAAGGCGATGCGTTTGCCGTCTGGCGACCAGAGCGGCATCGTGTTCGACTCACCCTGCACGGGCAGCCGTCTCGCGTCGCCGCCCGCGAGGGGGGCAATCTCCAGTGCACCGGCGCGGTCCGACGTCGTCACCCACACGATCGCGCTGTCACCCAGCGCACCGGGCCATCCGAACGCCGGCCCTGGAGGCAGCGGCACGCGCCCAAGCACGCGTCCGGCGGTATCCGTGATCGTGGCCCGATCACCCGCAAGCACCGGGTTCCCCTTGCCGTGCGACGACGTGATGAGATGTCGGCGGTCGGCCGTCATGCCAACCAGGAGTTCACCGGGCGGTGTAGAGAGCAGCTCGCGCGCACCATCGCTGATGCGGATCTTGACGATGCCCCATCCGGCCGGTGTCTTTGCCTCGCCGTTCACGTACAGGGACTTTCCATCAGCGCTCCAGGCGGCGCCTTCGCTCGGGTAACGCGCTGCAATGACCCGCTCAGGCCCGCCCGTGGCTGGCACCATCGAGATCCCGACGGCGTCCTGCATCCTCTTCCCGTTCGTCGAGTCCACACTGGTGTAGGCAATCCAACGTCCATCCGCGGAGAACGCCGCACCAATGCTCCTCCCGGGGGTGATGCGTTGCGCGGCACCGCGCGGCTTGCCCGTTCGCGCATCGATCGGCATCGACCACACATTGACGTTGGCCGCGCTCGTGCCCTGCGTCCACGCGATGCGATCGCCCTGCGTGGCCCACGTCAGTGCCTCGGCGTGGCCCTTCACCAGCTCCCGCGACGTCTGGTGTGCGACATCGTACATGCGCAGGGCGTTCTTGGTGCTCACGAGTACGAACGTGCCGTTTGGTGAGACACCAAAGTCCTGGATACTATCGCCACTGAACGTCGCGAGCGTTCGCAACGCCGCGGGCTGCCGCGCGCTCGCGGCCGCAGCCGGCACCGACAGCGCACACGCTGTCGCCAAGATCAATCGAATGCGGGTCATCGTTTGCTCCAGACTTCGTTCAGGAAGGCGCCGCGCTGGCGGCGGCCGGCAACTGCTGCGTCGTCCGGCGCTGTCATTCATGGCAAACGGTGTTCCGAAATCGTCCGGCAGCGCAAAGTGCAGCGACCAAAGCACTTGCGAGCGGCGCACCCGTTGTGCTGACCGACCGCACTGCTACAAAATGTTCAACAAGCGCGCGTAAAACGTCAGGGCAGGAGCGCTCTTCCCCTTCCGATTCGTCGCGGACGTGGTCGCACGGGTATCGCGGGAATAGCACGGGGTGCCGACGAGTCGTTCGCCGTCTGCAGTCAGTCCGTGTCCCCGGTGACCAGCAGATGGGCGGTCCCGAAGCATCAGGTGGGTAAGCGTACGTTTGCGTCTCATAAGTTTGCCGCCATGGATGCCACAAATATGTCCATGCGGCCACACTAAGTTTGCCACTCGAATCTCACTAAGTGTACCTATAGCTTGCGTAGATCGTTCATTTTTATATATTTATACTCCACGCTACTATATGACGTTTTACGACAGGTTCCCATGCGATACCGGCCGCGAGTCGTAGACGCCGAACTCACCACGATGCTCGCCTCCGTTGGGGCGATCGTCGTTGAGGGGCCCAAGGCGTGCGGAAAAACAGAGACGGCCCGCCAGGCTGCCGCCAGCGAAGTGTTGCTGGACGTGGACGACGTCGCGCGGGCGGCGGCGGCCGTGTCCCCTGAGGTGCTGCTGAAAGGAGCGACGCCGCGACTCATCGACGAGTGGCACGTGGTGCCCGCGCTCTGGAATCACATTCGGCGAGCCATCGATGATCGTCACGACGACGGTCAGTTCATTCTCACCGGCTCTTCGGTGCCCGCTGACGACGTGACGCGGCATACCGGTGCCGGTCGATTTGCGCGCATGCGTATGCGGCCGATGAGTCTGTTTGAGACAGGACACGCCACCGGTCAGACGTCCATGGCGACCCTGCTCACCCACGGCCCGGGCACATCTTACGCGTCGCGTCTGACCATCGCGGACATCGCCGAACGCATATGTGTTGGGGGGTGGCCGCGGCATCAGACACGCGCACCGATACACGCGATGCATGCCGTCCGCCGATATCTCGATGAAATCCGTCGCGTGGATATCCGTCGTGTTGACGACATGTACCGAGATCCCGATCGAGTCGGTCGCTTCTTGCAAGCATACGCGCGCAATGTCGCCACGTATGTGAGCACCAGCACGCTCGCGCATGATACGGGCGGCGCGGACGGCCCAATCAAAGACGCCACCGCCGCCCAGTATCACGCGGCGCTCGACCGATTGATGGTGATCGAAGATCAACCCGCGTGGGCGCCGCATCTGCGTTCGCGATCCATTCTTCGCGCTGCCCCCAAGCGACATTTTGTCGACCCGTCGCTCGCGGTCGCGGCGATGCGTTCGACACCCGAGCGATTGCTCACCGACTTCAACTGGTTTGGCTTTCTGTTTGAATCGCTCGTTGTGCGCGACCTGCGCGTGTATGCGCAAGCCAACGACGCCGAAGTCCGACAATACCGTGACAGCACCAAGCTAGAAGTGGACGCGATCGTCACGGCCGGCAATGGGGCATGGGCGGCGTTCGAAGTCAAACTCGGACATGCGTACGTCGACGATGCCGCAGCGCATTTGCTGACATTCGCTGATCGCGTCGATACGAAGGTCGTGGGCAAGCCCAGCACGCTGGCGGTGATCGTGGCGACGGGATACGGCTACGTGCGGCCAGACGGCGTCGCCGTGATTCCGATCGGTGCGCTCGGCCCGTAGCGCTAGCTCACGAGTGGCGAACTATCGAACCGTTCGTGCTGGACCCCGCTGTTGGCAGCCGCACCGTGACCAGCAGGCCCCGCACCAGGGACATTCTCCAGGGTCAGCGATCCACCGTGCGTCTCGGCGATCCTTCGCGCGTCGTGAAGCGCGTAGCAAGCAGCGCATGGCACGCCGGTGCCCGTGTGATGGCGCGGGTGTCCTCAGCAGGCGACCGTCCGCCACTTCCCGGGAAGATCATCCGAACGCCATTCCGGAGGTGTTCGCGCGGAGTCGAACAATCGCGACGTGCAGCACCCCGTTGCGCTCGTCGCGCTCGGTCAGTGAGTCGCCAGAAGCGCAGCCACCGACACATCCTCGTCCACGTCGGGCCAGTGAATCCCGGAACCAATGCCAATAAGGCGCCATTTGGCGCACTGCTCCGGAGTTGCTCGCGCAAGTCGAGGGAACCACGCGAGTGGTGCCGCGATTTCGCGGCCGTCCGCAAGAAAGACGCGCAGATGCGTTTCCGTGACGACGACACTCACCGCTACTGGCTCAGCGTTTGTGGCCGAAATGCCCATCCCATGCCTCCTGCAAATAGATGCGGTGTTCGAAAACGAGGCGGCGGATCACCGTAGGCATCTGAATCTTACCGCGTGGGGTGCGACGCGACCAGCCGCTCGCCAACGTGGTGCCGCGTCGATGTCGAAGTGTGCATCGCGCGAACGTAGCATCAGATGCCAGCCTGTCCTTCATCATTTCCATGCCGCCGCCATCACGCCCACGCCGGCCGAAGAACCATCACCGTTCACCTACCCGCGCCAACTGGGCCGCCGACATGCCCGGTCCACTATCGCGCAGCGAGACGACCCACGAGTGGTCATCGAGTACGAGCAAGAGTCTCGCCGCGCCGCCGAGCTTCATCGCCTGTCCCGCGTTGAGCAGCACATTGAGCAACATTTGCTCCAGCCCCGCAGCGTCGCCCGCGACAGGCGCTTCTACGAGCTCGCCGCAATCCATCAGCAACGTTGAGCCCGTCGCACGAAAGGCCGACTCTGCGGACGCGGCGGCTGACGCCACGGCGGACACAAGATCGACGGTGCCACTCGCCGTGCGGCGGCTTCGCGCCACCGCGAGCGCGCCCGTGACGGTGCCGTGCACGCGGAGCACGTTGCGTAACGCGCGGGCAACCAGCGCCGGCGACTCCGGTGCCGACGGGCTCGACTCTTCCACGGCATCCCGTTGTCACGGCAGCAGTCAACAAAACACCTCGACGTCGGCAAGACACGAGTGCCGTCACGATGCATTCCGTTTAGGTCCCAATCCGTTACGCGAAGTGCGACTCCGGTCCGACCGGAATCGTACGCGACGCACGCCGGCAACGCCGACCTCGCCAAACACAATCGGTCGTTCGCCTACATCGCATCACGACGCACCATCGACGCGTCGCGGTCGTGCATCCAGGCGGTCAGCTCCTCGGCCGACAACGCGGGTGAGAACAGGAAGCCTTGGCCAAGCGGACATCCCATCGCCTGCAA
>JANOPS010000533.1:0-41662 GCA_031421995.1 Gemmatimonadaceae bacterium
CTCGCTCCTCACCCCTCAAGCAGGCGCTCAATCCTGAGCCCTGAGACCTGAGCGCTCACGCCTGTGGTGGTCTCACCCCTTCCGTTCCTCAGCCCTGACATCTCAGCCCTGCCCCGTGCTGTCGCTCACCCCTCACAGCGATTCACGGCGTTTCAGGATGGACATTACCCTTCGCGACCGGCACACGGACGCGGCCGCTGCATTGCATTGGTTCATCCATCGGCAGCTGGCGCATGGCCTGTCTCGCGCAGCGCGATCCGGCGGCGGCTCTGGCGCGCGGTCACCACGCCTACATCCACGAGCAACGCTACTCGCCAAAGCCACGCCCACTCGAAGTCACCCGCGTGTTGACGGCGTGCCTTGATCGACTGCTGGGAGACACCGGCGTGACGGAGATTCTCTCGCATCCGTTTGCGCGACTGCACATCATCACCGCACGTGCTCGCGGCATTGCAGCCAGCGACCGCCGATTGGTGCTCTCCACATCGATCGCGCTTGCCGCCGCAGCAAATCTTGTGCAGCGGCGCTCACTGCGCTGGCAGTTTGCGCGGACCATCTTCCACAACAGCGAGGACTCGCCGTTCGTGGCACTGCGTGACCTGCCTACCACGCATCGCGCGCTGAACGCTGACAACCTCCGCGATGCACTCATTGCGTCCGGGGCAATTCCGCTGTTGGTCGAAGGTGTTCGCATCGCGGGGTACCCGGCCGAAGTGCATTGGGACGGCGGCGTCACCGACTATCACCTCGACCTCGATTTCGGTCCGGGAGACGGACTGGTGCTGTATCCGCACTTCTACCCACATGTGGTGCCGGGATGGTTTGACAAGTCGTTGCCCTGGCGTCGCGCGCGCGCACACAACTTCGACCGGGCTCTGCTGATCGCACCCAGCGCGGCGTTCGTCGCCGCACTGCCTGGCAAGAAAATCCCCGACCGTCGTGATTTCTTTGCCTTTCCCGCGGTGGAACGCGAGCGACGATGGCAAGCGGTGTTGGACGCATCGGCCGAAATGGGCGAGGAGCTGCGGGCGCTCATCACGTCGGGGCGCATTGCCGACGTGGTCCGCCCGTGGGCTTCGGCGCGTCAGTAGGGCTCAGGGGCCGCTGTCGGTGACGTTAGCCGACGGCCTTGGCTGCCGCACGACCGGCCGTTCGTCCGGAGAACAGACAGCCGCCAAGAAAGGTGCCTTCCAGTGAGCGATAGCCGTGCATCCCACCGCCGCCGAATCCGGCGGCCTCTCCGGCCGCATACACGCCAGAGAGCACCGATCCGTCGTCGCGGAGGACCCGCGCATCGAGATCCGTGGCAATTCCGCCCAGCGTCTTGCGCGTGAGCACATGTAATCGCACCGCAATCAACGGCCCGGCATCCGCATCCAGAATCCTGTGCGGCGGCGCCACGCGCAGCAGCTTGTCGCCGATGAAACTGCGCGCGCCACGCATCGCGACGATCTGCATGTCTTTCGTGAACGGATGCGCGATTTCGCGATCCCTCGCGCGTATCTCCCGCTCAACCGCGGCCGCGTCGAGAAGCGGGACATCGGTGAGCGCATTCATTTTTGCGACCAACGTTGGAACGTCGGTCGCGGTCACGAAATCTGTCCCGCGATCCAGGAATGCCTGAACGGGCGCCGGCACGCCCGCACCAATGCGACCCAGCACACCGCGAATACTCTTGCCCGTCAGATCAGGATTCTGCTCCGAACCGGATAGACCAAATTCCTTTTTGATGATCTTCGTTGATAAAATGAACCAACTGTGATCGTGCCCCGTGCCTCGCAAATGGGCGAGCGTCCCCAAGGTATCAAAGCCGGGGAACAACGGAGTCGGCAGACGGCGGCCAAGTGCATCAAACCAGAGCGATGACGGACCGGGGAGGATGCGAATGCCATGTCGACTCCACACGGGGGCGTAGTTGGTGATGCCTTCGACATAGTGCCACATGCGATCGCGATTGATCACCGCACCACCGGCCACTTCGGTGATGCCGATCATGCGACCGTCCACATGATTGGGCACGCCGGCCAGCATGTGTGTCGGCGCCGACCCCAGTCGCGCGGGCCAGTGCTTCCGCACCAAATCGTGATCGCCACCAATGCCGCCGGAGGTAACGATCACCGCCTGCGCCGTGAGCGAGAAACGGCCAACCACCGCTCTCGTACTCGGCGCACTCCGTTCGACGTCACTGGGTGCAAGGATCTCACCGTCGACACCCGTAATGGTGCCGCCCTGTTGCGTCAGCGCGCACACGCGATGGCGGAAGCGCATCGACACGAGTCCACGATCGACACCAGCCTGCACTCGACGAAGAAACGGCGCAAGGAGCCCCGGGCCGGTGCCCCAGGTGATGTGAAATCGCGGTACGGAATTCCCGTGCCCGATCGCGCCGTACCCACCGCGTTCCGCCCAGCCCACCACCGGGAAAAACCGCACGCCCTGCGCATGCAACCAGGCGCGTTTTTCTCCTGCCGCAAAGTGCACATACGCCTCCGCCCACCGCCTCGGCCACGCGTCTTCCTCGCGATCAAACCCTGCCGTGCCAAGCCAGTCTTGCCACGCCAGATCCAAGGAATCGCGAATGCGCAGCCGTCGCTGCTCGGCTGAATCGATCAGCAGCAAGCCACCGAACGACCAGAACGCCTGTCCTCCAAGGCTCTGTGACGGCTCCTGATCCAGCACGATCACGCGTCGTCCTGCGTCGACCAGTTCTGCCGTGGCGACGAGTCCCGCGAGACCAGCTCCGACCACAATGACGTCAGCGTCCATGAAGGCGACCAAGAGAAGAGGGAACGCGATGTGCGCACGCCGAGCCAAAGTGTATCACGTGACCGCGCGGGACGCACGTGCGGCACGTGTGGCGCGCCATCAGGCCATGGGAAAGCACACGATACCGGCATTCGCCGCGACCGCATCGGCGATCGCACGCTGCCGAAACGCTGCCCGACGTGACCACCGCCCGTCGGCACTCGTCGTCTACGGCATGCTCGCCCGGAGCGTGCGTCCTGACCTGCTCACAGCCCATTCGCATGACGTCTGCTGAATCCGCACTGGCCGTGTGTGTGGTGGGGTTGGCCTGCTTCATCGGCGGGCAAGCCGTCGGGGGTCATCGCGCAGACGCGCGTGATGAGGCTGGTCGGGTGATCGGATACGCCTCGGCGACCGGGGTGTTGCGCAGCACCGAACCGACGGAGGAGTTCGGTACGGCCGCGCCGGACATGCTGGTGCGCGATGAGGCCGTTGCCGCGTCCTCACCGATCCAATCTCCAGCGGACCGTCGGCGGCGTTTGTCGGAGGGCGCCGCCGGCACCTACATCGACGACATCCTGACCGCGCGCGACTCGACGGTCGTGCGTTGGCCGGATCGCAGCACGCGTCCACTGCGCGTCTGGATTTCAGAACTCGAGACGCTCGAGGGATGGAACCCGGACTTCGTGCCGGCGATTCGCGATGCCTTCGACACGTGGACGCAGACCGGTATCCCGGTGCGCTTCACGTTTATCCGTGACTCCGCGAGCGCCGATGTCCACGTGCGCTTTATCGAGCAGTTCGCCAACGGTATCAGTGGCAAGACCGTCTGGAGTCGGAATACCGCATGGTGGCTGGTGGCCAGCGATATTCAGCTCGCGCTCGCGCACCCCAACGGGGGCACGATCACCCCGCCGCAAATGCGCGCCATCGCCTTGCACGAAGTGGGACACCTGCTGGGTCTCGATCACGCCAACGACGCCGAGCACATCATGTCCGCGCGCATCCGGGTCCGTGAATTGACGGCCGAAGATCGGGCCACGGTGCGGCTGGTGTATGGCGTGGAGGCAGGGCGTGTTGGTCGGGAGTAGCGAGTACGTGGTCGGGAGTACTGCGCGTCCGTACTGCGTACTTCCTATTCCCGACTAAGTAGTTTCACAATCCTCACTGGCGTCTCCCTCCCCCACACGGTGAGCTTCACCTCGCGGGTGCCGGCGATGTTCACGATCCGCAGGAGCGGCGCGAGTTCGCGGATGGGGACACCATTCACGGCACGAATCATCTCTCCGGCGCGAAGACCTGCCTCGGCGGCGAGCGATCCCGGCTGCACGCGCATCACCAAGACGCCCGGCTCAAGAGCGAGACTCTGTGCCAACTCGTCATCGACGGTGATGACTTGCGCACCGAACAGTGACGACATGCCCGACCCTCCGAGCACCACGTTTGGCGACGTGCTGAACGACAACCCCGGCGATGAACCGGTGAACGCGCTGCCGTCGCGAAAGAACATCTCGAAGCTCCCGGTGCGCTCGCCAGGCAGCGGCAGTGTACCGCGCGACGGATTCGTCAAAAACACACGCACGTTGTCCACGGCGGGGCTGTCGTCACCGATCGCGCTCCGTTCACGCACCGTCACCGGAAGTTCGCGCTGTTTTCCGTCTCGGCGGACGCGGATGCGCACCACTCTGCCGGGCACCAACAGCTGCGGATAGTTAACGGTCTGCGCCACGAGGTCACGGCCGTTATACGCCAGCACCGTGTCTCCAGTAGTGAGTCCAGCCGCACGCGCCGGCGACCCAACATCGACCGCTTCGATCATCGGGTACTCGCAATGCGCGATAAACACACCCGTATCGGTCACGATACGCATCTGCGACCCGGACAGACTGACGCCCAGATATCCGGTGCTTGCTCCGCTCTTCACGATACGCGCGCCGGCTGAGGCCATGGCCGCGACCTGCGGCTCGAGCGCCCGGATATTGAGTTCGAAATTGCGTTGATCGCCCGCCCCGCTCGGACCCACGATGTCGACCGACGCGGTCCCGTCAAGCGGACGTCCGCGCATCATGATGATCGTGCTGTCGCCTCGCGGCAGCTTCACCTTGGGGCCCAGCGTGCCGTCCGCGCTGCGCGTACGGACGAATACCTCGAGCAGCGAGTCGACTCCACGCTGCACGGCCAACATCCGGCGCGCCTCGCTGGCCTCGAGCGGGACCCGCGATTCGAACACGGTGGCCAGCCCCTCAAGTTCGCGCTTGAAGCGAAAGAGCGCCACGCCCTCCGGCGTACGCACTAACTCCGAGGGGGCATTCATCAACGCGGTGCACGCAGTGCTCAATGTCGCCCGTTGCGTGGTCGGTACGCGCACACTCGGGCGAGCGGATTGCGCCGTCGCGGCGTTCGGGACAAGACCGCCCGCTGCGACACCACCCCACGCCGCGCCGACCACTAGGCGCCGTCGCCAGGCGAGGCCTCTCTGCGTCTGCATCAATAACGCTCCAGGGTTTTGTCGACGGGCAGCGCACCACCCAAGGCCTGCAGGGTGGCCTCGCGCGCGTTGTACGCGGACAGGAAGTAGTGATTCAAGACAGGATCCTGCGGTGCCTCGCGGAGGGCCGCTCGCGAAGCCGCCATCATCTGATCGAGTGCTTCGAGGCGCGCGCGATACACGTCGCTGCTGTGCATGGTCGTGTCGTTCGCCGCCAACCACAGCGACGCGCGCTCGTAGTCGCGCTGCGCGCGGTACAGAATGTCCGACGCCTGACGCACCGAGCCGAATGTGTCGGTCGCGCCCACGGTACTAGCCAAACCAACTGCGGACGCACCGCCGCCAACGGTCAACGCCAAAGGCATCGTCGCGGTCAGCCGACCCACGGCGGCGCTGCTGGCCATCACAAGCGCCGCCGCGGCCACACGCCACCAAGTTGCCGAGTGCCGTTGCGGCACACGCATCGGCACGACGTTCGCTGCCACGGGCTGCTGAACGCTCGCCGTCACGGCGTTTCGTCGCGTCGCGTCAGCGGCACTCTTCGAGGCACCCATCGTCGGCGGATCCATCGCCGAATCCGTGGCGTCGACGATCAGCCCTTCGCGACGAAGGGCCACCGATAGCGCATCCCACTCGACCAACCGCGGCATCTCGATCGACGCTGTGCCTGCGGCCGCATGCGCGAGGGCGCGGACGGTCTCGTGCGCACGATGCTCGCGCCGACACGCGTCGCAGCGCGCCAGGTGCGCGAGCTCGTTCGTCGTCAACAACTCGTGATCAAATGCCGCCAGGCGATCGGGCGCGACGTGCATGATGTCACTCTGGTTATCGTTCTCGCTATCGTTCTGCATATCCACCGACATATCGTGGCTCCAAATCCCGGTCTGACCGTTGGTCGATTGATCGATCCACCAACGGGGCCAGCAGGCGGCGCAGCTTTGCGCGCGCCTTGAACAGCTGTGATTTCGACCCGCCGGGCGTAATGCCAAGCTCCGTCGCAATCTCTTCGTGCGTGTACCCTTCGACGTCGTGCAGCAGAAACACCGTGCGCGCGCCCGGCGCCAACTGACGTGCCGCCTCGTCGATCGTTTGCGCGAGCATGCGGCGATCACTGTCCTGCTCCACGTGCGCCGAGTCTTCCGCAATTTCGGTCTCGACCTGAAACAGGCGGCGCGTTCGGCGTAGGGCGTTCAACGCGCGATTGATGGCCACCCGATGCAGCCACGTGCTGAATTTCGAATCCCCGCGCCACGACGGCAGTGCGCGAAAAATCTGGATCCAGACCTCCTGCGCGATATCCTGCGCAAGGTCGGGATCCCCCGCGAGTCGCCGAACGACGGCGTCGACATGGGGTGCATGCTGGTTCCACAGCAGGCGCATGGCGCGTTCGTCGCCGTCGATCGCCCGTCGGACGATGGCAGCATCTGGTTCCATAGGGTGCGTCCAATCTGTCACCTGCCCCGCGCCGTTGGTTGCCTTCATCGGTCCCAATCGTGGAAACCAGCAGGCTGGGCAACGAAAAGCCACGCAACTCCCTGCCCCGTGAAGGGTCTGATTACTTGACGTCATGCCGCGTCCGCCTTATGAACCATATGTGACATCCCTCGGTGTCACCGATCCCAGCCTTCGCCCCCCGTCATGTTTCTGCTTGCCGCCCTGATCCTTGCCGTCGGTGACCCGATGCGAAGCGGACTCCCCGAACGGGAGCCCGCCTCGCTCGGGATGTCGGCTGTGCGACTCAGCGCGATTGAGCGGGTCGTGCAGCGCGGTATCGACGCGGGCGGCTATCCGGGGGCGTCGGTCGTGGTGGGCCGAAAGGGGTTCTCCGTCCTGTCCCGCGGCTTCGGGTCCCTCGATTGGACGGGCCGGACGCGCGTGTCCGTGCAGGAAAGCATCTACGATCTCGCCTCGCTCACGAAGGTGATCGCGACCACGACGGCCATGATGGTCTTGTACGACCAAGGGCGTCTGAATCTGGATGCGCCGGTGTCCCGATACCTGCCGGACTTCTCCGGGGGCCTGAAAGATCAAGTCACGGTCCGTCACCTGCTCACCCACCGAGGCGGGCTGCCGGCCGGTCGCGCGCTCTGGCGCATCGCCCACACAGCGGCGCAGGCGCGCGCCGCTGTTATCGCGACGCCCGTAGGCTGCACCCCGGGCGTATGCTACGAGTATTCCGACCTCGGCGCCGACCTGCTCGGCTTTATCGCCGAGACCATTAGTGGGCAGCCGCTGGACCAATTCCTCGAGAGCGAGGTGTTCTCCAAGCTCGGGATGACGGACACCCACTTCCGGCTCAATGCCAGCGACGCGGCACGATCAGCACCGACAGAGGTTGCACCGCCGCGCGGCTATCCGCTTCGCGGAGAAGTTCACGACGAAAACGCGTGGGCCCTCGGCGCAGTGGCTGGGCACGCCGGGCTGTTCAGCACGGCGTCCGATCTCTCCGTTTTCGCGCAGATGCTCCTGGACGGCGGGAAATACGCGGGCGTGCGTGTGATTTCTGACAGTACGGTCGCCTTGTTCACCAAGCGCGCCGCCGGCCGACGAGCGCTTGGCTGGGATACCTGCGACGGCGGCGCCGGGTGTGGTCAACACCTGAGCGAGCGCGCCTTTGGCCATACAGGATTCACCGGCACCTCGATTTGGATCGATCCTGACCGTCAGGTCTTCGTTATCCTGCTCACCAATCGCGTCCATGCAGCACGGGCAAGGCGTCCAGAAAAGGTCATCGCCGACGTCCGCAACGACCTCGCCGATGCCGCCGTTCTTGCTGTGATGGATGCGCCAGGCGGCGTGCTGGCGATGCCCGTCAGCTTTCGGGCCGATGTTGCCGCCGACTGGAATCGACCGCTCCGCTCGGTGCGCGCGCGGAGCACCGCGGCATCACGCCGCGCCGCAGCCGCTCGTCGGGCGAATGCGTCAAAGTCACGGTCCGCAGGGAGTACCCGAGCCAAAGCCCTGGCCAAAGCGAGTTCCTCCAAGGCGCTCGCGAAGGGACGAGCCGCTACGCCCGCGCGGGCTTCCACGGCGGTCTCCGCGTCGCCCAAGGGAAAGAAGGGCACGCTCATCGCCAAGAAGAAGGTTCCCACGATGAAGGCTGCCACCCCTAAACCGAAAAAGAAGCGGCCCTAGGGCAATAGGTTAGGTTACGGGAATGGAATACTCCCCTACCGAACCGCAACCCGAGCCGTCCGAGATCACCGAGACCACGCAGCAGGACGTCGAGCGTGATCTGGATGCGGTGGCCGCCGCTGACAGTGCAGCAGCCAGTGGCGCTGTCTCTGCGGACAAGGCTCGTCTCGTACTTCGACGCGTCAAAGACCCCGAGCTCAATCTCAACATCGTCGATTTGGGTCTGATTTATGACATCCATGTCGAGGGCGAGAATGTGCGCATCGACATGAGCCTGACGTCGCCCGGCTGCCCGTCCGGTCCTGAGATCATGGGAGAGGCGGAACAGCAACTGAAAACGATCCCGGGGATTGGGAACGTAGAGATGAACCTCGTATGGTCACCGCCGTGGACACCCGAGCGCATCGAACCACGAGTGCGCGCCTACATGGGCTTCTAGCCGACCGGTAACGACCGGCGCGCCGCCGGCGTCAGGCGCGTGCGGCGGTAAGTGCCGCCTTGGCCGCCCGGCGCTCAGCGCGGATGGCGCCGAGCAAGCGGAGCACCACCGGGGCGAGAAGCAGGGCGCCGACCCACAAGAATAAGTCGGCAATGTTCATGATGATCATCCCCGAGTGCCCGATGCGCACGGCAAGGAAGTCCGCCACGCCCTCCGGACCCGCCAGCATGCTCGCAAGATTGCCCAGTGCGCCACCCGTCAGCAGCCCCAACGGCAGTGCGGCGCGCGCATCCACCGAGGCCAACGGAGAAACAACCCGCATCACCATGCCGATCGCCAGCATCGTGGCCAGCACGTTAATCGAGCGCGTGAAGGGGCCTATGGACACGCCGCCTGCCGAGCCAGTGTTGTACACGAGCATGAATCCGAGCTGATCGCCGATCGCCACGAATCGCCCGTCGCTCAGCAATCCCGTGGCAAGCTCCTTCGTCAGCAGGTCAACGGTCGCCGCGATGGCCGCGACGGCCAGAAACGTCGCGAAGGAGACCGTCGTTGCCCGTGTCTTTGGTCGGTCGACAGCACTGTCGACAGCACTGGTGTAGGAGAGTGCGACGCTCATGACGGGAAATCTCCAAGCAGGTGGAACGAAGGTGCCGGACCGACTCGTCGGCTTCTACTCAAGTACCATCGCACTGTTCGTGCCGCGATTCTGCACAGTGTCCGACGGCATCCCTCTTTCCGAAATGGCCACGTAACGCAATAAGGAGGAACAACTTGCCACGCAGGTAGCAGGCGCCACCAGAAGAAGGCATGACTGTTCTCCTCAGGCGCTGTTGCACAGTAGACACAGGTTGGTCACATGGTGCATCGCCCCTACAGCAACTGCTACTCCCGGTAGGGCGACTCGCTGCCTGAGCCGCGCGGTCCAGTCGACACCGCGGGCGCAACGGTTTTTGGCACGGCCGGCGGCGCGGGGTTCGCGGCAAGCGGCGCAGGGTTCGCCGCCGCCGGAGCTGCTGACGACGCCAACGCCTTGACGAACCCCGCACCGAGCACTTCCGCCTGCCAGCGGCGGAGCTCTGGAATTCCCAACAGCTCATCGATATCGCGGGGATTGCGGCGAGCAACCGCCTCCATGCGATCGCGCGAGCATAGGACGCCGGGATCGAGGTCGTGCTCTACCGCCATGCGATCGCGCACCGTCTTGAGCCGCGACACGCGGTCATCGAAATCGGGATCGCGGTCCCAGCGCTGCGCCTTTGCGAATCGCGGCAGATCCGCGTCCGCGACCTCGTTGCCGCGCGCGATCGCCTGCAGCGCGTCTTGCGCGCGCGCATCCGACATACCCCGTGGAAATCCCTTGATGGCAAACAGTCCTTCGCGATTGGTGGGTGCCAAGCGCGCCAGGTCAAGCAGGACTTCGTTGCCTGCGACGCGAAACGTTGCGCGATCGAGATCTGAGGCGATCGCATCGCGCCACTTCGCCAACTCGCGCAGACGACCAAGCTCACGCCGCGTGAGATCGCGTGCGCCCTTCATCCGAAGAAACGCCGTGTTCTCCGCTTCATCTTCCCAACGCGTGCCCTCGGCGCGACGGAATTCTTCCTCGGCCCAATGCCACCGCCCTTTCTGCTCCAGCTGCACGCGCAACTTGTCGCGTAACGACAAGAGATAGCGGGTATCCTGCGCGGCGTAATCGAGCATATCCGCAGGCAAGGGACGCATGCTCCAATCGGCGCGTTGATGCTTCTTGTCGAGCTTGACGCCGAAGTACTGCTCAAGCAACGCGGCGAGTCCGAACGAACGCAAGCCAAGCAACTGCGCGGCGACGCGTGTGTCAAACAAACTGGTGACACGCCAGCCGTAGTCTTGATGCAGCAGCCGCAAGTCATAATCCGCATCGTGCAAGATCACTTCGACGTCGCGATCTTCGAGCAATACGCCGAGTTTCGCCGGGATGCCGATGGGCAGCGGATCAATGATGGCTTCGTGATGTTCGGTCGAGAGCTGCAGCAAATAGACGCGGTCGACGAAGCGGTGAAAACTGGCGCCTTCGGTATCAAGGGCGATCGCGCGGACGTCCGACAAGCCGGCGAGAAAGTGATCGACGGCGTCTGCCGTGTCGAGGTAGAGCGGTGCGGGCGTGGACATGGATGTTCAAAGGTACACCGATTCCCACGCGCGAGGGGGGCTCCGGTGCATCCGCGGGCAAGGGGAAAGCGACCCATGCCCCTTGCCGCGTCGCCGACAATCGTGGACTCTTCGGTACGATATGACCCTTCCCTCAGGTGATCCGCCCGCTGACTCTGCGCTGACCGAGCGACGTCGCTGGCCCAGCGGCTCGATCGCGCGGGCAACCGTGGTGATTTTGTCGGTGTGGTTCGGACTTCAGCTGCTCTGGTCCGTTAGCTCACTCGTGTTCTTGGTGTTTCTTGCGACCTTGTTCGGACTGGCCGTCGGCAGAGGAGTCGACTACCTGGAACGCTTCAAGATTCGTCGCGGCATCGGGTCAGCGCTTATCGTTTTCAGCACACTGGGCGCGATCGGCGGGGGCCTTGCCCTCTCGGCGCCCACCTTGATCGAACAAGGACGCCAGTTACAAACCGAGTTTCCGGCCGCCGTAGTGAAGGTGCAGGAGTGGGTCGACTCGAAACAGCGCTCCGGCGCGGTCGGCGCGCTGATCACCGCGGTGACGCGTCCAGTGGAGTCGTCACCTGCGCCGAGTTCTGTGCCGAGTTCTGTGCCGATTGCCGGCAGCGCGGCCGATCCGGGGGGAGGACGTCGGCCCACGTCCGCCAGCCCCGTTCCAGGCGCCACCCAGGCCCCAACGGCGACCACACCCGCGGGCCTGCCAAGCGACGCGCTTAAACAGCGACTCGCGGCAACCCTCGCCAAAGCCAGCGGATACCTCTTTTCGTTCGTGTCCAGCACGCTGGCGGTCATGACGGCCTTCGTCCTGCTCGTCTTCCTCGCCATTTACATCGGTGCCGAACCCGATGTCTACCGCGGGTGGATACTGGCCGCGGTCCCGGCGCCGTCCCGGGCCCACCTGAGGCGCGTCCTCACCGAGGTTGCGACCGTCCTGCGCAAGTGGCTGGTCACTCAGCTGGTCGCCATGATCGTCATCGGCGGCGTCTGCACGATTGTACTGCTGCTGTTGGGCGTCAAAGCACCCTTTGCGCTCGGCTTCATCGCCGGACTCATGGAGTTCATCCCCACCGTCGGACCAGTGCTCAGCGCTGTCCCCGCCATTCTGATGGGCTTCATTGACTCGCCCGAAAAGGCCCTCGCGGTTGTCGTGGCGTATTGGGGCATTCAGTTCGTCGAGAACAATCTGCTCATCCCGTTTCTGATGCGCGGCGAAATGGATCTCCCACCGGCGATCACGCTCATCGCGCAATCGCTGATGACGTTGGTGTTTGGATTCATCGGCCTGATGGTCGCCGTGCCGTTGACGGCGGCCATTCTTGTCCCCATTCGCATGATCGCGGAACGTGAAAACGCGCGGGAGAAAGCGTTGGTGCGCACCACGCGTCGCGACCGACCGATGGTGTCAGGAGCGCAGCCGAGTGTTCGCATCACGACGGAGTATGAAATTGGTGCCGCTGGTCGTGGACCGCGTCACGATGACCTGTCAGAGGAGGATTCGTGATCGACACGGTGAACCGTGAGCGGCTCGCTTTCGACGACCAGGGGAATGGACTCCCGGTGGTATTTTTGCACGGCTTTCCTCACGACCGGTCGTTATGGTCGCAGCAGCGTATCGCGCTCGCACAGGGCATCCGCCGGATCGTCCCCGACTTACGAGGGTTTGGCGATTCCGCCGCGATGGCGACGGCGGCGAGTACTTCGATCGACGACTATGCCGACGACGTCATTGCGCTGCTCGACGCACTGGATATTGAGTGCGCCGTCCTGTGCGGCCTCTCCATGGGTGGCTACATCGCGATGGCGCTGTGGCGACGGTATCCGCACCGCGTGCGAGGACTTGTCCTGTGCGATACGAAGGCCGCGGCTGACGACGATGCGGGAAAGGCGATGCGCGACGAGACCATGGCCTTCGTTCGCGCACAAGGAAGCGCGGCGCTTGCTGAGCGGCAGTTACCCAAGATGCTCGGCGCGACCACACATGCGCAGCGCCATGGCGTTGTCGACGAAATGCGGGCGATGATGGCACGACAGTCTGTGGACGCGATCGTGGGCGCCTTGACGGCGCTGCGCAATCGGCCTGATTCGCTCGCGACGTTGCCGACGATCACGGTGCCAACGCTCATCATCGTCGGCGATGAAGACGTGCTCACGCCGCCCGCGGATGCGGTGCGGATGCTCGACCTGTTACCAGCATCCATCGGCGCGCGCATCGAGATCATTGCAGAGGCCGGGCATGTCACGTGTGTCGAACGTCCCGCTGCCGTTACGCATGTGCTCGCAGACTTTTTGGCATCGCTTGATACATCTGCTACATCGACCGATTGATGAACACGCTCGTCACCTGCGCCACCCCGTTGGTTCACCCTGATCGTCACCACCGATGACCGCTCCCGTGTCCGCCTCCGAACAGTCTCCTGCCGCGCGTCTCGGAGAGGTGCTTTTCAAGAATCGCGGGTGGCTGCCGGTGCCGTTTCTTGCGGTCCCACTGTTCTTCGCGGGACGCCAGACGTCCACCACGTGGGCCGCGGGCCTGCTCCTGGTGTTGCTTGGAGAGCTGATTCGGATCGCGGGGGTCGCCGCTGCGGGAACCGTGACGCGTCGGAGGTCGCGTAATGTCGGACGGTTGGTGACGTACGGCGCGTTCGCCTGGTGCCGGAATCCCCTCTACGTCGGCAATTTTCTGGCGTGGATGGGCTTCACGGTGATCTCCGGCGTGTTCTGGTTCCTCCCCATCGCCATTGTCATTTTTGCGATCGAGTACACCCTCATCGTGCGCTACGAGGAAGGTGTGCTGGAATCGATTTTCGGGCAGGAGTATTTGGACTACAAGGCGCGCACGCCGCGGTGGTTCGGCCGGCCACCCGCCAATAGCACGTCAGGACAGCACGACTGGCAGGAAGCAATCTGGAGCGAACGATCGACCTTTCTGCAGTATGCTGTCCTGTGCGGCGTCTTCGTGTGGAAAGGCCGGTAGCGCAGCCGGTTCGGTACCCGGACCGCGGCGGACGGCGCGCGGATCGCGCGCGCAGGCCGTAGCTAGCGGGTCGGGCGTCCCGGCGGGGTCGGCCCGACAAACACCTCACGATTGAGCCCGATGTAGCTCTTGAGCTGCACCGGCACATCCTCTTCAGGGAAGATCGCGGTGACAGGGCATTCTGGCTCACACGCCCCACAATCGATGCACTCATCGGGGTGGATGAAGAGCTGCTCCGGTCCCTCGTAGATGCAGTCGACCGGACACACGTCGACGCACGACTTGTCCTTCACGGAAATGCACGCTTCGGTAATGATGTATGGCATGGGAAGGTCTCGGGTCAACGCACGGCGCACCAACACTCGCGCGCAAATTAGCTATTGGATGAACGGGGCAACAAGTGTCTGGTGTTCCTGAGGCCCCGAATTCACAACCGGTATGTCGCACTCCGTGTCACGCCCGCAGCGCGGCGCGCGACTGGGACTCGACCTACTTTCGCCAAGGCGGCGACTTGAGCCGCATCAGCTCAGGATTCTCGCGATACATCGTGCAGGTCCGACCAATAACTTGAATCACCTCGGCCCCCAAGGCTTCGGCGATCTGGTGCGCGGCGTCTTTCGACGACAGCGTGCCGGCCTTGGCCACCTGCACTTTGACCAGCATGTGGGTGCGCAACACATCGTCAAGACTCTGCACGAGTGTCGGCGTCAGACCCTGATGCCCAACGTGCACCTGCACGTCGAGGTGATGCGCTTCAGCGCGCAGCGCGGCGCGCTCTTTTCCTGACATGCTCATGCGATGCTCATGCGATGCTCGAAGACAGTGCGCCCGCGGTCTGCATTCAGGGGCGGACGCCATCTGACGCAAAAAACAGGAGCGGATTGATGGACGGCCCATCCCACCAGGCTCGTCCGAGGCCCCGCTTCATGACCTGAAAGTGCAGATGCGGGGTGTTTGCCGGGGCATTCCCAGTCGTTCCAACGTAGCCGATCACCGAGCCCTTTGCGACTCGGTCGCCAACGGCGAGGCCGCGACGATAGCGTTGCAGATGCGCGTAGTAGTACACAAACTGGTTCGTGAGGTCCGTGGCGTACACGACAATGCCGCCCACGGGCCCGGTACTGAGTCGACCGATCACGCAGTCATCAGCCGCCAACACCGCCGTGAAGCGAGGCGCCAGCAGATCGAGCGCGCGGTGCAGGCCACCGCTTCTGGCGGCCTCGAAATCGTCCCGAACAATACGGCGCAACACCCCTTCCACCGGCACCATGATTTGGCGCTCCCAGAGTGCGTCGAGATCGGCGTCGGTGATGCCGTCATCCCGCGACGACCGATATGCTGGCCGCGCGCCGATGGGCGAGCGCACCATGCGGTTGGGTGGTGCCTCGATTTCCTTGGGGGCCGGCATTGGCGCTACTGGCACGACCGACCCGCGCGAGCAGGCGGCGACCATGATCATGCCGCTTGCCACCAAGACTGGTACGATCCGGATACGCGTACGCACCGAGTGGATCGCGCCCACTTAGTTCTTCACGACCTCGGGACGAAAGAACGGTTCGAGAAAGCGCAGCATGTCGTCGACCGTGCGGACGCCACGCGTCTTGAGCTGATCCAGTTCTGAAGAATTGGGCAGTCGCGCGCCAGCGCGATCCGCGATCACGAGCACCGCGTCCTCAAGATCCAAGTCCACCAACCCGTAGGTTCTCTCAAGACTGTCCGCCGGCAACACCTTATAATGCGGGCCAACAGCGCCGTGGCGCTCGGCGAGGTACGTGTACGTCTGTTGCAGCAGCAATTCAGGGTAGCGCCCTCGGAAGCTGTCGCGAAACCGCGACAGCCCATCCCTCTCGATGGACTTCTGATTCAGGATTCTGGCGCGGACAAAAAGAATCACCGCGAGCGCCAGCATCATGGTGGTGCCCACCAGCATCAAACGCACAGACGTTCAAACCTCCGACAGCGGGAATAAACCTTCCTCACCAAGCCTCGACGAGGAGCAAACGTGCGCATCACAGACGGACAGCCAAGCAGACAGTAATATGAACCCTACCCTGATGGCCGGAAGATTCACCGGCAGGACCATCGAAATAGCCTCTGGAGCGACGATCGGCAACCAGTTACGAAAACAAACTGTGACTGTCGAATTCGTCAACGTTTTTGTTGACTATATCTGGAAAGCCGATGTATATTATCGCAATGGAAGCCACAATCGACGCGTTGGGGGGCTATCGCGGTCTGCGCGCCGAGCTCCTTGTGGCGCTCAAGAAGGCAAGGCCGCTGACCGCCACGGAACTTGGCGAGCAGTTTGGGCTCACCCCGAACGCCCTCCGCCGACATCTGAAGGTGCTGGAGGAGGACGGCCTCGTGCGTTACGCGCGAGAGGTCCGGGGCGTTGGGGCGCCTGTTTTTGCGTATTCGCTCACGGCGGGTGGCGAGGCACTGTTCCCTCGGAGCTATGGTGCCGTACTCGCGACGGCGCTGGATGCGCTGCGTGATGCGGGCGGTACCGCCGCGGTGAGCCATGTACTGGAAGCGGAGTGGAGGCAACTGGCCGACGAAGCCGGACCGGTGGTTGACGGGTTGCCACTTCACGAACGGTTGGCATTGGTCGCCGAGTTGTTGACGGCCAAGGGATACATGGCGGAAGCCGTGGAGGTCGGGTCGGACGGCGAGACGGTCAGCACGCTGCGCATTCACAACTGCGCACTCGGAGAGATCGCCGAGCGTTATCCTGATGCGTGCACCGTAGAAGAGCGCTATCTCGAGCGCTTGTTGGGAGTTCCGTTGGTTCGGAGCCTGCGTCGCCACGAAGGGTGTGGACGATGCGATTATGGCGTACGAAGTCAGACTATCGTTGAGCAACAGGAGCAGTCATGAGCACGTCAATCGACGCGGTGGTTAATCGCGAGTATCAATACGGCTTTACCACGGACATCGAGACGGAGACGCTGCCGCCCGGTTTGTCTGAGGAGACCGTGCGTTTTATCTCGGCCAAGAAGCAAGAACCGGCTTGGTTGTTGGAGTGGCGACTGAAAGCGTTTCGACGCTGGCTCACCATGAAGGAGCCGCACTGGGGCAACGTGCAGTACCCGCCCATCGACTATCAGGCGGCGAGCTACTACTCGGCGCCGAAATCCAGCAAGCCGCTGGGTTCGCTCGACGAGGTCGATCCGGTCCTCCTGGATACGTATCAGAAACTCGGCATCTCGCTGAACGAGCAGAAGCGGATGAACAATGTGGCCGTCGACGCGGTATTCGACTCGGTGTCCGTTGGCACCACGTTCAAAGAAGAGCTGGGCAAATTCGGCGTGATCTTCATGTCGTTTGGCGAGGCCGTGCGCGAACACCCGGAGTTGGTCCAGAAGTACCTGGGCTCGGTGGTGCCGTACAGCGATAACTTCTTCGCCGCGCTCAACAGCGCCGTGTTTTCCGACGGCTCGTTCTGCTACATCCCGAAGGGCGTCAAATGCCCAATGGATCTGTCGACGTATTTTCGCATCAACGCGGCGGAGACCGGGCAGTTTGAGCGCACGCTGATTGTGGCCGATGAGGGCTCGCACGTGAGCTATCTCGAAGGATGCACGGCGCCCAAGCGAGATACCAATCAGCTCCACGCGGCCGTGGTGGAGATCGTGGCGCTTGATGGGGCAACGGTGAAGTACAGCACGGTGCAGAACTGGTATGCCGGCGATGAACATGGCGTGGGCGGCATCTACAATTTCGTCACCAAGCGCGGCAAGGCGATGAAGGACGCCAAGATCTCGTGGACGCAGGTGGAGACGGGGTCCGCCATCACGTGGAAGTATCCGAGCGTGATCCTCCAGGGCGACAACAGTGTCGGTGAGTTTTACTCGGTCGCCGTGGCCAGCAAGCGTCAGCAGGCCGACACGGGCACCAAGATGATTCACATCGGCCGGAACACCCGCTCCACGATCGTCTCGAAAGGCATCTCGGCGATGCAGGGTCAGAACAGCTATCGCGGCAAGGTGCAGATCCTGCCGAAGGCCGAGGGCGCACGCAATTACACACAGTGCGATTCGATGTTGGTGGGCAACGCCTGTGGCGCGCACACGTTCCCGTACGTCGAGGTCGGTAACAACAGCGCGATGCTGGAACACGAAGCGTCCACGTCGAAGATCGGCGAGGACCAGATCTTTTATCTGAAGGCACGCGGTCTTGACGCGGAACAAGCGGTGTCGATGATCGTGAGCGGCTTCTGCAAGGAAGTTTTCAAGGAGCTGCCCATGGAATTCGCGCTCGAAGCGCAGCAGCTGCTGGGCATCACGCTTGAGGGGTCGGTCGGGTAGTGCCGTACTGACGACGCTCGTGCCTGACCTTCTCGTGTTTTCACCATTGAGTACTTCGCCGCTGCGTACTCACGAGTGACTCTCTACTCCATATCACCTACTTCCGACTTCGACGATGCTCCAAATAACCGACCTCCACGCCGCGATCGACGGCAAGCCCATTTTGAAGGGCATTACGCTGACCGTCAATGCTGGTGAAGTGCACGCGGTGATGGGGCCGAACGGGTCCGGGAAGAGCACGCTCGCCCAGGTGCTGGCCGGCCATCCCGCCTACGAGATCACTGGCGGCGAGGTGTTGTATGACGGGCAGAACCTGCTCGAGATGGCACCTGAAGTGCGTGCGCAGAACGGCGTGTTCCTGGCCTTTCAGTACCCGGTGGAAATTCCGGGCGTGACCAACGCGTACTTCCTGCGTGCGGCCTACAACCAGATTCGTCAGGCGAAGGGCATGGATGAAGTGGATCCGATGGAGTTCCTCGACCTCGTCGAAGAAAAACTCAAGCTCGTCGAAATGGATCCGTCGATGATGAGTCGCTCAGTCAACGCGGGATTCTCGGGTGGTGAGAAAAAACGGAACGAGATCCTGCAAATGGCTGTGCTGGAGCCAAAGCTGGCCATTCTTGACGAGACCGATTCCGGCCTCGATATCGACGCGCTGCGTATCGTCGCGTCTGGCGTGAACGCCCTGCGTCGTCCGGATCGTGCAACGATCGTGGTGACGCACTATCAGCGGTTGCTCAACTACATCGTTCCCGATTTTGTGCATGTGCTGGCCGGCGGCCGCATTGTCCGCTCCGGCGACAAGGCACTGGCCCTCGAGCTCGAGGCGCGCGGGTACGACTGGGTGTTGGAGGCGGCGTGAGTAACGGGACTTCTGCTGTGCAGCTCTTCGCCGACCAAGCGACCGCCGCTGCGGCCGCTGGTGCGGCCGCAGGTGCGCCGGAACCGTTCGCGACCTTCCGACGCGCGGGCGCCGAGGCGTTCGCGCGGTTGGGGTTCCCGACGACGCGTGACGAGGACTGGCACTACACCAGCCCCGCGCCGATTGCGGACGGGCACTTTGTCTCGGCCGCCGATCGTGCGGCGGCGGCGCTGCCAACCGCCGATGCGCTGGCCGAATACACGTTTCACGCCGAGTGGCCACTCCTGGTGTTCCACAACGGGCGTTTCGCACCCTCGCTGTCCTCGCTGACGTCGTTGCCGGAGGGTATTCGCGTGATGTCACTGGCCGACGCCGCGTCGCACGAACCCGAGCTTGTGCGACGTCATCTGGGGCATGCCGTTGCCGCGGATCGGGACGGGTTCTCTGCCCTGAACGCGGCCTTCCTGTCGGAGGGCGTGTTTGTCCATGTGGCGAAAGAGATGGTGAGCGAGACGCCGCTCCACGTGCTGCACGTGACCGACGCCGCCGGCATCATGACGCACCCGCGACATCTGATCGTCGTCGAGCGCCACGCCACCGCAACCGTCCTTGAGAGTTACGTGGGCCTCGGCGATGTCCGCTACCTCACGAATACCGTGACGGAGGTCTTCGTTGAGGACGGCGCCACGCTGAACCACACGCGAATTCAGCGCGAGTCTGGTAGCGCCTTCCACGTGGGTACGATCGAGGCTCGGCAAGGTCGCGACAGTCATTTCCTGCAGTTCTGTTTCCAGATCGGCGGACAGCTGTCTCGGAGCAACGTGTACACCGTGCTGAACGGCGACGGCTGTGGAACCACGCTAAACGGGTTGTACATGTTGAACGCGCATCAACACGGTGACCACCAAACGCGCGTCGAACACGTGGCCCCGAATTGCTTCAGTCGCGAGATGTACAAGGGGCTGTTGGACGGCCATTCCCACGGCGTGTTCAATGGAAAGGTGTACGTCCACCCCGAAGCCCAGAAGACGGATGGCAAGCAGACCAACAACACGCTGCTGCTCTCCGACAAAGCGCAGATTGACACGAAGCCGCAACTTGAAATCTTTGCGGATGACGTGAAGTGCACACACGGTGCCACGGTCGGACGCATTGATGAGATGGCGCTGTTTTATCTCAAGAGCCGTGGTATCGGTCCCACGCTGTCCAAACAGCTGATGATGTACGCGTTCGCCGCCGACGTCCTGGAGACGATGGAAAACGACACCATCCGGCTGGAGCTCGAGCGGCTGACACTCGCGATGCTCAAGTAGGGAGTACAACGCTCTTGTCCCTCTCCGACCTCTACCAGTCCGTCATCCTCGATCACAACCGCAAGCCGAGAAACTTCGGTGCGTTGATGGGGGCGAATCGACGTGCGGAGGGGAAGAATCCCCTCTGTGGCGATCAGGTGCAGATCGAGCTCGTGGTGGATGGGGAACAGATAACCGACATCCGGTTCACCGGCCACGGGTGCGCGATTTCCAAAGCATCGGCGTCGCTGATGACGGCAGCGGTGAAAGGCAAGTCGATGGCCGATGTCGACCTGCTCTTTCAGCGGTTTCATGCGCTGGTGCTTGGACAAGATGCCACTGGGGGTGCTGACCTAGGGCAGCTGGTCGTGTTCTCCGGGGTGTCGCGGTTTCCGGTGCGGGTCAAGTGCGCTTCGCTGGCGTGGCATACGTTGAAGGCTGCCATGGACGAGGCCTCCGCGACCGTACAGGAGGCGGCAATTGTCAGTACGGAGTGATAGGTCGGGTACCGCCACGTAACGTCGCGGCGCCGACTGCCGCGTCATCTTTGCGGGTGGTCGTTTCGTTGTCCCAGCCCACTTGTCTCGAGGTGTCCGATGTCTTTGGCTCAGCTCCAGCTGGCGGCGCGGCTCGCTGATCTCTCCGCGGGATTGCCGCTCGCCGTCACGTTAGCAGATGGACTCCGCATCTGTTTGGTGAAGGACGGCGAACGTGTCTATGCGCTCGCCGATCGATGCACGCACAAGGACTTTGCCGTGTCGGGGGGTGATGTGGTCGCCCCGTGCATTCTGGAATGCCCGTGGCACGGTGCGCGCTTTGACGTGCGCTCGGGTCAGGCTGTCCTGGGACCGGCCATCGACGCGATCGCGACCTACTCCGTGCGTATTGTTGGTGAAGAAGTGTTTGTGGGTGGACGACGAACGAGTTCCTAACCAGCCTCTTTGAGCACACGATGACAACCTTGGCGGCCTTGGCCCCACGCAGTGATTTCCCGTTGCTAGCCGCCCAGCCGGCGTTGCACTACCTCGATTCCGCCGCCACTTCGCAGAAGCCACGTGCCGTCCTCGACGCCATCTGCGGCTTCTATGAGACCGCCAACGCCAACCCCCACCGCGGCGCCTACGCGCTGTCGGCGGCGGCGACGGACGCGTACCACGATGCACGAGTCGCCATCGCGCGCTTTTTGGGAGTCGCGGATACCGACTGCCTGATCTTTACTCGCGGGACAACGGAGGCGATGAATCTGGTCGCCTCGAGCTGGGGTCGCACCCACGTGCAGGCGGGCGACGAGATCGTGATCACGGCGCTGGAACACCACGCCAACTTCGTTCCCTGGCAGCAATTGGCGAAATCCACCGGTGCCACGCTGCGCATCGTGGAGTTGTGCAACGATCAGTCCATCGATATCGCGTCCATGCGCGAGATCGTGAATGAAAAAACGCGCGTCGTCGCCATTACCCACGTCTCCAACGCCGTGGGAAGCATCACGCCGCTCGACGAGGTCGTGCGCATCGTCCGTTCGCGATCATCAGCCGTTATCGTCGTCGATGGCTCGCAGGCGGTCCCGCACCTCTCGGTCTGTTTTGATGCGCTCGATGTCGACCTCTATGCGTTCAGCGGTCACAAGATGCTTGGCCCCATGGGAAGCGGCGGGCTGATCGGCAAGCGTGCGCTCCTGGAATCGATGCCCCCGTATCACTTCGGGGGCGACATGATCGAGTGGGTGCACGATGAGGACAGCACGTGGAACGTCATTCCGCATAAGTTCGAAGCCGGCACCCCCAATGCGGCGGATGCGGTGGGGTTGGCTGCGGCCGTTCGCTATCTCGAGGCACTCGACATGGCGCAGGTTCGTGCCCACGAACTGGCGCTTCTTGAGCTGGCCGACGCGCGACTCCGCGCGATGCCCGGCGTCACGGTGTTTGGCCCACCCGCTGCGCAGCGCAGTGGCGTGATCAGTTTCGCCGTAGACGGAGTGCATCCGCACGACCTGGCCACCATTTTCGATCAGCAGGGCGTCTGCATTCGCGCGGGCCATCATTGTGCCCAGCCGCTGATGCGGCGGTTGGGCGTCAGTTCCACGGCGCGCGCGTCGTTTTACGTGTACAGCGACGGCGGCGACGTTGACGCGCTCTGTAGTGCCGTTGAGGCCGCGCAGACGATGTTTGCCGTTGTTGAGTGACGTCGTGTGCGCGCGTGGCCATCGGCGACCCTGATGCCACGCGCATGCCGATGAGGCAGATGACCCCGATGCTCTCGGCGCTGTATCAGGATCGGTTGCTCGCCGAGTACCGCGCACCAAAGAATCGTCGGGAGCTCGTCGATGCCACGAGCCATGCCGAACGGAAGAACCCCGTCTGCGGCGACGCCGTGCAGATCATGGTTCGGGTTGAACGCGACGCCATTGCTGACGTGGCCTTCATGGGTCAGGGCTGCGCCATCAGCACCGCATCCGCGTCGTTGCTCACCCAGGCCGTCGCGCATTGCGAAACGGCCTCAACGTTAGGACTTGTGGCGTCCGTGGGACTGCTGCTTGGTGGAGAGGCGGTCGACGATTTGCCCGAGCTTCTCGACCCGCTGCGGGGCGCGGTGCGCTTCTCCAGTCGCCACAGCTGCGTGCTGCTGCCGTGGCTGGCGCTTCGCGTTGCGCTGACACAGGGTGAAGCGACGCGCCACAAACGCTTTTGATCACCAGACCCTCCCTTGTCAACGTGAGGAATGATCTGTGTGTGACGGCGCGGCGTACGCTCCGGCGTCAGAGCGAGATCGTCACGCCCGTGTGCTGTTGCAGACAGTCGCCGAAGTGCCCGAGCGTTCGGCCAAGCGCGAAACGCGCCGCGTGACGACGGGCCGCGGCCGACAGCGCCGCGTAGTGGTGCACGCTATCGAGCGCGGTGATCTGCCGCACCCACTGCGCGATGTCGTCAATCGGGTCGATCAGGGCGCCGCCGTCCCCGACCGACTCTGGAAGCCCGCCGCGCGCGCTGGCTAACGTGGGAATCCCGTACGCGCCCGCTTCAACGGGAAGACGACCGAACGGCTCCTCCCAGACACTGGGCATCAAGAGGATGCGTGTCCGCTCGAACACATTTCGCATGTCATCCGTCCATCCGATGCACGTCACGTTGGCCAGGCCACGGGCCGCCGCCTTCAATGCATCTGACGCTCGCGGGCCATCGAGGAACAGGAACTGGCGATCGGGGAGTGCCTTGGCGATCCGTATCGCAATCTCCGCCCCCTTCCACGCGTCGAGTCCCACGAAGGTGATCGCATCGCGGATGTTCCCATAGGGAAGGCTACTTGACGGGCTCGCCGGTGCGTCCGCCGCGATGAATGGCGCCACCACGTGGCTTGTAATCGCCGCCCGGTTCCGGAGGAGCGCTTGCAAAAAGCGCGAGTTACTGATGATCATATCGGCGCGATTCAGCAACGGTCTGTTGCGATGCAGACGAACAATCCGAAACGCGCTACTGGCGGTGCGCTTCCAGGCAGAGGGGTTCGCGTCACCGGCACCATAGCACACGAAGCTGTGCATGAACATGACGACCGTCGTGGTACTCGGAATGTCGGCGGGCAACACAGCGGCCGGCTGCTGCAGCAGTAAGACATGCGGTGCATGCGTGAGCAGGTTGGGCGCCAACCGGTCGCGGAATTGACGCTCAACGCGCATGGCGGCGACATGAAACGGCATGCCCGCGGGCGGAGGAAGCAGGGTGGTGGCGAAGTCCTCACACGATACCCCACCGTCGAGTTCATAGGTGCGTGCCGTGCGCCCAACACAGAGTGCCGATACTTCGTGCCGCCGAGCGAGTGCGGTAAGGAGCGCGCGCGCCGACAGCTCGCCACCGCCGAGCGGCTCGGCAAGACTGTGGCCTGCAAAGAGAATCCGCAGACGCGCCGGAGGGCCGCTCGCGGGATCGGTCGGCGTTGCACCCGCGTTGGCGCTCCCCTTCATGACGTGCCGCCCACGACAGCCTCAAAGACTCGCATGAGCTGCTGCGCGGTGCGTCGCCATGAGTAGTGCTGCGCGCGTTGCAGGCCCCGCGCGCCGAGTGCGCGTTGAAGGTCGTCGTCAGCAAGCAAGCGCAGGATGGACTCAGCAATGGCGTGAGGATTGTCGGGGTCGAACGTCAGCCCGGCATCCTGCACGAGATCCGGCAGGGAGCCTCGGCTGCTGACGGCGACAGGTAACCCGCACGCCATCGCCTCGACCACAGGAAGTCCGAACCCTTCGTCAAGCGACGGCAGCACCAGCAGGGTGGCCGCGTTGTACAGCCGCGCAAGATCGTCATCGGGCACGAATCCGGTCAGTGTCACCCGGTCGTGCAACCGGAGTTGATCGCGAAGCCCGAGTACCTCTTCGACGTACCCGCGCGTGCCCCCGAGCTGATACGCACCGACCAGCACAAGATGCCACGCGCGCGGATTATCCGGCCGGATCAGCGCCATGGCGCGCAGCAGGTTGCCGAGGTTCTTGTGCGGATCGATCCCGCCGACATAGAGCACCAGCGGAACGTCCGGCGGGAATCCGTAGCGAGACACCAGCCACTGTGCGTCTTCGGCATTCCGCCGCATCACGAACAATGACGCCGGCGCTTCATCGATGCAGGTAATGCGGTCCAACGGCCAGCGCGTGGCGGCAGCGATGCGCTGGCGTGCATTCTCTGATGGCGTCACAATGGCCGACGCCTGTCGGCGGAGCACCGCCAGCTTGAGGTTCCAGAACAACCGATCGCGGCGAGTTGCGAAGAAGAGCGTCGGGTGATCATCGGTCATCGTATCATGCAACGCCACGACGACGGGGACGCGCCCAAGGACGGGATAGTAGGAGGACGGCGCGGGAAAGAAGAACACATCGGCCCGACAGTGGGCGGCGCGCCAGCCAAGCCGGAGAAGCTCGTGCGGGCTTCGACTTTCTGTTGAGCCTGCTTCAGCAGTCGCCAGATGCCTGCTGCCCACGACGCACAGTTCGGCCGATGCGGGGAGCGTGGCATGCGTCGCCGTATGGGCATCGGCCACCAGGACAAACTCATGCGATGATGCACCATCACGCACGAGTTGACTGACCAGCTCGCGCGTGAAGCGACCGAAACCACGCGGGTCTCGCCATGAGGAAACGTCTACTCCGATGCGCACCGCATTCGCTCCCGCCCGTGGTGTCAGCGTCGCGATGGACGCAAGCGAGTTGGTCCTGTCCCGCCGCTCAGCAGACTAGTATACTTGCTGCACGAAAGAGATGCCATCCGGCGCGTCGGTAGAGAGGTGTCCCCGTTTCAGAAACGTCATGACCACGCTGTGGTATCTGCCGGAACATCCGACGGTCAAGAATCCATACGGGCAGCTCCTGATGCAGAGTCTGGAGGCACGCGGGATTCGCGTGGTGCCGCTCCTCTATGCGCACCTCTTCGCCCTGCGCGCGCTGTCCGAGCGGCCCGATGTTGTGCACTTCCAGTTTGTGCAGCCGTATATTCTTCCGGCAGCACATGAACAGTCCCGGTGGCGCGCGACGGTCAAAGGACTGCTGTTTCTGGTGCAAGTCCTGCTCTTGCGGGCAGCAGGGGCTCGCATCGTCTGGACGGTTCACGATCTTGCAGACCATGAGCAACGGCTGGTCCGCCTCGAGTGGTTCTTCACGCTGTTGTTCACCAGAATCGCGCACCGCATCGTCGTCCACGGTGACGTGGCACGGGCGGCCGTCGTCGACCGCTATCGCCTGCAGCGGCATTCGCGCAAACTCGCCGTGATCTTTCATCCGAACTACATCGGCGTGTACCCTGATACACTGACCAAGGCGCAGGCCCGCGAGCAGTTGGGGATAGCACCCGAGACGGTTGTGCTGCTCAGCGTCGGACAGATCCGACCGTACAAGGGACTCACGGAGCTGGTGCAGGCGTTCCGCGCTGTGCGCGCTGACGTGACGCGCGAGCTGTGGATCGCAGGCGAGCCCGTGGATGCGTTACTGACCGCCGCCCTCGCACGCGCGGCCGAGGCTGATCCGTCAATACGGATTCGTGCGACGTTTCAGTCGCCCGAAGAGATCGAGCGACTCCTGAAAGCGTGCGATGTGGTGGTGCTCGCCTATCGCGCGATACTCACCTCTGGCGCAGCCCTGCTGGCGATGTCGTTTGGCAAACCCTGTATCGCGCCGCGCCTGGGCTGTCTGGTTGAGGCGTTGGACAACAACGGGGCGTTTCTCTATGAGCCTTCCGCTCCCGATGGCTTGCGTCACGCGCTGGAAGGCGCGCTGGCATCGGTGAATCAGTTGCCAGCCATGGGCGCCCACAACGTTACGCGCGCAGCGGCGTGGAGCTGGGCGCGAGCGGCCGAGCTCTTGGATGACGTATACCACGGGGCCGATCGGCGATCGGGCGAAGGACGTCGTGTGCCGGTGGGCGCCGGTGGCTGACACCACCTGCTTGCTGTTGACCTCGACCATACACGTCGAACATCGCGAGTTCCTCGGGCCCGGCGGACGCGTGAACTCGGAGGTCCGCTTGCGCGACTACGTTGGCGCGCTTGAGTCCTGGATCACACGGCAACACAGCATCCGCGACATCGTTTTCGTGGACAACTCAGGGTATCCCCTCGATGCCCTGCGCGAGGTCGTGGATCGCCACGCGGCAACGGGAAAGCGAGTGGAGCTGCACTCGTTCCGCACCACCGGTTACTCGACGACACGCGGACGAAGCTTTGGCGAGTTGGACATCATGCGCACGGCCCTTGAGCGCAGTGCGCTGCTGCGGAACGCCACCCATTTCGCCAAGGTCACGGGACGGGTGTTTGTGCCCAATATCGACGCCATTATGTCGCGCCTCGCGAGCGATGTTGACGTGGTGGGGCGCCTCTCACATAACTTGACGTGGCTTGAGACGGTGTGCGTCGTGTTCCGACGCGAGCTCTTTGTGGATCGCCTCTTGCCGTTTGCGTTGGACCACGTCGACGATCAGTCGGGACATCACATCGAACGCGTGCTGGCGAGCGCCTGCCTCCATGGCATTGCCGACGGGTGTCGTTGGTATCCGTTTCCGGCAGAACCACGCATCGAGGGTGTGCGAGGCGTGGATGGCCGCCGATATCCTGTAAGCACCCTGCGCGCGCGGGTCATTGATGCGTTTGCCTGGGGGTACCATCGGGCGTTCGACGTCGCCACGAATGCGGACACTCCTCATCCGATCACCACATGGGCACCTCCCCCCCGTGATTGACGTCCGTATTCAGATCGTCAACTACGAGACCAAGGCGTACCTGCTTGAGTGCTTGACGAGCCTTCTCCCGACGGTCGGCGACGGGAAGCTGGCGTACTCCATCGCCCTTCTGGACAACGCCTCCGGCGATGACCTGAGCGACATTCCACATCTGTTCCCCACCCTTCCGGTCGAGATCCACCACGGGACAACGAATGTGGGATTCGGAGCCGGGCACAACCTGCTGGCCAAGGGCGGCGACGCCCGCTTCCTGCTGTTACTCAATCCCGATACGCGTTTCGTCGAGGCACATACGACGACGCGTCTGGTGCAGCGGGCCATGGATGATGACGCGCAAGTCGTCGGCCCCCGACTCGTAGCCACAGACGGGAAAACGCAACCGTGGGATCATGGGGAGCTGCGCGGCTGGCTGGCACGCAGCGCCATGAGGACCGGCAACAGCTTCTGGAGACCCCAGACCGTGCCAACGTCGGCCGCATGGATTGCCGGTGCGGCGTGCCTGTTCGAGAAACGGTGGTTTGACAAGTTGGGCGGATTCGACGAGCGTTTTTTCCTGTACAAGGAAGATGAAGAGCTTTGTCTTCGCCTCCGCGATCTGGGAGGCTCCGTGGTGTATGACCCAACGATTTCGGTCATGCATCACTGCGGGGTGGTCGCGCGGAAATCTGAGCACCTGGCCACGTCCACCAGTGTGTTTCTGGAAAAGCACTTCCGGCATCGCCCCGGTTTTGCGCTGCTCCGTTTGCTCAATCGCGTGCTGCGGTAGGCCTTCCCGCAATCGCGGTTCGCGGTGATGAACGTCGGTCGCGACCGACGTCACCGTTCACGCGGTCGCGTGAGTTCGCTTGATGGCCCGCCCGGCATCGATCTCGTACACCACGTCGGCAATGTCCACGAGCGCTGCCTGATGCGTGACAATGACAATGGTCACCGCCGGGCGCTGCGCGGTGATCGTGTCGATCACTGCGGCCTGCGTGACCGGATCCAGTGACGCCGTGAACTCGTCGAGTAGCAGCAATGCCGGACGCCGCGCGAGCGCCCGCGCGATAGCGATACGCTGACGCTGTCCCCCGGACAGTCGCGCGCCCTGCTCTCCGACCATGGTCTCCATCCCATGCTCGAGCGCGTTCACGAAGGCCGCTGCCCCAGCAGCCTCGAGTGCCATCTGCACGTCGGCGGCGCTGACCGACGCATCGCCCATCGTCACGTTCTGCAGCACGGTTCCGTGAAACAGCGTGGTTTCCTGCGGGACGTACCCCAATGAGCGCCGCCACGCGCGCACGGAGATATCCGCCAGGGAGACTCCGTTCACCAACACTCGGCCCTCGTCCGGACAGTGGAACGCCAGAAGCAGGTCGATCAGTGTGGACTTGCCGGCGCCGGAGGTGCCCACGATTGCGGTAATCGCGCCAGCTGGGAACTGCATCGTGAGATTATCAAGAATCCGCACGTCCCCATGTGCGAAACTCACACCGTCGACGTCGATCGTGTACGGCGCCGACGGCACCACGCGCGTGCCCGTATCGACCTCTCGCGCCGTCAGTGAGGTCGCCATCATGGTCTGTAGCTGCCGATAGAATGGCTCCGCCACCGCCAGCTCACGATACGAGCGGTTCGCGGCGTTGATCTGATTGCCACAGCGCCACAGGCCAAATACGATGATCGCCATCGTGGGAAGATCCAACTGCACCACGTAGCTTCCGCCCAGCACGAACAAGAAAATGCCGAACACCAGGATCGGCTCCTGCACTGCCGGCATCAGGTATGTCAGACTGATCTGGCGAACGATCGACGTGCGCAGCTCGTTCGCATCAGCGCGTGCCAAAGCCTCAAAGCCATCTTCGGTGCCCATGGCGCGAATGGGCTTGAGGCTCTGGACCGCGTTGAGCAGATTGGCCACGAACTGCTGCTGGGATCGCGCCTCCCGTTCGGCAATGCCATTCGCCATGCGCAACACGTACCGCAACGGCGCGACGAGGGCAACGCCAACGACGATGGTCAGCGCGAGGGCAGGAAGGGATGCCGTGGCGATGACGGCTGCATACACCACAGCCAGCGAGACGGCCGCGAATAACTGACACATGGCAAGATACGCGTGCGCAGTGACGTAGGACTCATGGCCAACCGCCGTCGCGAGGATGCCGATTCGCTGTTGGAGGATGAACGACCACCGTGCGCGAAACAGATTGGTCACCGTGCGCAGTCGAAAGTCGGTGGCAATCTGTGCCATGGCGCCGCCGCCGGCGCGCAGGGCGAGCCACTGGAACAGTCCTTTCCCTGCCATGAGCACGGCAACCAACAGGACGAGCGTGGACAGCGTGTAGGGAACACCCGCCCACGCGTACATGGCGCCGATCAGTCGCTCCACGGGATTGCTGTCATTGAGAGCGCCGTTGTTGCGAATTGCCGTATTGAGCACCGGCACCAACGTGGCCACGCTCAACGCTTCTGCGGCACTCGATAGCGCGATCAGCACGGTCGTCCGCACGGTTTGGCGGGGATAGCTCTGCAACAGAAACCGGATGAATGCCGGCGTCGATCCGATGGACGGCGCCTCCTCGGCCCTCACGAGAGGTCGCTCCGACGTCGCAACGCGGACGCGGGTGCCGCCGGTCTGTGGTTCACGCAATACCTCTGGGTTGACGACGCAGTGCTGTCGACGAGACGTATCCACGCCCATCCTGCCGCTGTGACAATATACTTGCGCAGGCACCGCCAATGATCGACCTTCGGACCTCGGCAGTTCGGAGGCATGGCTCCGACGTCCCCTTCAGGGCAGAGTTCTCATGGGTATCGAAGCTTTCTCGTTGCGCATGCTGTGCCACGCGAAACGACGTGGTGCACTGTTCGGCGACACGATCACGCTGGGTCGCCAGGATCTCTCCCTGCACGACCATGAGTTCACGGCGACCCTTCGGGACATGGGCCGTTCCGTCGCCGACGTGCAACAGAAGGGCGTGACCGGAACTGGGCGGGCCGACGCGCTCCTCAGCGAGCTGCTCGCGATTGATCGGCTCGTGTCGATCGACTGTTCGGACTATGAAGGCGCGACCATCGTGCATGACCTGAATTTGCCGATTCCCGACGCCATGCGGGAGACGTTCGACGCCGTCATCGACACGGGCACGCTCGAGCATGTGTTCAACTTTCCGGTCGCCGTCGCGAACTGTATGAACCTGCTTCGTGTTGGGGGTCGGTTTTACGCCCTGACGCCTGCGAACAATCACTGCGGACACGGCTTCTACCAATTCAGCCCCGAGCTCTTTTTCAGAGTGTTCCAGCACGTCAACGGATTCGAACTCGAGCACGTCTTCGCCGTGCAACACCCGTTTCCGGGTATCGAGTTGAGCACCAGCCGCACGGTGTATGCCGTACGGGACCCTGCCACGCTGGGCCAGCGCGTGGATCTCGTCAACGATCGACCCGTCTACTTGTTTGTCCAAGCCATCAAGAGAGCGGCCGTCGTGCCGTTTGCCACGTTCCCACAACAGAGTGACTACGCGGCCGCCTGGACGCGTCCGCACGATGCCGGTGGCGTCGCCGCGGCTCTCCCACTTGGACAACGCCTGGCGATGCGCATCTGGCAGTGGCATGCCCAATTGCCTTCCTCCCTTCGGCGGCCACTGCTTGGTTACTTTCAACGGTGGTACCGGCACACCTTTCGTTACCGCCGCGCGTACACGCCGTGGGACCAGAGCGGCCCCCCTCCCCTGCTTTAGCCGCCCTGCATCTTCTGCTCGGCCTCGATGGCCGTCGCAATCTCCCGCGCATTGGCGACACTCGTCACGATCTTTCCACCGAGCACGGACCAACACCCGAATCCGTGATCAGTGATCACCGTCGGGCGCGCATCAAAGTCGCGCGCAAAGGCGTTGACCGCTCTCGTCATCCACCACGACTGCACGTCGGTTGCCTGCTTCAGGATAGGGAAGTACTTCGCTGAGTGCCGAAGCATGTTGTCCCGATTGCTGGTCAGTCCCACCCACGCGGGAGGCATGCCGTCGTCCGGAATCACGCTGCGCGAGACCGAATCGTGAATGTGCGACAGCAGGAAGAGGTTTTCCTGCCCGGTCCCTGTAAGACTGGTAAATGGCCCGTCCATCACCGTCACCGAGAGTTGCGGTGTCGGCAACCGGAGCTGCAAGATCTCGCAGAGATCAAACCGAAGGGGCTCGATGGGAAACCCGAACCACTGCGCCATCAGGTTGCGGCCCGCGTAGGTGGCATTGACCACGTAATCGAAGGACTCTACAGAGGTGCCGGCGGGGCCGTTCACCGTGATCCGTTTACTCCCATCGCCCGCCAACGCACCGGAAATCACCGTGCTCTGCATGCGACACTCCAGCGCCGCCGTCGCCGCGAAACGCGCGGTCACGATCTCCGTCAGTCGTGCGGTGTTATAGATACCTTCGTCGGTCCGTATGCAGACGCTCACCGCGGAACGGTCGACGACGTCGACTGGCGGCTCAACGATGGTGAATTCGAGGTGATTGCTTTGGCACGCCGCGAGATAGCGTTCTGCCGGAATCTCGACACCCGTCGCCGAGGTGCAGTAGTACGCGGGAAAGCTGCGATCGATGGCATCGCCATAGTGCTGCTCAAACGACACGCTCGACGACCGGATCTCATCGATGGAGTCGTAGCTGCGCGGATAGTGAAATCCGGAATGGTGTCGCCGCTGATTCGCCGTTGACGTTTCCGTTAACAACGATGCATGTCGCTCGAAAAGCGTGACGTCGGTCGTGTTGGCCAGCTCAAGCGCGCAGGTGGCTCCGAAGATCCCGCCCCCTATCACCGCTACGCGTGGGCGGCGTTGCCGCTGCACAGGCCGCGCCTGCAGCGCGACGCGCACCAGACGCGCTCCCACGGTCGCATCGGCTTGGTAGCTTTCGCTGGGCTCGGCAACCGCACCGAGAAATGACCGAAGTTCTTCGTGGAGTGGATTGGACGCCGCGGGGAAAAAGCGCTTGTGCAGTTGATTGTTGCGGGTCGAGATCACGACGGAGTTGTCAAGCAGATCGACGGCAATGCGACGATCGGAATACAGCAACTCCAGACTGCGCGTCTTCTCTATTCCATCCCATCCGATCCGCATGCGCGCCGTCATTGGGCCGGGATAGCGCAAGCTGACGTACTCAATGTTTCCACGCCGCCGTCCTTCGATAATGTCGGGCTCGACGTCGAAGAGAAAGTCGACTATGTCAAACAGATGCGACAGCTCAAGACTGGCCTCGGCCCGCCCAACCTGCTGAGCTTTCGGGTTGATCATGACCCCTTGGATCCCGCGCGGCAGTTCCGGGATTGCCGCGACCAACTGCTTCACTTCGTGAATCAGCGGATGAAAGCGGTACACATGGCCGACCATGAGGACGCGACCGAGCGAGGCCGCAAGGTCGGCGAGCGCCGTCGCCTCAACCTCGTCGGTCGAGAGCGGTTTTTCGACCAACACGTGCGCGAACGGGAGGCAGCGGCGGACCAGGGTTGCATGCGTATCGGGTGGCGTCACGATGTCGACGGCATCGACCGAGCTGAGCAGTTCGTCGGTCAGCGCACCGAACACCGGGATGTCGTATTGCGCCGCCACGCTCGCCCTCGTCTCATCGCTGAGAGCAACGACACCGACGATTTCGACTCCGCCCGCGGCGGCCACTCGCATCCACTCCCTGAGATGTTCGCCCCCGAAACGCCCGGCGCCGATCTGCAGCAGTCGCGGTTTCGCCGGACTCATAGGTGTGGTCGGTGCAAGTCGTAATCCTGTGCGGTGGAAAGGGAACGCGAGCGTACCCGCTTACTGAGCATGTGGCCAAGCCCATGCTGCCCGTCGGCGGCGTTCCAATCCTCGTTCATCGTATGACGCTCTTCGCTGAATAAGGGCACACCGAGTTCGTGTTGGCCGCCGGTCATGCCGACGTGTCGCTCGGTGCGATCGCGGCGTGTCATGAGGCGCATTCGGGCTTCTTCAAGTGGCTGGATTCGCACAAGGATCATCAGGAACTCGAGTCGCTGGTGCAGGCGGGACAGGCGCCGTGGCAGCGGCGGTCGTGACGGTAGCCGAGTCCCGACTACCATCGGTTCTGCGTGGCCTCCACAAAGGCGCGGATCCCGTCGTTCTGACGGGCAATCACGCCAAGGTAGTGAGGATACGCGTCGGGGAGGGTGGCTTTGGCACGGGCGATTTCTTCTTCGCTTGTGCCCCATGCGATGCCGTTCAGTCCCAGTTCGCCCTTCGCAATGTCGGCACGTGTATACGGCCCGTTGGGAATGATGATGCAGAGCGTGCCGCAGAGCGTCGCCTCGTAGTTGACCCCGGAGAGGGTGTCGTAGCTGTAGATCACTTCGGAACGACGCAAGAGGGCTGCATATTCCGGATGCGTTGATGGCCACGTGCGCGTCACTTCGGTACGACCCGCCTCGATCGATGGAATACGCGCGCGTTCAGAGCCTTTGCCAACATAGAAGAGCTCGCCCGACTTCGTCGGCAAATCACGCGGATGAAACAGCCCTTCGTTGGGCATCTGCAGATTGAGCGTGGGCTTTGTATCGTCCATCATGGCACTGAACGCCACAAAGTAGTCGTCCAGACCGCTCTTGATCTTGTTTCCCATGATGTAGCCAGGGCGATTGAGCAGCCATCGCACTACGCGTCGCGCCTTGAGCGGATTGGCCTTCTCGATCTCCGGATAAATCACGATGCCATCCCGAATATGATCTTTCGTAGCCAGCGGGCCATTCCACAACGGATTGGTGCCGTACGACTTGGGCGGGAGGTGCAGGTACGCCGGCACGCCAATCTCATTCATAAGGTGGCACAGCAAGTGCAGCGTGCGTACACCCCATGATTTGGGGTTGTATCCGGGAGCGACAATGACGTACGGTCTCATGCGCATGGACTCGATGTGGATATTGCCGCCGCTGCCAGTCGATTGAATGTGCAGCGGTGTGCGTCGTATTGCAGCCGATACCTCAGGAGGCAAGCGCAACACGAGTGTGGCGAGTAGTAATATGGAGAGGCTCGCGGTTCCCTGCACTAACACCGCGTCCTGGTCGCGCCACGGAGACTCGCTGCAGGAGCGCGATCGCGTCAGGGATGCTTGAGGCCTCAGATCGTCGTCTGCTCCTCGGCGGTCAGGTGGGCTGCGGCGATGCAGAGCTACAGCGCGTCGAGCTTGTCCTTCCCGATGACCGGCGCCCATGGCAACAGTTCATACTGCGCCAGTCCGCGCGTGGTGAACGGATCATTATCGCGGATCGCGTCAAGGGCCGGGACGCCTTCGCCGTCCGGAACGCGAAGCAAGAGCGCGCCGCCGTTTCGCGGATCGAGTGGGCCAGACACGAGCAGGCGGCCGTCGGCTTGGAGCGCGCGCAAGTAGGCACGGTGCTCGTCTACGTAGGGTTCGATCTCGGAGAACGGACGGCGATAGCGCACGATAGCGATTGCGTACATGGCGAGGCGAGTGGGAGGCGGGTGACAGAATGCTGCGGCTTATGGGTTCGCGTGCCAACAACGGTACCGTGGTCAACACCCATACGGCAAGCGACGGACCCGAACCAGCTGTGGCGTCTGTTCCGGAGACAGTCCGCACTGATGACATATCCGCCTTTCCCGCGTATCATCCACACATGTCAGGACTCCTAGCTCAGCCGCCCAAACGATCGCGCTCGATCCCCAAATCGCTGGGTGTATTTCCGTACAACCTCGAAAAGGCCAATGCGGCTCGTCTTTTCACGCGACTGCTCCTGCGCTTCTTTCCGATGTACTTCATCGAGCTTGCTCGATTTGAACTCCGAAACGCGCGGTTGCGAGCGTTGGCCCCGCTGCGGGCACGACCCTTTCGAGGGCAGCGAAACCTGCTGGTTCAGGTCGGCTGCGGCCCGAACGGGCGCGACGGCTGGGTGAACATGGATTGTTTCCCGCGAGAAACCGTCAATTGCCTGTACGACATTCGCCGAGATCTGCCCTTTGACGATGAGTCCGTGTCAGGGATTTTCTGCGAGCACGTGTTTGAACACCTGGACTACAGCCAAGCGGTCCCGACCTTTCTCGCTGAATGCTACCGCTGCCTGGCGCCTGGCGGTGTGCTGCGCATCATCGTACCGGACGCGGGCCGATACCTGCATGCCTACGCCGCAGGTGGCTTCGACGCGTTTGTGCCAATGCGCCAGCTCGTCGATCGCAAGGACCCGTGGCTCAGACATACCTATCGAACGCCGATGGAGCTGGTGAACGCCGTGTACCACCAAGGCTCGGAGCACCACTTCGGGTATGACGCAGAGACGCTGGAGTTTGTGTTGCGTCACGCAGGCTTCGATCACGTCACGCCGCAAGCGTTTGGCCGCTCGCACGACACCGTCATGTGTCTCGACCTTCCCGAACGTGCCACAGAGAGCCTGTACATGGAGGCCGTGAAGTCGTGATGCGCTTCGCCTGCTCAGATTCGCGCCACGTCGCGCATGCTGCCCAGCGCCTCCACAAACGCCGTCGGATCGATGGTAAAGGGATGCGGGCTGTTGCGTGGCTGCAGAGGGTGGTGCGGCTCATGTTCCACGTCGCTCGGACCGATGAGGCAACCGTACGAGAGTCCGCCAACCACCGCCAGCGTAAAGTAGTGGGGGAATGCTTGCGCGCTTGGGAGCAGTTCCAGCACGTGCGTGCCGGGCTTGCAGAACACAAGATTTGCCAGCGCCGCGCCGTGCGCGCCAACGATAACGTCTGCCGCCGCGAACACGTCCTCAGGGTTGGGAATTTCCGACGGGTCAATCACCGTAAAGCCGTGTTGCACCGCGAGCTCAGCCAGGTCGTGTTCATTGCGGAGGGGTCTGATGTTCGAGCGGCGCCGAATGAACACGCGTCGCGCCGGTTGCGCAGACGCCGGGAGCCTGACGTTCATGGTCGCGCTGGCATACAGTCGTCGGAGATAGTCTACCGACGGTGGCGATACCGCGGCGCACGCGCCGGGAAACGTGGTACACACCAACTCGTCGGTGCGTAGGTAGTCCCACGTGTGCGGGGCGAGCGCGAGGACCTTCTCGCGGGGCAAGCCCGTCTCAAGGAGCAAACGTTCGATGGTTGGCGTCGAGAACGCGGGGAGAAGCACATGGTCAAAGTCCTCCCATCGCCATCCAGCCCTCAGCACCAAGTCTATGCGCGGGAGGGCTTCCATCAGCATATGATAGAAGTTCATCGCCGCCCATGAGGACAGCAGCGAGAGCGTACGCCCGCGCAGCCGCGTCGCGCCAATCCGCAGCGGTGGTAGATGCAGCCGGGGCATCCACTGCGGATCGGTGATGTAGGTGGTGGTCCCCACGGCAATGCGTCCGCGCCGCGTAAAAATCCACCCGTTGTCCGAGAGTACCGACGCGCGTGGCAGTACGAACACTCCCTGCGGCGAGAACGCCGTGTCCGGCAAACGACAATGCATTGCCGATGGTAACCGTCCGCCCACGATCTCCGGCGGCTGTGGGCCGCTCCAGGGGGTTGGCCACGACGCGTGGACCTGCGTCCAACGCGTCGCTTCGCTGGCCGCAACCGACGCATTGTCGGCAATGCGCACCGGGCGGAAAAGATTCACCTTGCGGTAGATCCAACTCGCCACGCCCATGCTATCGACTGCCAAGTGTCGTCCGGGAAAGGAATTTCGATCGGGATCCGTCGAGCATATGGCGCTAGCGCCGACCACACGCGCCGGTAACGGCGAGCGCATTGGCTACCGGCCGCTCACCAGCCGCGTCCGATGGTTTGTTCACCACGCGAATCGCTCCCGACGTCACATCGCGCACCACCATGGCCGTCGACCCGCCGCCATCGAGATTCACGGCTTCGCGCGCGCCGAGATCGCGAAGCAACTCAGCCGTCTCACGCGAGGTCGTGCCGACGCTGAATCCCGGTTGCCGCCCGTCGATGACGACGAGCAACAGCCGTCTACCGTTCATAGAATAGCCCGCGGCGGTGCGCGGATTCACGCCGCGAAAGCTCGCCGCGCCGTCGCTGTCAACCGTGGCGACAATCATGCTGTCGCGCAGCAACAGCGGAAATCCGCCGACCGCTGTACGCGGCATCGTTGGTCGCAACGTCGTTTCGACGACGACCGTATCGCCGATCTCGGCCGTCGTCGTGTGCGGTCCAACAAGCAGGAGTGTGTCGCCGAGTGCGATCGTTGAGTGCGACACCGGTAGCGTGCGCACGACGAAGCGACGCGCCGCCGACATACCCGTGACGGGCACTAACGCGCGGGCCGTCGGCTTGACGAGCGAATCCAAAGGCTGCCCCCATGCGGCATCAACGATGCCCGCTACGATCGCGCTGGGTCGATTCCACGTCGCGATCTCCGTTCGGCCCCGCACGCCACTCAGTGTCGCGGCAACCGTCAGCGTCCCGATGTATGGCCGCTGCTGGGAGTCGAAGGCCAACACCGGTCGTGCGATCGGACCGGCGATCAGGCGGCCGTCGACCACCAGCGCTCCCACCGGAACTCCGGGAGGCGCGAACAGAAAGAAATCGGCGTTTACCGCAGCAATTGGTGTGTCAGCCGGAGCGAGCGAACGTAAGAGATCGCTGGTGGTTGTGCGGCCTACGGCAGTTGTTGCGCCTTTCAGTGCTCGCATGGCAACGCACGCCGACAAATCGATATCCAGGACATGTGCGCGCAACGGTGGGCCGACGCGCACCAAATGATGCAGCCGTACTCCCGGGGCCAGCTGTTCGGTGGTGATGGAATCGGCAACCGAACGCGCAACGGTGAACGGCGATGTGCGCGAGCCGCCAGATCGCACGCTTGTACAGCCGGTCAAGAGCGCGCCGACGACCGCCACGGTGACCACGAGATGGACATGCACGCTGGCCATGATACATCGACGGACGGGCACCGGGAAGGCATCGGCAAGGCACCGGGAAGGCATCGGGAAGGCATCGGGAAGTCATCGGGAAGTCATCGGGCTAGCGGTGGGCTGTCACCGCGGCGATACTCGGTCATTCCCGATGGGTGCGCCATCGGCCTTCCCTGCTCTCCCAACACGCCCCCCGAGATGAGTATTTCCTGGATCGACTGGGTTATTGCCGCCGCATCCATCCTCGTCTGTTTTGTGCCCGCACTGTTTCTGGCGAAGCGCTCGGGTGCGAGTACCGCCGAGTTTTTCGGCTCTGGGCGTTCGGTCCCGTGGTGGCTGGCGGGCCTGTCGATGGTGGCCACAACCTTCTCGTCTGATACACCCAACTGGGTCACTGAGCAGGTGCGTCGCTACGGCGTTGCTGGCAATTGGCAATGGTGGGCGTTTGTGCTGACGGGCGTCGCGACGGTGTTCTTCTTCGCGCGGATGTGGCGCCGGTCCGGCGTGCTCACCGATCTCGAATTCTACGAACTTCGCTATTCCGGCCAGTCGGCATCGTGGGTGCGCGGCTTTCGCGCGGTGTACCTCGGCCTGTTCTTCAACTGCTTCATCATGGGTATGGTCACGTTGGCCGCCTGCAAGATCGCCAACATTCTGTTTGGGATGGCGCCGTGGCAGACCATCCTGATCACCGGTGTGCTGAACGTGGTGTTCGCGGCGCACTCCGGGCTGTGGGGGGTGCTCGTGATCGATATGATTCAGTTCTTCATCAAGATGACCGCCGTGTTTGCGGCGGCGTGGTTTTCGCTGGTGGAAGTTGGACGACGATTGGCTGGTGATGCGAGCGGATGGGTTGGCCTGAAACTCCTGATCAGCAAGCTGTCGACGTTGCAGGTGGTGCAAAGCACGGCGGCCAATGCGCAGCCGGTGATGTCGACCAAAGACGGCACGGGACAACCCATTCTCGACATGCTGCCGAACTTCAGCATGTCCGAACTGGCGCTCATGATTTTCATTCTGCCGATCGCCATCAGCTGGTGGGCGAATTGGTATCCCGGCGCCGAGCCCGGTGGTGGGTCGTACATCGCGCAGCGCATGCTCGCCTCAAAATCTGAAAAAGACTCGCTCGGCGGTACGCTGTTCTTCAACATCGCGCACTATGTCTTGCGCCCGTGGCCGTGGATCATCACAGCGCTGTGTTCCATCATCGTCTATCCCGACCTGGCCTCGATCAAGGCGGCTTTCCCAAACGCCGATACCGCGCTCATCGGGCACGACTCCGCGTTTCCGGCCATGCTCAAGTTCTTGCCCGTCGGATTCGTGGGATTGATGATCGGTGGGCTGCTCGCGGCAAACTCGTCGACGATCCTGACACACTTGAACTGGGGATCGTCGTATCTGGTGCATGATTTCTATCGACGCTTCATCAAGACAGACGCCAGCGAATCGCATTACGTCAATGCCGGGCGCCTGAGTACGATTCTGCTGTACGTGGTCGCGGCACTGCTCAGCCTGACGATGAGTTCTGCGCAGCAGGCGTTTCAAGTGCTGTTGTCGATCGGCGCAGGGACGGGCCTGTTGTATATCGCACGCTGGTTCTGGTGGCGCGTGTCGGCATGGTGCGAGATCGTCGCGATGGTGATGTCGCTCATTACCTCGTTGCTCGTCCCGAAGCTGATGCCCGGTGCCGATTTTGCCACGACGACCATCGTGCAAGTAGGCATCACCACCGTTGCGTGGCTGATCACGGCGTTCGTTGGTCCGGTGACCGACCGCGCGAAGCTCATCGCGTTCGTGCAGAAAGTGAAGCCGGTTGGACCGGGATGGACCGAACTGCGCGCCGCCGCTGGCATCTCCGACGCCGAGATCGCGCAGGAGAATCGTATCGGCGCCGCGTTTGTGGGATGGATCTCCGGCTGCGTCGTGATCTGGTCGTCGCTGTTCGCCATCGGCAACTTCCTGTACGCGCCGGGTGATCCGTCGCGCTGGTCTACGGCGTGGATCCTCACCGGCGTGTTGGCGGTGAGTGGCGTCGTGTTGTTCCGCGTGACGCAGCAGCTCTGGAGCGATAGCACCGCGTCGCAAGCGCGCGCCGACGCGCGCGGCTAGGGAGGCGGCGCGAAACCCGCGATGCCCGGCGCCGAGCATAGCGCGGGAACCACGCCGACCGTGCCACACAAGCGTGGGTGGTTCGAGCGCGCGTATGCGCGATTGCAGCAGTGGGCAGACGCGGGCTGGTCGAACACCGTCGTACTGGTGTGGGGCGTGCTGCAAGGCTGCGTGTTTCCCGGTTTGGCCGACCTCTTCTTTCTGCCGCTCGCACTCGCGCGGCCGCAGCGCGCCTACGTGCTCGCACTGGTTGCGACGTCGGGTACCATGATCGGGTCGGTGCTCCTGTACGTGCTCGGTGCGCAGGCGCTGGAACTGTTGCAGGGCCCGCTGGCCACGCGGCTCGGCCTCACGGTCGCACGCGTGAATGAGTATCGCGCCACGCTGGCGCACTATGGCGGATGGGCCATCTTCGCGAGCACCATGAGCCCGCTGTCGACCAAGCTGACCAGCATTGCCTCGGGCGCGATCGGTGTGCCCTGGATGCAGTTCTTTTTCGCGCTGCTTGGCGGGCGACTGTTGCGCACCGTGGGGCTGGCCTGGCTGGTGCGGCACGGTGGGGCGGAGGCGGTGGCGCGGTACCTGCCGGTGCGGACTGCTGACTAGGGCGGGAGTGCCGTCAGTGGCCCCTGCAATGGGTTAGGGGGTGCGGAGGGGAATCGGGCGAGGGATCGGCGAGGGGATCGGAGGAAGGCGATCTTGCCGATCCAGCCTTTTGGGAGGTGACTCGACGCGAAACGGCCCGTAACTTGCGCTAGTCTATCTCTACGCATCTGGATTTCCTTCAGTCTGACTCCACGCCACCCGTTCGATGTCTACACCTGTTCTCGTCACCGGCGGCGCCGGATACATCGGGAGTCACACCTGCAAAGCACTGGCGCACGCAGGGTTCACCCCGGTCACACTCGACAGTTTGGTGTACGGCCATCGGTCGGCCGTACGCTGGGGGCCGTTCGTGGAAGGCGATCTGGCCGACGAGGCGTTGGTGGGGCGCGTGCTGCGCGAACATCGAATCGAGGCAGTCGTGCATTTTGCGGCATTTGCCTATGTTGGGGAGTCCATGCAACAGCCGGCGCGGTATTTCCACAACAACGTCGGCAATACCATCTGTCTCCTGAACGCCATGCAGGA
>JANOPS010000534.1:0-2311 GCA_031421995.1 Gemmatimonadaceae bacterium
GCCCTTCGTTGAACAGCACGACTTGTCGCAACTGCGACTGCTGGGATCGGTGGGCGAGCCCATCAATCCCGAAGCGTGGATGTGGTATCACAAACACATCGGCAAAGAACGCTGCCCGATCGTGGATACGTGGTGGCAAACGGAAACCGGCGCGATCATGATTACGCCATTGCCCGGCGTGACGACGACAACGCCAGGATCAGCGACCACGCCCTTCCCCGGCATACGCGCCGCATTGCTGGATGCCGAGGGGAACGACGTTGCCGTGGGCGGCGGATTGTTGGCCATCACGTATCCATGGCCCTCCATGCTGCGGACCATTTGGGGCGATGATCAACGCTACGTCGACACCTATTTTTCGAAGTGGCCAGGTCGTCCGGATCTCTACTTTCCCGGCGACGGGGTGAAGCGTGACGATAACGGGAACTACTGGATCCTTGGACGCGTCGACGATGTACTGAACGTGGCGGGGCATCGCATTGGCACGATGGAAGTCGAGAGTGCGCTCGTCGACCACCCGTCGGTTGCCGAAGCGGCCGTGGTTGGCAAGGCGCATGAACTCAAGGGGCAAGCCATTGCCGCGTTCGTGACGCTACGCGCCGGCTTTCACGCCAGCGGCGAATTGCGCGATGAGCTCCGCGAGCACGTTGCACTCAAGATCGGCGCGCTGGCGCGTCCGGATGACATTCTGTTCAGCGCCGATCTGCCGAAAACGCGGTCGGGGAAGATCATGCGGCGGTTGCTGCGTGATATCGCCGAGGGGCGCGCGTTGGGAGATACGACTACGCTGGCCGATCCGAGCGTGGTGGCGGGGCTGAAAGATCAGTACGAGGCCCAGGAGTCATAGTCCGCCAGACGGAACCTCGCTGTCGAACTGCGCGGCGACGAGGTTGGTGACTTCGATGGCGAGCGCCTTACCCGGCGGCTATTCTTCCTTGGACTTCGCTTCCAATAGCGCTGGGCCCGAACCTGTGCGCCGCGCACGGTGACCTCCGAAATGCGGTGTCTCGCTCAGACGGCGTTAACAATTCTTGGAGCTCACATGCACGCTCTGCGCTACACATTGCTCTCCGTCGCCCTCGGCACTGCGCTGAACGCCTCGGCCGCAGAGGCCCAAGCGACGTCTCCCGCTCTGCCTGTACCGCCGCCCGCCGCCCTGCCATTGCTCGGCCAAAGCGCGCCCGACTACGCATCGTTGCTGGCGCGGTTTGCCGCCGCTCGTGGGCTTGGCACCGTGGTGGATCGCGACACTCTGCCAGCGGCGCTCCGCGTCCGGCAAGGGACCGCGCAACTGCTAGACCAACAGAGCCTGAGCGCGCGCGTGACCTGCCCAATGCCCGTGGCCAAAGTCGATCCAGCCAGCCTGGAGCGAATGCCGGTGGCCGTTGCCGATACGGCGACAAGCGAACCGAGTGCCCGCCAAGGGACGATTCGCGGTTGTGTGAATCCGCTGAACCGATAGGGCCGAGTAGAAACCACCCGGCTCCCCGTCGCGTCTATATTTCATACATGTCTCTCTTCGGCAAGATTTTCCCCGAAACCATCTTCCCCCGCAAGCTCTCGCCTGAGGCAGAGCAGCGGCTGCGCTTGGCGCAGGCGCGTGCGGAAGAAGCGCTGGTTCGCACGCATGTGGACAACGCCCTGCATTTCATCGACACGCTGGCCCCCGACGCCAGCTACGAGCGGGCGATCGACATCTACGTGCGGGAACTCGGCGTCACCGATCCGCTGGCCACCGTGATTGCCACGCGCGCATTGGTCGCGCTTGGCGACAACTTGTCGAACGCAGAGGATCGGAAAGGCGAAGGCACCGCCGAGGCGGTGCCTTTACCACCACTTCGCCTGAACGACGCCAACCGGCGCCGACGCGCGTAGCGCTGCAATTCCACGCGATCCGTCGTCCCGCGTAGCTCAACACCCCGCGCGACACATCGTCGCGCGGGGTGTTTTGTCAGCTACTTCGCGGCCGGCGGCGCCATGGCGGGGGCCGCGGCCTTCGGGTTTGCCGCGATAATCGAGTCGACGAGCTTCTTGATCCCGTCATACCCGACTCGACTGACTTGTTGATTGCCCACAAAGATCGTCGGTGTCCCGCCAACTCCGCGCTCGTTCCCAGCTTTCATGCCAGCCTGAATTCGCGCCAGATTGGCTTGGGACGTCATACACGTCGCGTACTTCTGCGCATCAACGCCCACCGACGCGGCCAACGGATCGATAACCTTGCGCGGATTGCTGGTGACCTGCGCGTTCCATCTGTCCTGATTGGCGAACAGGGCGTCGTGCATCTCCCAGAACTTGCCCTGATCGGCGG
>JANOPS010000535.1:0-8539 GCA_031421995.1 Gemmatimonadaceae bacterium
GGCGCGGGCACGGCAGCGGCCCCTCGCCGTACGGCTTTGAAGAAGGTGGCGACGACCGCCGCGGACACGGTCGCGGACGCCGCTGGCCCCCCGCCGCCGAAAACCTTCGACGATCGCGCGATGATACGGGCGGCCTATCCGTTGCTCTACGGACGCGAGGCGACCGGGGAGGAGATAGAGCTCGGGCTCGCGTTCCTGGCTAGTCAGCGCGTGTCGTTGCTGGCGAGTGAGACCACGAAGGCTGCGGCCGAGGCCAAGAAGGTTGAGGCCGCGAAGGTCGTGGTCGAGGCAAAGAAGGTCGAAGCCGCGACGGTAGCCGTGGCGGAAAAAAGTGTGAGCGAGCAGGCGCGAAAGGACCTGCTCGCACGCAGGGTGTCCATGAAGGCGTGGACCCAGTATGCACGGGCGCTGTTCAGCGCGGCGGAATTCCGGTTCATCGACTGACAAGCGCTTTCAAGGAGCATTAAATGTCAAACGGGCACGGGCAGGGCGGGCATGGCGCTGGCTGCGGGGTTCATTCCGAGCCGCGCACGCGACGCGAAGCGCTCAGGACGATGGGCGCCGGATTTGGCATGATGGCGTTCGCGCAGATGGTGGGCGCTTCCATGGCGGAGGCGTCGAGCTCGGTGCTGTCCGCGATGGGCGAGCGGGTGCTCAAGCCCGACTTCGCGCCGCGCGCCAAGCACGTGATCTTCCTGTTCATGAACGGCGGCGTGTCGCAGGTCGACACCTTCGACCCCAAGCCCGAGTTGGACAAATACGACGGGAAGCCGATTCCGAACGCCATCAAGACCGAGCGGAAGACCGGCTCGCTCATGAAGTCGCCGTTCAAGTTCTCGCGCTACGGGAAGTCTGGTCTCGAAGTCAGCGAGCTGTTCCCCGAGGTGGGGTCGGTCGCGGACGACATCTGCGTCATCCGATCGATGCACACGGAGATCCCAAACCACGAGCCCTCGCTCCTCATCATGAACACCGGGCACATCCAGCCCGGCCGGCCGTCGATGGGCGCCTGGCTCACGTACGGGCTCGGGACCGAAAACAAGAATCTCCCGGGGTTTGTGGTGCTCTGCCCCGATCAGCCGACCGTGGTCGGGCCGCCGCTCTGGAGCAACGGCTTCCTGCCCGCGATGCACCAGGGCACGTTCATCGCCGACAAGGCGCCGCGGCTCGCGGACGACTTCGACCCATATGAGCTGATCCCCAACATCCACTCCGATTCCACGTCGCTCGACGACCAGCGTAAGGAAGTGGACTTGGTCGAGAAGCTGAACCGCATGCGCATGGCGCGCGTCGGGCCGAATGACGAGGAGCTCGAGGGCGCGATCAAGGCGATGGAGACCGCCTATCGGATGCAGACCGAAGCGCCCGACGTCTTCGACATTCGCAAGGAGAGCGAGGCCACGCAGAAACTCTACGGCCCGGGAAGCACCGCGAGGGGCTGTCTCATGGCGGTGCGGCTCGTGGAGAAGGGTGTCCGCATGGTGCAGGTCTACTACGCCAAGGGCGACCCTTGGGACCACCACGATGACATCACCAAGCACCGCGTCAACGCCAGGCACTCGGACCGGGCATTCGCCGCCGTGGTGAAGGACCTCAAGTCCCGCGGCCTGTTGGACGACACGCTGGTGGTCTGCGGAACCGAGTTCGGACGCACGCCGGTGCTCGAGACCGGCGGTGGTGGCGCGGGCGGCCGGGTCACGAACGGGCGCGACCACAATCCGCACGGGTTCAGCATCTGGCTGGCGGGCGGCGGCGTCAAGGGAGGCATAACCTACGGCCGCACCGACGACTTCGGCTTCAAAGTCGCCGAGAACCCCGTACACATCCACGACCTGCATGCAACCATCCTGCATCTGCTCGGCATCAACCACGAGAAGCTGACCTACAACTACAGCGGTCGCGACTTCCGGCTGACCGACGTTGCTGGCAAAGTGATTCACGACATCATTGCTTGAGGCGACGCGCCGGTTTCGGGGGCACGTCAAATCGCGCAGCACGCCAGGGACGCACAAATAGCGGTTCACCCGCGAGCGCTTCGGCGAAACCGAGCGAGACCATGTGCGTACAGCGATCATGTACAAACGCGTCGGATCGGTCGTCGTAGGACTCGTGATGTTGGCGCCTGTTGGAAGTCTGAGAGCGCAATCTTCACAGGACACGGCGAAGTGGTCGCCGCAGTTCGCCGCGATCGATCGCTACACCGAGGCGTTGTTGCGCGCCGATCGCGTTCCCGGAGCGTCGATCGCGATCGTCTATCGTGATCGTCTCGTGCACCAGCGCAGCTTCGGCGTAGACATACGAGGGCGCGCGATCACGGGCTCGACCAGCTTCGTGCTGGGCTCGATGAGCAAGTCGATCACGGCGGTCGCCGTGATGCAACTCGTGGAGCGCGGTCAGATCGTGCTCGATGCGCCGGTGCAAACATATCTGCCAAGATTTCGTGTGGCGTCACGCGACTCGGGAGCGGCCATCACGGTCAGGCAGCTGTTGCTCCATACGAGTGGCCTGCCGCATGGCGTCTCGCGAGGCTCCCGCCGAACCCTCGGGGAACACGTAGACGCTCTCCGGAAGGTAGCGCCGCCGCCGCCGGGTACTGCTCATGCGTACGCAAGCCCGAACTATCTTGTGCTTGGCAGTGTCGTCGAAGCGGTCAGTGGTCAGCCCTTCGGGCAGTATGTCGAGCAAAACGTCTTTGGCCCCTTGGGCATGCGTCACAGCTTCACCGATCGCGCCCACGCGCTGTCCAGCGGATTCGCCGGTGGCCATGTCTATACGTTTGGTTTTCCAATCACCTCAACGCTCAACGGCGAACCGGATCGATTGCCAACAGCGGGGCTGCTGAGTAGCGCTGAGGACCTTGCTCGGTACCTCGCGATGTTGCTGCAGCAGGGTCGCGCCGGCGGCGTGCAGTTTCTCCGTGTCGAAACCGCTCGGCAGATACAGGCCGGCAGTGCACCAGCCGACGGCTTCTCGTATGCCTTCGGATGGCGCGAGGGACGTATCGGCGGCGTACGCGCCGTGCATCACGGGGGCATCGTTCCGGACTTTCGCGGAAAGATGGTGATGCTCCCCGATTCCGGGTGGGGAGTGGTCGTACTCACGAACGCGTCCTCCGCCATTCCCTGGCCACTCACGCCAACCAGCCACCGACTGGCCGACGACATTGCCGCGCGACTCGTCGGGCAGCCGTTGCCGCGTGCCGAGTCACGTCACCAGATAACATTCGCGCTGATCGCGGCGGGGATGGGGATTCTGCTGCTCATGCAATTGCGGACGTTGGTGCGTGAAGCGCGTCTGGCGTGGCGACCGCGCCACGATTCCGTCGCGACGCGTCGCACGTGGCGGGCGGGCATTGTCGATGTAGTCTTTTTGATCGGAATCGCGCTGCTGCCGGGCTTTGTCGGACTGCGCTGGGCGGAGCTGTTCGGTGGCGGTCCCGATCTCGCGTGGTGGCTGGTTGCGATGGGGGCACTTGGGGCAATGACGCTGGTCTGTCGCATCGCGCACGTAACGCGACTCGGCTCAGCGGACTGGCCCGCCCGCCTCGGCGAATGCTCTTCGGCGATGTGATGGTCGCCGCGCTCCACCCGCTGTGATTGCACCTTCATCAGCAACGCACGGAGGCCTTCACCCCTATCGATGTTGCCTGCCCCGAAACACATTCTACACCAAATACCCACATGGTGGAGACGCGCGCGCCCCACGCACTCATACCCCGAGCGCTAAACACTCAACGGTCCTGATGCCAACGATGCTGGTCATTCGAAAAAAGCAGATGGACCTGATACAAGACGAGCAACGGCTGGTCTTCGAGGAACATATGCTGCAGCATGTGCGGCAGTACTTTCCGATTGACAGCGCGCTTCTGACTGAAGCTGAATTGCGAGCGGTGATCCGCGACGGAATGCGAACCGCGTCAGCCTTGTCGTTCCACGAGCAGGGCCAGGTCTGTCGCTACATCGACTTGACGCTTGCCCTCGGCACTGACTTCGCCGCAGATCCGTTGCAGCCATGGGCGGCCACTTGCCTTGCTCAGCACCATGGCGAGTCAGGTCTGTTTGAGCGGGTTCATGATGCGGCCCTGACCCACATTGAACGCATCTCAGGTGACACCGGCCTTTGCGCGCTCAAGGCCATGTACCGAGCCCGAGCGATGAGCTTTGGTGAGGCAGCGGATGCCCGTGCAGACCACGGAGAATCCACGCTTCGGCTGCTGCGGCGCCTCTGGCCTCAGAAATACCGGCACCTGGCGACGGCGGATTTACAGCGCTTCCTGGTTCTGGCGGAAGAACGCGCCGAGACCGATGGGATGAGCACGTCTGGACCTCGGCAGCTCTACACCATTCTGATGTTTCTCCTGGGGAGCACGTTTTCCCGCGATCCGGCATTGCCCTGGGCTCGGATGGCTCTGGTCAGGAATGCCGACGCTGACCCGGACACACGGGCTCGGGCGTTGTACGACGCGGGAATGGACGCCATCGATCGTTTCCTGCAGCTCTTGCCGCGCGCGACGGAGAACTGACCATTGGGGAAGACGTCAGGCTCCAAACAGTTGGCATCGGCCGCGAGCGATACCTTCGCCACCGAAACGAAGCCGTTGACACCTGTGCGGCCGTGCCAGAAAGGCAAGACCCTGTTGAAGGCGCGACTCGTGCGCCTTGACAAAGACGAAGTGATCCCCAATGCGACGGTGGTGGCCGACAAGGGCGGGGCGTCGTTGTCACAGGTATCTGCCGCGGGTACTGGCATCGCCGATTTCGGCGTCGTCGCTCCCGGGATGTACACGTTTTCTGTGACGCTGTCGCCAGATCTCAGCAAGAAGTTCAAACCGTTTGAACCGAAGAACGCGAATGTACCGGTGCAGGTGGATTTCCAGGCAACACTCAAGCTGGAACCACTGTCCAAGTTGCGCATCATCATGTTCGACCAGACAGGCAAGGCGATCAAAGACGCCAGCTGGAAAATGGTCCAACCAGTCGCCGCGAGCGGAACAACCGGCGCCGCTGGACTCATCGAGGTTGACGTGCCATCGTCGTCGCCGTCAGGCGACCTGCTCGTGACCTTCCCCGATCCGCCCGACAAGGAGGGCGCGCCAACGCCGCCAGCGGCCGCCGATCCGGCCAATCCGGCCTATCCCATTGCGCTGAATGCCGAACACTTCGTGCCGAAGAAGGAACCCGCCAACGTTCCGCTGAAGGAGGTCACATGGAAATACGATATCGCTCTGATTGATGAAGCCGATGACGAAGACGGCTGGAAGGCGAGGCTGATCAATCTGGGGTTTCCGTGTATCGACGCGGCGCGAACGACGCGCAGTGTAAAAGCGTTTCAGCGGATACAGAAAAAAGAATACGACGGGTCGGGAACGCTGGCCGATATCGCCGGCGATCTGAAAACCGTTCACGACAAGGTCTGAACTGATGGATATCGACGGCAATCTGCTGATCACCCGAGGCCCAGAGGGCGAGACGCATGGAAATCACATGCGCGCCCCGTACATCGGCATTGCCGACCTGCAGCTGTCGTGCAGCGGTAACACGAGCCGGTTTCACGTGCCGGAGGATTCGCCGAAGCCCACGGGTGCGCGCACCGGGAATGACAGCTTTCATTTCCTCCCCGAACATGATGTGTGCGAGTTGGTTTTCGATATTGAAAACCCGTTTGACATCGTCGATCGTGCAAAGCTCGAACTGTTCAAACGGTTCAAGAAGGAGCCGCTCTGGACACTTGATCTCGCCAAGCTCGGACCCACCTGGCTTCGGCACGGCAAGCACACGGTAAAATGGGATGGTCGCATCATCGCGCGGGACACCGCGCTCGATGGCGAGATTGACGGCGAGAACACCAAGCACGACTTGACGCCCATCGCCCCGAAGACGGATGCTGCCGCCGACGCACCATTCCCCGACGGCTGGGTCACCCTCGAACATCCGCCCTATAAGCTGAAGTTGACCCTGGAGAGCGATCAATTGATTGACCATCCGGTCGTCGCCTGGACGTACTTCCATGTGCTGCTGGAGAAGATTGAACTCAAGCTTGGTCCGGTGGAGGCGATCCCGAACGATGGTGCGGCCCCAACGCTGGAAATGGACAAAGCGGTCCACAAACAGATGACCGACGACGGGTTCCCCGCCGCCGGCGCGACGGGCAAAGTGTTCCTCATCAGCAACCTGTACAAGACGAGCGGTGCGGAATTCGCTGCGGGTTCGACCGCCGATTTCACGACCTACAAAACGTTGTGGGGCGACGGCCCACGCATTCCGATCATCGCCAAATTGACCATGCGTGCGGCGGACGGCAGCGGCGTAGACCTGGAGACGGCGGCCAAGGGTGCCGTGGCGCTTGGGCGCGCGAAGTTCATGTGGGACGTGGCCGATCCAGACGAGGTCCCACAAGCCACGCACGCGAACGCCCAAGCCTTCCTGACCAAGACGCGGAATTACTACAAGAACGGAACCGATACAACGCGCTCCGCCAAAGACCATACGTATTTCGAGGGCGACAACTGTCATGTCGACCGCGGCGGGGTTCGCGGTCCGGATGCGACGAGTGTGTTTCCAGCGCAGGATGGATACGCACCCAAAGACGCGTTGGACGTCGCGTCTTTTCCGTTCACGGTTGGCACAAAGGCAAAAGATCCGAGCAAACGCAAATGGGCCGCGTTCAGTCATGCCTGGGTGAAAGGGAAACTGAAGGGCCATACCGGCGTCCTGTTTCGTCCTGGACGCATGGTCGGAGACAATTTCATCGTGTCAGTACAACTTGCCTACGATTGGAAAGACGATGGCACCTTTACGATTGACGTGACGGACAAGGATCTGAAACTCCCCGCCAAGATCACCGCCAAGACCGGCACGCTTGAAGTGTGGCGCAAGATCTATTTTGCCCGGTACGTTCGCAAAACGGCCACCGTGCCCGATTTCATGCCAAGTTTCCCGCAGATCGCGGATTTCTTTACGGAGGCGTTTGTTGATTTTGAAAACAAGGTCACCGCCAATGACAACTACATTATCGCCGACCACAAGACCGCACCGGGCGGCGCCGTGCTGGATTACAATGCCGCCTGTCGCGTGCAACTGACGGCGCTTGCCAATGTGCTGTACACCAAGCGAATCATTGCCAGCGCCACCGAGGATCATAGCACGACCGCCGCGGCATTCCGGATCGTTCCCTATGCGACTTTTGTGCAGAACGTGCACACCAAGAACTACAATCATCCGGCGGCCGACTTCACGACGCAGGCGGCGGCAGCGGGTGTCGCCGTGGACGTGTTTGCCAAAGGCCTTGGCACCGCCGCGGCACTGCCCACGGCAGCTCCCGTTGCGGCGGACAACGCGCGCGCCACCCGGTTGAATCAAACGCAGGCGTATCTGCAGAGCGGCGGCTACGACACGCTGAGAGGGTTCGCACAGAAGATGCAGGACCTGCTCTGGGAAAAGTCCAAGGCGTTGACCACGAAGATTTCTCTGGTGGCGGGTTGCGGCGCATCAGGTGCCGCTGCCGAGCCTGGCATAACGGCTATCCAGTTCGACTACGTGCACAGTGGGACCCAGGAGTTGATCGATTCCGGTCAGCCCGACCATAGAGGCAAACTGGGATCGGCGGTTGATGCCGACGACGCCAAGCGGGAAAAGGTCGTGTTCATGTTTGTTCGCAATAACCCGCAGACGTTCGCGCATGAGTGCGGGCATCACCTGTTTCTGCCTCACACCAACCCGCCCAACGCTGGTGCGACGGAACTGCTCGTACATGATTCCGCCGACGTGAACGGCGCCGGCAAGCCCCTTTGCCTCATGGCATACAACGAACGTCACGGATTCTGCGGCTTCTGTCAGCTCAGGCTGCGCGGATGGGACAACTCAAAGCTCAAACCGGCCGCCGCCGACAATGAAAAGACGTGACCCGGAACAGGAGTAGCCACTTGTGATCGTGATCGAGCTTGTTCCCGCCTCAATACCACGCCAACCCGGCGAGGGGCTGGACGTGGATGTGCACGTGCGCAACAACGGCGCTGAGACCGAGGTGATGAACCCCGCCGCACTCCGTGCGACGCCGCTCTGGCGCCTGCGCGAACTCCGGAGCGGCATGGACCACGTCACCGGAAACGAACAAGGCTACGCACCTCCGCCAGGACAGCCTGAACGTCTTCGACTCGCTCCCGGCGAGAGCTGGAACGGTAGAGTGCTCATCAAAAGTGTCAATGTGTCGCTGACACCCGGGCCCTGGGCAGTTTCGCTGATGCTAGCGGTTGATGGAGGGGTAGAGGAAAGCCCTCCATGCATTGTCCACGTGGCCGATTGGGCGATAGGCGCTGCCGATGTTGGTTGGGGTATGTCAGGGGACAGTAGCCCCTCCGGCGACGCGCTCATGGTGCAACGCACCGGGACCGCCAAGCCGGCGCTGTACCATATGAACTGGAGGGACGACGATTCAGACCGAAGTGGCACCGGTGCCGAAACGCCGATACGGCTCGGCACCCTCGGACCGAACGCCACCGACCCGTTGGTCCCGGTGCGAGATGGACCGTTCTGGAGCGACG
>JANOPS010000536.1:0-2336 GCA_031421995.1 Gemmatimonadaceae bacterium
TCTCCCGCTGCTCGACTCAGGCGACGCGGACGGCCTGCTGTACTACGTGATGCCGCTGGTGACCGGCGAAACGTTGCGCGCGCGATTGGAACGCGAACGCCAACTCCCTGTCGCGGACGCCGTGCGCATCGCGCGCGAAGTGGCCAGCGCGCTCGACTACGCGCATCGCCAAGGTGTGATTCATCGCGACATCAAGCCGGAGAATGTGCTGTTGCACGATGGCTCCGCGTTGGTCGCCGACTTCGGCATCGCCCTCGCCGTGCAAAGTGCCGGCGGCGCACGCATGACACAAACCGGCTTGAGCCTCGGCACACCGCAGTACATGAGCCCCGAGCAGGCGATGGGCGAACGTACCATCGACGCGCGCAGCGACATCTACGCGCTCGGTGCCATGACCTACGAAATGCTCGCCGGCGACGCGCCGTTTACCGGCAGCAGTGTGCAGGCCATCGTCGCGAAAGTCATCAGCAGTGAACCCGAACGTTTGTCGGTGGTGCGCAAAACGGTGCCGCCGCACATCGAAGCCGCGGTGCTCACCGCGCTCGCCAAGCTGCCCGCCGATCGGTATGCGAGTGCCGCCGAGTTTGCGACGGCGTTGTCGACGAACAGCGGGGCGACGTACGCCGCCGCAAGCACGGCCGCTGCATCACCCGCGCCGCGCCGCCGCCCGTGGCTGGTCGCGGTCGCGTTGCTCGGCCCACTGGCCGGCGCCCTCGCGGGATGGGTGCTGCGCGCACCCTCGACGAACACGACCGCCGGCCCAACGTTCACCGCGCTGGTGCCGCGCCCCAATGAGCGCTGGCACGGTGACGGCGCGACCTACGCCGTGTCGCCGAACGGTCGGCTGGTGGCGCTGGTGGCCACACGCAGCGCCTGGGGCGGCATCACCATCCGCTCGCTCGATTCGCTCGGCGTGCGCGAACTCCCGAACACCGACGGCGCCACCACGCTGTTCTTCTCGCGTGACAATCGGTCGTTGGGGTTCTCGCTGGACGGAGAGCTGCGCGTGATCGATCTCACCAGTGGGTCGGTGCGCACGCTCTGTCCGGCTCCGCGTATGCGGGGCGCCGATTGGGGCGCGGATGACGTGATTCTGTACACGCCGTACAACGGGGAGCGCCTCTTCCGCACGTCCGTCGCGAAAAATGAATGCGTTGCCACGACCGTTCACGTGCCAGCCGAGCGGTATCTGGGCATGCGGCCTCGCTTTCTCGCCGATGGGCGCCATTTTGTCCTGAGCACTGGTCGGCAAAGCTATCTGGGTGAGGTCGGCCAGGATTCGCTGCGATTCCTGACCGAGCACAGTCGCGGCGCCGCGGTGGTGGCGGCCGGCGAATGGTTGCTCTTCGACGTGAGCAATGCCGTGGGCGTGTTTGCGCAACGGATCGACGCGAACGCCGGCACGTTGACTGGCGAACGGGTCCGACTGATCGACAGCACGCGCTATCTGGGTGCCAATGCCGCGATCGCGGCATCGCTATCCGGCACCGTGGTCGCACTCCTGCCCGCTGCACAGGGGAGCGACTCGGCCGTGAACATCGCGCGGGTCAGCATGGATGGCCGCATCCTGGAGCGACTGCCGGCAGCGGACCATGGACTTCTCGTGCCTGCGCTCTCGCCAAACGGACGAATGCTGGCGACCGGAGGAACTGAGATCGGTCGCTACGACATCACCCGCCGCTCCTGGAATCGTCTGCTCCCGTTCACAGCGGGAACGATCGCGGGCAACGCGCGCATGTTCTGGGTGGGTGATAGCGTCATCGCCTTCAATCAGCGTGGTGGGGCCGACAGCGTGTTCCAACTCAACACCAATACTGGCGCCCAAACAGTGCTCTTTGGCTATCCAGCGGGTCGTGAGTTCGGCCTCAGCAGCCGGTCGCGTGACGGCCGCTACTGGTTGTACGCGTTGTCGCCCGACAGCAGCGCGCGATTCGCCGAGGCGTGGGTGTTCGATGCGACGGACGGCAGCAAGCGCAAGCTGTTCGACGAAGGCGCCTCGGTGGGCGACCCGCAGTTGTCTCCAGACGGCCGACTCGTCACGTACACGGTGCAAAGCGGGGCGCGACGCGGGCTGTTCGTCCGCCCGTTCGGCAGTGCGGGTGTGCCCATCGCCGTGGTGGAAGGCTATGTGTTCTTTCATGTGTGGAGCGACGACGGGCGTTCGATTTACTTCGTGCGCGCCAACCGCACCATCGAAGTGGTCGACGTGAACGCCAGCGGTGAAGCGGTGGGCCCGCCGCGCGTCGTGGTGCCCACGTCGACCCTCGAGGGCATAAGCGACGTCTATCGCAGCGTGCGATTCACACTCATCCCTGGTACCCGTGAGCTGTACGTGA
>JANOPS010000537.1:0-1571 GCA_031421995.1 Gemmatimonadaceae bacterium
ACGGTGCAGGCGCAGCGCGATTCACCGCGTGGGCTGGTCGTGTTGCGTGGCGCCAAAGCGATCACGATGAAAGGGAAGGAGATCATCGAGAACGCTGATGTGGTGGTACGCGACAACAAGATCATTGGCGTGGGCGCTCGCGGAACGGTTCCGGTGCCAACCGGTGCGACCATCATCGACGTGTCGGGGAAGGTGATCATGCCCGGCATGGTTGACACGCACTATCACCCACAGTGGCTGACGCCGCAGATTCACAACACGCAGACCTGGCAGTACCTGGCCACGCTGGCCTACGGCACGACCACGACGCGGGATCCGCAAACGTCCAGCACCGATTTTTTATCGTATACGGATCGGGTGGAGACGGGCGAGATGATTGGCCCGCGCATTTATACCACGGGCCCCGGCGTGTTCTCGCAGGAACCGGTGCGCAATCTGGAGCACGCGCGTGAGATCCTGACGCGATACGCCAAGTACTACGACACGAAGACACTCAAGATGTACATGAGTGGGAATCGCCAGCAGCGCCAATGGATCATCATGGCGGCGAAGGAGCTTGGGATCATGCCTACCACCGAAGGTGGGCTCGATCAGAAGCTCAATCTGACGCATGGCATCGACGGGTATCCGGGCATTGAGCACACACTGCCGATCACGCCCAAGTTCGAAGACGTCTTCCAGTGGTATAAGGGCACGCAAGTCACCAATTCGCCCACGCTCATTGTGGAGTATGGTGGTCCCTTCGGCGAAGGCTGGTTTTATCAGACCGAGGATTTGATCGGTGATGCCAAACTTCGGATGTTTACGCATCCCGTGGACTTTGATGGCAAGATCCGTCGTCGCGGCGCGGGGAACGCGCCCGGACCTGCCGGATTTGCGGTGAAAGAAGAGTACGCGATGTGGCAGCACGCCGAAGACATCAAGAAGACGGTCGAGGCGGGCGGTCGGATTGGCATCGGCAGTCATGGGCAGTTGCAGGGCCTTGGGATGCACTGGGAACTCTGGCTCGTGCAGTCCGGCGGTCTGTCAACGCATGATGCGCTGCGAGCCGCCACCATCGTTGGCGCGGAAGCCATCGGCATGGGTGCCGAGATCGGATCGCTGGAGGCAGGGAAGTTCGCCGACCTGATTGTGCTGGACCGCGACCCGTTGGCAAACATCCGCAACAGCAACTCCGTCGGCATGGTGATGGTCAACGGTCGCCTGTTCAACGGCAATACGCTCGACGAGGTCTATCCGCGGCAACGGCCGTTGGCGCGCCAGCCTTGGGCGTATGAGGTGCCAAGAGTCGGCAAGTAGTACGCTACTCCACCCTTCCCCCGCGGCGCTTTCGGACCGTAATTACCACCAGACCTTCCTCTTCCTCACGTGGAGCCTTCGTGCGCCTTCGTCGTCGCTTCAGATGGTTGTCTGTACTGGTTGCGGGGCTCATTCCAGCCGTCGTCTCCGCGCAGCGATCCCTCTCTCCGAATAGTCCCAGCGGCCAAACCGTCACCCCGGTCTTCGAGGGCTGGTACCGGAACGCCGACGGCACCTACAGCCTCTCGTTCGGTTACTTCAATCGCAACACG
>JANOPS010000538.1:0-2484 GCA_031421995.1 Gemmatimonadaceae bacterium
GTGGCGCCGGAGATCTTCGCGCCCGCGGCAACCACCGCCGCGTGCACACGCAGGCCGTACATCCCTTCGCCGCCGAAGGCTGGGAGCAATGCCGGATGCACGTTGAGGATGCGGCCGCGGAAGTATGCCACGACCTGCGCCGGCACCAGTTTGAGATACCCCGCCAGCACCAGCAGATCGGCACCCGCATCAGAGAGCTGCGCGCGTAGCGCGCTTGCATCGGTTGGGTCGCGCACCACGCCAACGGACAGGTGCGCGTCCCGCGCGCGTTGCAACGCGCCTGCATCCTCACGGTTGGAGCCAACCCAGACAATCTCGCCAGCGGCACGCGCGGGCCCGGCAAAATGCGTAATGAGGGCTTGTGCGTTCGAGCCCCCACCAGACGCAAGAATGGCGATGCGCGCGCTCATCGGCGGGCCTTGGCGATCCACGCCAGGGCCGCTGTGACGGCGTCGTCGATACTGTCCGCGATCCGTACCGTCGACTTTTCATGTGCACGCGCCTCCTGCAGGTCGTGCATCGGCGTCTCGTCGCCGGGCACAAACACGCCGAATCCGCCGGTGGTGATGGCAGGCAGCACGTCACGCCACCGATCGCCAATGTAGGCCGACGCTGCGAGTGACAGATGCAGATCGGCAGCTGCCTGTTGATGCATGCCGATGCCGGGCTTTCGGCACGCACAGGGGCCATCGCGTTCCGGCCAATGCGGGCAATGATAGGTGGCATCGATCCGGGCGCCGAGTGCGGCGAACTCCTGATCGACGCGCTCGCGTACCGATTGATACTGCGCCTCGGTGATATGCCCGCGCCCAATGCCCGATTGATTCGTGACCACGACCACGGGGATACCGGCGAGGTTTGCACGGGCAATGGCGGCGCTCGCGCCGTGCAACAGCACGACCTGATCGGGATGCGATGGATAGTGCGCGTCGGCGATGATGGTGCCATCGCGATCGATGAACAACGCCGGGCGTGCCACTACAGCGGTGGTTTCCGCACGGGAGCCGCCGTACTGTCCTTTTTTTCCACGGCGCGCGGCGTCACGAATGGGCGCGACGGCGACTTGACGGTTCCAGAGAGGCTCCGCACACCCAGCGCACGCAGCACATACGGTGTGCCCGGCGCAAGTGGCGTTTCAAGCGTGATATAGATCTCGGGAGACACCGCTGCGCGCTTCATCTTCGGAGGCGGCGTGGAGTCCACCTTCACCGGTGGCTTGCCACCACGAAGCGCCGCCAGGCGCCGCGCTTCGCGCGCCGCACGATCGACGGCGGCCAGGCTATCCACGCGCTTTTTTGCGGCGGCCGTATCGGCGCGGGCGCGTGCCACCGCGCTGGTATCGCGAGGCTTGGATGCGGCGACCGAGTCGTCTTTGGCTTTGCGGAACAGCGAATCGAAGCGTGCTTTCTCGGCCACGGTTTGTACCAACACCACATTAATCGCACTGGAGTCGGCCCGCTTCAGCGTAAACTGCGGTGTCGTGAGCTGCTGATCGGGCGCCAGCGGCTTGTCAAAGCGGACTTTCAGCACACGCAGGCTGTCGCTCGGCGATGCCTCCACCGATGCGATGCGTAAGCCCACTGTGTCGTGGGGGAAGGCATACAACTCCACATCCGACTTGGACGTCAGCGCGATGCGGAGCGTATCAAACGCTTCACTCGGATCCAGGAGCCTGTTGTTGTTCCGATCGAGAATTGCGCGGACCGCATACTCACCAATGGGTACGTGCTGCAGTGTGAACCGGCCGATGGAATCCGAGAGCACCTGGTAAATCGTGCTGTCCTTCGCGATCGCTTCGATCAAGGCTTTGGAGGCTGCGCGGCCAGCCACCCAATCAAAGGCCACACCGACGATCGAGGTCGTGGGGATCGCACCGCCGGTACTGAACACGACAGAAATGGCCGTGTCGATCGCGTTTGTCCGGATGTCCTGTAAACCGGAGCTGATTTGGATCGAGTAGGTGGTGTTGGGCTTCCATCCGCCCTTCGGCTTGATGGTCAGCCGATCGCGGTGCCATCCCACCTGGGTGTCCTTCACGCGCGGGCTGATGAACACCAGCTGTGCCAGGTTCTGTGCACTCTTCGGCGTTTCGCTGATCACCTCGTCAAACAGGATCTCGAGCTCCTTCACCTTCGAGTCGATCGTCATCGACTTGGGCAGAATCCGTTTCACTTGCGGAGGTGCTGCATCCTCCGGGCCGCCGGGAGGTGCGCCAACGCTTGCACACGACGCTGCAACGGCTGCAGCGCTCAGCGCAACCGCCGTCACAAGCCATCGCCACGTCGCAATCGCACCCACCTAGGTATCCAGCTGGGCGAGCTTCGCGGCCAGTTGCGTCAATCGCGCTTGCCACTCCGCTTCCTTCGCGCGCTCCGCCTCGACGATATTCGGTGGCGCCTTGGCCATGAACTTTTCGTTCGAGAGCCGCCCGCGCAGCGCCGCCAACGGCGCCTCCAACTGTGCAATCTCGGCTCGCAAGCGCGC
>JANOPS010000539.1:0-16983 GCA_031421995.1 Gemmatimonadaceae bacterium
TGAAACTGGTCGATATGGTCAGGTGCCGAGTTCCCGGCAAAGCCGAGCAGTTCAAATCCGCCGGATCGTGCCTCGCTCAGCTGCTGGGTCCCACGCGGACCCCAACGCAGCACGCGCGACCGCGGCACGCCAACGCTCCGCAGGAGCCAATCGGCCGACTCGGTCGTGCTCACAAATGTCCCCGGAAAAATCTCTGAATGCGTGACGACGAATCGTTTTTCGCCGCGAATGGCGGCACGCGCGAACTCTGCGAACGCGACGAGGTTGGTGGTATCGATCGCGCCGCCGAGATCCAGGACTGTCCCTTCAGGGATGTACGACGTGTGCATGCCATCGATCAGCAGCACGGCGTGCACCCGCGCAAACAGCCGCGGCGTTCGGAGAATCGCGCGGACGGCACCATGGCCCGCCGAGAATCCGACGAGGGTGACGCGTCGCGCCGACGTTGGCTGTCCACCGCCCGACACCGTGCGTTCGATTTGCGCGAGGAGCGTATCAAATGATGCCGGATCTGCGAATGCGCGGTCGTATCCGCCAGAACCGGCACCCACGTTCACGACGGCCGTCACGATGCGCGCGTCGGACGCGGCCACCGCTTGGTGCGCCAGCCACGATGCGCCGTGAAAGTGCACGACAAGATCGAAAGCATCGTGAGCGCGCAGTGGCGCAGGCACAAACAGGTCCACCGGCTTTCCGCCCGGGCCCGCAAACGACAGCGCAACGCTGTCGCGTGGTTGCGCGGTGAGTCGCTCGTGCGCGCGTGTGTACTCGACCATGGGCGACGGATTCTGCGTCGCGATCGGTCGCCCACTCTGCCCGCAGAGCGGTGCCGTGAGAAAACTCACGAGTGCAAGCGCTGACACGAGGGACTCTGCTGCGCCTACTTGACCACGAATGCCCTGCGAGTGTTGTTCCATAGGTTCTCTTTCGGTATGTAGCACAGGCGCTCATACGGTCAACCGCAGGTGGTTCTCGCGATACGGTAACGCCTGTTTCCGAACGCGGTGAGATGCAAATGCCAACCCTCGACCAAACACCCGTGCTTCGATCGCAGGCCGTGGGGCGATCCTCGCTGGATCGACGTGAGTTTCTGAAACATCTCGCGATGGCCGCTCCCCTGGTAGCGCTCAACACGGGGTGCCAACCCATGCGTCGTCGCGGTGGAGATCATTTCAGCGAGTTGTCGGCCGATCTGGTGATCATCGGTGGAGGGCTGGGCGGGTGCGCGGCCGCGCTCAGTGCCGCGCGAAGTGGTCTGCGCGTGATCATGACGGAGGAGACGGCGTGGATCGGCGGCCAACTCACGCAGCAGGCGGTCCCGCCTGACGAAAACCAATGGGTGGAAACCATCGGCGCCACCAGAAGTTACCAGGCCCTCCGCACGGCGATTCGCGATCACTACCGGACGCAGTATCCCATCACGGCTCGTGCTCGCGCGAACCCGCGTCTCAATCCCGGGAACTGCTGGGTATCGCGCATCGGCGCGGAGCCGCGCGTGATGTTGGCGGTCCTGCACGCGATGCTGGCTCCGTATGTGGCAAGCGCTCATGTCCGCATCCTGCAGGGCTACAAGGCCGTCCGTGCAGACGTGCACGGTGATCGGGTGCGCGCGATATCCGTCCGCCACATCGTCACGGGCCACGACGCGTCGCTACAGGCTCCCTTCTTTGTTGATGCCACCGAACTTGGTGATCTGTTGCCCATGACGGGCACGGAATACGTCGTGGGCGCGGAGTCGCAGGCGATGACCGGCGAGCCGCACGCGAAGCCGGACTATCAACCAGACAACGTGCAGGGCTTCACCACGTGCTTCGCCATGGACTATCTGCGCGGTGAAGATCATGTGATTCCGAAGCCCGCAACGTACGACGTGTGGAGAGACAAGTCGCTGGTAGGCGAAGACCGCCAGTCATATCGCCTGTTGAGCTTTGACGAGCCGGCCAACAGACGCATCGGGTTCAGTCCCGACGCCCGGAACGGCTATTGGTCGTATCGTCGCGTGCTCGATCGGGACCTGTTCGCGCCGGGCGCCTTTGCGAGCGACGTCACGATCGTGAACTGGGGGCTCAACGACTATTCGTTTGGCACGATCATCGACGCGAGCGACGCGACGGTCGCGTATCACCTCGCGCAGTCGAAAGACCTCAGCCGCTCACTCCTGTATTGGCTGCAAACCGAGGCGCCGCGACCGGACGGCGGTGCAGGGTGGAAGGGCCTTCGGTTGCGCCCCGACATTGTAGGGACCGAGGACGGCATGGCCATGTATCCGTACATTCGCGAGAGCCGCCGGATCGTCGCCGAGACGACGGTGCTGGAACAGCACGTCACCACCGAGGCGCGGATACGCGACACCGGCCTCGACGCACGGGCGGTGCGAGCGATGCCCTTCGACGATGCGGTCGGCATTGGTCACTACAGCATGGACCTCCATCTCACCACGCGCGGTGATCGCGGTCGCTACGGAAGCACGCTGCCGTTCCAGATTCCCTTGGGCGCGTTGCTCCCCAAACGCATGGAAAATCTGTTGCCCGCCGCGAAAAACCTCGGTGTCACGCATCTGACAAATGGGTGCTATCGCCTGCACCCGATTGAATGGAATATCGGTGAGAGCGTGGGCGCGCTCATTGCCTTCTGTCGAAGTCGGGGTACCTTGCCGAGAGCGGTGCGACATACGCCCGCGCTGTTGCGCGACTATCAAGCACAGCTCGCGCGTGACGGGATCCCGTTGGCCTGGCCAGCGGTACTGCCCACATGAGGGCCTGCACGACGCTCGTGAGCGGCTCATGGCATGCGCTGTGGGAGCCGCCGGTGCATTGCGCGGTGTTCAGTCCGCGCTTTGGGCGTTCAACTCCGCGATCGATTCGTGGCGTGCGCGCTCAACGCGATCCATGCGCTTCTGGAACTGGCCCATCGCGTACTGCACGAACGGTTCGGGCGTGAGACCGAAAGGCACCGCGTCTTCCGGATACGCCGCGAAGGCTTCGCCGATAATGGCGATGGCCGGATCGAGCAGCGTATTCATCCGTTCCACGATGGCGTACCACACCACGTCGCCGTGTTCGACGGTCAATCGGGACAACAAATAGATGCCGTACGCGAGATGCCGCGATTCATCCGCCTTCAGATAACCGGCCACCGTCTGCATTCCCGGCATGATGTTGCGCTCGGTGAGAATGCGGTGAAATACATGATAGCCTGTTTCCGCCAACACCCCTTCGACAATCATGTTGTAGGTGGCTGACGCACGCGCCTGCGCGACGGGCGACCGGTCCGTACGCAGTCGTGACATCGCCTCCGGGAGTGCTTCGGAGAAAATGGTGCGATAGGACGGCGAGTGAAAGTGCGCGAGGTCATGTCCCTGCGCACCGACCGCGTCAAGAAAGCGCCGAATCGCTTCAACGTGTTTCGCTTCTTCCCAGATAAACGACGTCAAGTACAGCTGTTCCTCCAAGCGTCCTTCGCTGGCGATGACGTCGAGCAACGGCAGGATATCGATCGTGACGGCTTCTTCACCCGCCTGAAACAGGGCGGCGAGTCGCAGCAAAAGATCGCGTTCGCCATCGGACAGCGTTTCCCAGTCGCGGGTGTCTTGCGAGAAGTCGATGTCGGCGGGATTCCAAATGCCGAGGCGCTTCGCTTTGTCCCAGAGCTTCATCGGGAACAACTCGTAGCGGAGCCCCGTGGCGCTGGTGCTTTGCATCACCTGTCGCGCGGGCGGAGCGGGGATCGGAGCGGGGACCGGAGCAGCGACGGGATCGGCTGCAGGGGCAAGGCCGCTGTGAGGGACGTGACGGGTAGCGGGCGGCGCAGTGGTCACCACGGTTTGCGCAACGCGCACCAAGGCGGTCGCGGCGTGCACGTGCGGCAAGAGGCCCGCAAGCGACCCCCGTTTGAGTTTGAGCTTCCCGCGCAGGATGGCCATCGTGGGCGCGATCTCGCCGTCCAGCACGGTCAGCCACACCGCGAGCGGGCCACTGATCACGTAGCTCGCGGTGCGAAGATCCGTTTCGGTGGCAAGCCGTGCCTCGCGACAGGCACCTTGCGACAGATCGAGGAATACCGCTGCTGTCGCGGCCAACCCGCGGGTCGCGTCGGCGAGCGCCTCCAAGACAATAGCACCATCCCAGGACTTGCCTGCCTTCCGATAGTCTTCGCTGTGGTTGAGGGCGGCGCCCCACGCCTCGGCCCACGAATTCGTGAAAAGTTCAGTCATGCACGAATGTAGACCACGGAGTGGCAAGGCGTGTGTACCCGCAGGGAACGCGGGGGGTTGAGGGTTGAGGGTTGAGGGACATGCAGGCGTGGGCTGTGAGCTTTGCGGTTTCAGGCTTGAGCGCCAGCTTGAGGGGTGAGGGGTGAGGTTTGGGCGACTCAGGTTTGAGGGTTGGGGCTTGAGGCGCGCCTTGCTCGGGTTCTCGCTCCTCGAAGTTCTGTTCCGCTCTGCGTCCCACTCGAACCTCCGCGTCAGCGATCAGCGCGCGCTCACTGATGAGGCGGAGCACGGTCTTCCGCAGTCCGATCGTCATTTTGCGAACTTCGGCGATTTCTCGGAGCTACTAGTCGCCCCGGCCGCGCAGCAAGTTCCTGGAGTGCGCGAGCAAGCTGAAACGCCTTCGCACGAGTAGGCGCGTTGATGTTGGTTGGATTTCGCATGGGCGAACATTTCGAAGCAAACGCCACATCACACAACCTCAGCAAGGGCAATTCCACCGCACCTCAAGCCCAAACCCTGCGACTCCTCAAACCTCAACCCTCACACCTGAGTCGCCCAAACCTCACCCCTCACCCCTCAAGCTGGCGCTCAAGCCTGGAACCCCAAAGCTCACAGCCCACGCCTGCATATGCCCTCACCCCTCCTTCGCCTCACCCCTCCCCCTCACCGCTCCCCCTCACCGCTCCCCCCGACGGAGAAACGGAGAAACGCAGGGACCCAGCGCTACGGCAGCGCCACCGGCAACTCCACGAACTTGCACACTTTCACGGCGGCCGGGCAGACGCTGGCCCGAAGGACCCCACGCTTGGCCGACACATCGCCGATCGATACGCTTGGGCTCGCCGTGAAATAACTACTGTCTGCCGTCACGAGCGGGCTGGAGAGCTGTAGTCGTTCCGTCGGACTGAATTCGACCGTGGGTGGAAGGAGCGCGTTAATCTGCGCTCCCGGCGCCGCATCCAGGCGCAAGGTACGCACGCCCTTCACACCCACCACCATCAGCGACACAAGTTCGTTGCGCGCGATCTCGCCCTCTTCGACACGCGCGCACCCGCTGAGGGTGGCAGCTATGCAGGCGATCCCGGTGGCGGCGCGGAGGACGCAGCGAATGCTCTGCACTATTCGGCCAACAACGTGTTGATGCGCTTTTCCCACTCGGCATGCCACTTGTCGCCGACGTGAAACTCGCCATACCCCTCGTATCGGATGCGTCCCTCCTTGTCGATCAACACGAAGCTCGGCCAGTAGTGGATGTTATACCGCGACCACGTCGCACGATCATTATCCTGCGCGATCGGATACGTGATGCCATACTTGGACAGTGCCTTGGCCACATTGCCACGATCATGCTCGCCCGCATACGGAGGAAATTCCGGCGTATGAATGCCGATCGTGACAAGACCCCGTGCGCGGTATGTTGAATCCAGCAGCTTGAGCGAAGGCACGGTGTTCGTGCAATTATAGCAGGTAAACACCCAGAAGTTGAGCAGCACGACTTGTCCCTTGAGCGACGCAAGGCTGATGGGCGCTGTGCTGTTGAGCCAACTGGTATTGCCCCACGCGGGGGCAGGGCGCGCGTCGCTGGCCGGTATGCCGTCCGAGCGCTGCGCCATGCTGACGGCAATGCGCTTCGAGAGCGTAGAGGCCGGCGTGGAGCTCTCTAGCGCCAGCGCACCACCGAGCATCGAGATGAGGATCGCGGAAAATACCCAGCGCATTGTCGTGTACCCTCGTTGGTGAGTAGAACTAGCGAGCGGACAAGGATTTGACCGCTGTCAGCACCGCGCTGTTGGTCGGCCGGATTTTGTAGTCGGTCTGTACGTCGCGCCATTGCACAACACCCTTCTTGTCGATCACGTAGGTCGCAGGATGCGGGATCCCTCGTCGACTGCCGGCCGGGTTCATGACGCCGTAGCGCGCGATGACCGCATGATCGGGGTCGGACAAAAACGTGTAGTCTGGCTTCGTGCCGTCGGCCGATATGCGCGTGACGGCGGTTTCCATACCCTTATCGTCATCGATCGATACGACCAGCAGCTCAGTGTCCTTCTTGAGCTCGTCGCTCAACAAGGAACGCATTTCCTTGAGCTGGGTGATACAGAATGGGCACCAGTAGCCGCGGTAGAAGACCAGCACCACGTTCTTCTTCCCGCGCATCGACGACAGCGTTGCGGTGCCGCCGCCCATCTTCGTGAGCGTAAAGTCCGGAGCCGCCTTGCCGACGACGACCCGATCCAAATCTGTCTCGGCCAGGTCTTTTCCGTCCACGGGTCCCAACATCGCGCTGCCCTGCGCGAACACCACGGGCGCCGCCGTCACGCTCGTGGCGGCGAACGCCAGTGCAGCGAGTCCACGCCAAAGAACTTTTGGAGACAACACGGTGCGAGACATGGATTTCCGGGGTATGATGTTGAGGAGACGAAACCGCGTTTCGAACCAGTGCGTCCGTCGAAGCTATACGCCATTAACCCCGGAAGTTCCGAATTCAGGTCGCGGAACGCACCGCGCGATGTCCAGCGGTGTGGAACTGCCTTGAGCGCGAACGTCTAGTTGTGCTGTTGCGTCGCACGTCGCGACCGGAACGCTCCACACCTTCAAGAACCAGCATGAGCCAGCGTCTCGCTCGGATCGCCCTGTTGTTTTCGACCCTCTCGGCTGCGACGGGCACGCCGAGTACGGTGGTTGCGCAATCGCGTAGCGCGTCGGGCGCGGAAGATCTCACGCCGCACAGTGAAATTGCGCTCGTGTCCGAAACGAGCGCGCTGCGCGCCGGTGCAACCACGACCGTGGCGTTCCGTGTGACCATGGACGACGGCTGGCATACCTACTGGACGAATCCCGGCGATGCGGGTTTGCCCTTGACCGCGAAATGGGATCTGCCAAAGGGCGTCACGGTCAGCGGACTGCACTTCCCCACGCCACGACTTCTGCCCCAGCCGCCGCTCATGAGTTTTGGGTATGAGCGTGAGGTGTTCGTCTTGGCGGACGTTGCGGTTGCGGCGGACGTGGCGGTGGGTACCACGATCGCTCTTGCAGCTGATGTCGATTTCCTGGTGTGCGCCGAGGTGTGCTTGCCGGCAAGCGCCAAGGTGGCGTTGACCAGCCGCGTGGCGTCGTTGGTGTCACCGACGCGTTGGGCCACGTCGATCAGTGCGGCGCGCGCGGCGATGCCGCGTTCGGCGACCACATGGAAGACATCGGCATGGCGCGACAGCTCGCGCATCTTCATGATGATCTCCGCTCCCGCGAGCGAGCAACGCAGCTTGCGCGCTGCGTACCTCATCCCCGATTCCACGCGTGTCCTGGAGCACGCCGACGCGCAGCGTGTGGTTGCCGTGGGCGACAGCATCCTGCTGCAGCTCACGGCCTTCAAGCGACTTGATGATACCGTATCTCGAATCCCGGGGGTGCTGCTCACGGACGCGAATGGCCCGGGCCCGGCGTATGCAGTCGACGTGCCGCTCGTGCGTGCATCGCCAAAGCAGGCCGCACGGTTCCTTGCGCTGACCGCCGGACAGGAGGCGATCAGCACGGGGGGAGCCGCCATGATGCCCGATGCGAAATCCGTCAACGCGGAACAAGCGCCGGATCGTGCCCTGCAAGACAGCAGCATTCCGGGAGCAGACATGGGGTTGTTCGCGGCACTGTTCTTTGCGTTTCTCGGTGGAGTGGTCCTCAACTTGATGCCGTGTGTTTTTCCGGTGCTCTCGATCAAGATTCTGTCGTTCGTGGAGCGTGGTGGGGATGCGGCGGGCGCTCGTGGCGCGGCTGGTCGTCGCCATGCGCTGGTCTTCACGCTGGGTGTCCTCGTCACGTTCTGGGCGCTTGCCGGAGCGCTGCTCGCACTGCGGGCTGGCGGTGCGCAGCTTGGGTGGGGTTTCCAGCTGCAATCGCCCGCCGTCGTCGCCGTACTGGCGATGATCGTCTTCGCGCTGGCGCTCAACTTGAGCGGCGTGTTCGCGATGGGCATGCGCTTGACGCGATTGGGCGCGGTAGGAGCGGGCGAACGGTACGTGGACTCATTCCTCACCGGCCTCTTGGCGGTTGTCGTCGCGACACCGTGTACGGCTCCATTCATGGGTGCGGCACTTGGGTACGCGCTTACGCAGCCCGCGCTCATTGGACTCGCGGTGTTCACGGCGCTCGGTCTCGGGTTGGCGGCGCCATACGTCATTTTTGCCACGAGCCCCTCGTTGCTCCGCTTCCTGCCGCGTCCGGGTGCGTGGTTGGAGACGCTCAAGCAATTGCTGGCGTTTCCGCTGTACGCCACAGTCGTGTGGCTGCTGTGGGTGCTGGGACGACAGGCCGGTACTGATCAGGTTGCGCTTGCGCTGTTGTTCGCGATCGCCATATCGCTCGCCGGGTGGATCGCGGGCCGAATGCAATATGCCGGTCGCACGCGCGGGGCGACCGCGGCGCTGGCTGCACTCGTATTGACAGTCGCGGCGAGCGGGGTCGTTATCGCCGCGCGCCCCGCGACGCCGATGCCACTGGCCGCGGCTCCTGCGGGGTGGGAGCCGTGGAGCGCGGCACGCGTGGCGAGCGCGCGCGATTCGGGGCGCGTGGTTTTCGTGGACTACACCGCAGCATGGTGTCTGAGTTGCCAGGTGAACGAGCGCGTTGCGCTCCACACGGATGCGGTCGAGCAGGCCTTCGCCAAAGGCAATGTGCTCTTGCTTCGCGCGGACTGGACCTCGCGCGATGCCGACATCACCGCCGCGCTCGCCTCCTTTGGGCGGAGCGGGGTGCCACTCTACGTGCTGTATCCTGCCGACCGCGCCAAGTCGGCAGAGCTGTTGCCCGCGGTGCTGACATCGGGTGTCGTCCTTGACGCGCTGAAGCGCGCTCTGGGGAATCAGCTTGCGCTTGGCAGCGCGCACGAAGGGCCCTAGTCGTCCGGCAGAACCACGCGTCTCGGTAAGCACGTAGCCAAAACAAACATGCGCCGTGATTCAAAGGATCACGGCGCATGAGGTACTACGCGGCAGCAGCGATCGTGCGCTCGGCGCTACCCGCCAAAACCGAAGCCAAAGCGCCGACCGGTCTCACCCAACGAACCAAATCGCTGGTTGACGATCGTGTTGTAGATGGAGCCAAACGTATAGCCCATGCCGGCAAACACGTTGTAGCGGAAATTGGTTTGCAGTTGCTGGCGCTGCGTGAGGATGTCCCGCTCGGTACGCCCCGCCGCCGAGATGTAGATCTGATCGCGTACCCGCGAAGCCGATCCGCGAAGGTTGAGCGAGAAGCCGCGCCCGAGACGGAGATCAACAAAGCCGGAAAGCGTCACCAAGTTGCGGCTGGCGTCGTGGAGGTAATGCGACCCCTCCAGCGACAGATTCGTGTTGCCCCACTTCTGCCGACTGGCGAGCGAAAGCAGGAGGGTCTGATTCACCCGTGTTTCCTGATCTTCGCCGAAGATGGTGGTGTTGTAGTAGTTGTATCGGTTGGCGCCCAGCGAATACAAAACGGTGAGCTGTCGGCGAGTGGCCTCACTCCAGTCGAAGAGGTTGTACTCGATCGCTGGCGCCACGCGCAACGACAGCGACTGATTCAGAATCTCGGAAAACCCACCAGAGGTCTTGAGGCCGAGGGTGAGGTGATTGGTGACGGTGCGGCCGATCAAGGAATTGAGAACGGCGTTGCGCTGCAGCACCACGACTTTGACCGTGTCGCGCTGGCCCGGTACGGTCGTACTGTTTACAAAGACCTTGAAGTCACGCTCGTTGTAGCCGGTCGTGCCACCCAAGTTGATCTTCCACTTTTCCGTCGTGCGGGCCGCGGACACCGAACCGGAGAGATTGAGCGATTGGACCAGCTGCTCACCGTTGGCAGCGACATTCCCGTCAACGCGGTAGAGCCAAAAATTCCACGGGTCTTTCACGTTCTTCGGGCTGGCGCGCTGCGGAACGGCGCCACCAACAAGTCCGATACGCAGCCGCGCGGAGATCGGCGTGCGCGCGACATACGGCGCCAGCCCCAGTTGAAATGTCCGCAACAGCTCGCGGCGCACCTGGTCGTCGGCGTCGTTGGGCAGCGTGCTCACGACCAACGTGTCGGCCTTGCCCAAATACTTTTTTTGGCCGAGGAAGTTGACGGTCAGTTCACGTCCACCGTTTCCTGCGTTCAGCGAGGTAATCAGCAGGTGCACGTCGCCGTCAAAGCGGTCACGCACCCAGTTGACGTAGTTGAGCTCCTGCACGAAAAAATCACGATCACAGCCGCGAACGCCGCCTTGGCAGTCCAAGAAGACGCGGAGCGACGTTTGCAGAAGGCTGTCGGGGAGGGGCGCGGGAGCCAGTCCTTCAGGTCGGCCGCCACCGGGGGGACCACCAGCGCCGGGCGGCCGCACCGGCGGCTGCGCGTGCAGGGACAACGGGAGCAACAGTAAAGGAAGCGAGAAACGCAATCGCATGGGCTGGCTTTGTATGAAAAGGAGGGCGGGTCCGGAATAGCGAGTCGAGCACGACAAACTCTTGCATAAACGAGCTCCTCCCCAGAAATGTTGCCGATGGTTCCAGCCGCCGGGTGGCCGCGGCCTTCCTGCTATCCGATATCGGGCACCGCGTGGTAGAATGACCATTCGGCCGCACCTGGTCGGCGGCCGCGGTGGCCGTATTGCTCGCCGATGCCAGAATTCCCTGAGGAACTCATGCTCCACGCTTTTCGGCTCCGGGCCAGTGTCGCCCTGTTCGCCCTCCCGCTGACCATCTCGCTAACCGTCGGCGCGCTCGCGGCGCAGCCGTCGCCGCGCGTTCTCACGTCTGCCGACTACGACCGTGCGGCGAGTCAGCTTGCGCCAAGCCTTGCCGGCCTGATCGTCGGCGGTTCGGTGTCGGCAACCTGGCTTCCAGGCGACCGATTTTGGTATCGACGTACCGACGTCAACGGCTCGCAGGTCGTGATGGTGGATCCGACCAAGAAGCTCAAGGTCGTATGCACCGCCGCGCGCACCAATTGTCCTGGCGTACCGGCGACGATCGATTCTGCTACGACTGGCGGACGGGGAGGGCGCGGCGGCGGCGCGGGTGGGGCGGTGCCGTCACCCGACGGAAAACGTGCGGCCTTCATTCGTAACTGGAACCTGTGGGTGCGCGACGTCGCGACCGGTCGGGAAACGCCGCTCACCAAGGACGGTGAGCCCAACTTCGGCTACGCCACCGACAACGCGGGATGGGCGTCAAGCGATCGGGCGATGCTGCTGTGGTCGCCCGACTCAAAAAAGCTGGTCACGCAGCAGCAAGACGAGCGGAAAGTCGGCGACATGTTCCTGGTCGAGATGAAGGTCGGTCACCCCGTCCTGAAATCCTGGAAGTATCCTCTGCCGGGAGACAGCGTGGTTGCCATGCTGTCGCGCGTGATCATTGACGTTGACGCGGGCACGATGGTGCGACTGCAAACGCCACCGGATTTCCATCGCGGCACCATCGGTGACAACATCACCATGGCCGACTACAACTGGAGTCCCGACGGGGCCACGCTCGCCTTTGTGTCCACGTCACGCGACCACAAGAGCGCCACCTTCCGTCTGGCGGATGCCGCGACGGGTACCGTGCGCACGCTCTTTGAGGAGAAGGTGGCGACCCATTTTGAAGCGCGCACCGGGTGGCGCGTACTGTGGCCGACGAAAGAAATCGTGTGGTATTCACAGCGCGATGATTGGGGACAGCTCTATCTCTATGACCTCACCACGGGGCAACTGAAGCGCAAAGTCACCAGCGGTGAAGGTCCCGTGACCCAGATCGCGCGGATTGACGAAAAAAGTCGCACGATGTGGTTCGCCGCCAACGGTCGGGAGAAGGGGCAAGATCCGTACTTCGCGCACTTCTACAAGATCGGTCTGGATGGCAAGCCGCAGGTGTCGCTGACCCCCGATGTCGGTGATCACACCATGCAGTTGTCGCCGAGTGGCCGCTACCTCATCGATGCGTACTCGTCGCCCGACGTCCCACCTGTCGTCACACTGCGCGATGCGAACGGGAAGCTGGTGATGCCCCTCGAAAAAGCGGACATCACGCGCCTGCTGGCGACCGGGTGGACGCCACCAATCCCGATCACCGTCAAGGCCGCTGACGGCGTCACGGATTTGTACGGCATGATGTTTCGTCCCGCGCGGTTTGACTCTACGCGACGTTATCCCATCATCAATCAGGCGTATCCAGGGCCGCAGAGCGGCAGCGTTGGATCGCGCGCGTTTACCGTCGCGCGCGGAGATAAGCAGGCCCTCGCGGAACTGGGCTTCATCGTGGTGTCAATCGACGGCAGCGGGACGCCCGGTCGCTCAAAGTCTTTCCACGACGCCTACTACGGACGCATGGGACGCGACAATACACTGCCTGATCAAGTCGCGGGCATGAAGGAACTGGCACGCCGCTACCCGGGAATCGACATCGACAAGGCGGCGATGTGGGGACATTCGGGAGGCGGCTTCATTACCGCCGACGCGATGTTCCGCTATCCCGACTTCTTCAAAGTCGGCATCGCCGAATCCGGAAACCACGACCAGCGGTTGTATGAAGATGATTGGGGCGAACGCTATCAGGGTCTGCTGGAGCGGCTGCCGGATGGGACCGACAGCTACGACATCGAGGCCAATCAAACCTTCGCGAAGCACCTGAAAGGCAAGCTGTTGTTGGCGCACGGGACCATGGACAACAATGTGCCGCCGTACAACACGATGGTGGTCGTCGATGCGCTGATCAAGGCAAATAAAGACTTCGATTTGCTCATGCTGCCCAATCAGGCGCATGGGTTTGGTTCGATGTCCAACTACATGATGCGCCGGCGCTGGGATTATTTCGTGACGCATCTGCTCGGCGCTGAGCCGCCAAAGGAATACGAAATCAAGACGATGAATCGTGCGATCCCGTAGGTGGACGCCGTCAGCCGCGCAGAGACGCCTCGCCGGTGCATGCGTGGCGAGCGCCGGGCTGCTGACGCCGTGTAGCCTGACGGCGCAGTCAGCGCCACCGGCCGCCGTGAGTGTCGCGGTGAATCCCGAGACCGTGCCGCGACCGGTGATGCGCGCGCAGCGTACGGAGGCGCCCATCGTCATCGATGGGCGGCTTGATGAAGCGGTGTGGAAGACGGCGCGCGTGCTCACGGATTTCGTGCAACAACTGCCGGAAACGGGTATGCCGGCGCGTTTTCGCACGGAGGTCCGTCTGCTGTACGATCAGGACAACCTGTATGTCGCCGGTGTCAATTTCGATCCCGCGCCGACGCGCGCGATCACGGTGGGCCTTGAGCGAGACTTCGTCTCCTCAAATAGCGACATCTTCGGTCTGGTCCTGGACACGTTTCATGATCGACGCAACTCGTTCTTGTTCCTGATCAATCCGAAGGGTGCCGTGCGTGACGAACAAACGTTCAACGACTCGCGCACCATCGTCGACGCTTGGGACGGCATTCACACGGTCAGGACCTCGCTGCAGGATTCCAGTTGGACCGTTGAGATGCGCATCCCGCTGAAAACCCTGCGCTTCAACGCGCAGACCGATCCGCAGACCTGGGGAATCAACTTCATCCGGCGCGTGCGGCGCGTGAATGAGACCTCCTATTGGGCGCCGCTGGAACGCCAGTATCGGGTGCATCGCATGTCAAAGGCCGGCACGATCGAAGGGCTATCCGGTCTGAAGCAAGGCCGCAATCTTCAGGTCAAACCGTATGCGTTGGCGTCCAATTCCGTCGGCGCCCAGGTGCCGTCATCGTCGCTGGGTAGTCGCGCGGAGCTCGGTGGTGACATCAAATACGGCGTCACCCCGTCGCTCACGCTGGATCTCACGGTCAACACCGATTTTTCGCAGGTCGAAGTCGATCAGCAAATCGTCAATCTCACCCGCTTTGGCGTGCTGTTCCCCGAGCGCCGCGAGTTTTTTGTCGAGAACTCCGGGTCCTTCACGTTGGGCGATGTCGTGGAACGCAACTACCGGATGGGCGCCGAGCTGCGGGACTTCACGCTCTTCAACTCTCGCCAGATCGGACTGACGGCCGACGGCCTGCCCATTCCTATCGCCGGTGGTGGACGGATGACCGGTCGCGTGAAGGGATGGGAGGTGGGCCTGTTGGACATGCAGACACAGCGCGCGCGCAATACGCCTCCTGAGAACTTTTCCACGGTGCGCGTGCGACGGAATCTGTTTGGTGCGTCCGACGTCGGCGTGCTCATGTCCAATCGACAGGCGACAGACAGTCTCGGCGCCTACAAACGGTCGTACGGGGTGGACGCGAACATCCGGCCGCGAGACAACATCATTGTCAACAGCTATCTCGTAGCCACCGAGGGCAGCGTGAACAATGCCCATGGAACTGCTGGGCGCCTGTCGGTGGCGTATCGTGATCGCTTCTGGAACACGTCGGTCATGCACAAGCGCGTCTCGGCCGACTTTGATCCCGGCATTGGGTTCGTGCGTCGGCGAGACTTTCAACAGACCTATGGCACCGTCGGCGTCCATGCGCGACCGCGGCTGCGCGGGATTCAAGAGCTCGCGCCCTTTGTTGAAGGAGACTACTACGCCGACTTCAATGGGGCGGTGCAGTCGCATCAGGTCACGGCCGGTCTGGACATCGCGTTCAAACCCGATGGTGAGCTCAAAGTGGAGGTGAGCGACTGGTTCGATCGTCTGGATGCGCCGTTTGCCCCATTCAGCGGACGCGCCATTCCCGCCGGGCGCTATGCGTGGCGCGACGCCCAAGTGACGTACACGTCAACGCAACGCTATCCGGTGTATGGCAATGCCACCGTCAAGGTCGGCGAATACTACGACGGCACGAATCAGTCGGTGGGCGGTGGCATCACGTGGCGCCCGCGCTACGATGTCAGTTTCGACGGCACGTACCAGCACAACGATGTGTCACTCAAGAGCGGCGATTTTGTGGCCGACCTGGCGGGACTCCGCGTTAAGTACGCGCAGTCCACCACCTTGTTCGGCAGCACGTTCATCCAGTACAACACGCAAACGAAGAGCTTCGTCACCAATGCGCGCCTCGCGTGGCGCTATGCGCCGTTGAGCGACGTGTTCCTGGTGTATACCGAGCGTCAGAACACGCTCACGAACGTGCGCAACGAACGATCAGTCGCGCTCAAGGTCACGCGAATGGCGGCGTTCTGACCACATACGACACCGGCCGCTCAGTGCGTTGAGCGGCCGGCGTAATGGCGTATGGCGTAATGGCGTAATGTCGTATGGCGTAATGTCGTATGGCGTAATGGCGTATGGCGTATGGCGTATGGCGTATGGCGTATGGCAAGTCGAGGTGTCTCGTGTCGACTGACTACGCCTCGCCGCCGGCAAGCGCATCCCCAACCCGACCGGCAAGACGCGGATGCTGACGCCACATGTACAGTCCCATGGCTGCGGCACCAATCAGGTTGGCCAAGAAGACCTGGAGCCACGAGAGCGCGCCAAAACCCTGCGCAAGGACTGACGTCCATCCCACCCAGCCGACTTCAAAGACCACAAAGAGTCCCATGAACCCAACGAGGGCAGACGGTGCTTTCTCGGCGGCGTTGACCACCCACGAGAACACCAAACCGATCACGATGAAAAACGCGACATGCAGCACCGTGTACCCGAGGAACGACGCCGCAAAGCCGGGCTCGCCCCCCTTGAGAAACAGCGACCCCAAGGACTTGCCCAACATCACCGGCGTCGCCAAAAAGGTTCCGGCAATGGCGTCCAGGATGCCGAACCACACCGCGATAGCACTCGCTCCAATCAGCCCTGCTGAGACACCTTCGCGAACCACTCGATTGCCTGTCGCCATCGATGTCGATGCTCCTGTTCAACGGTGTGGGGAAGACGGTCGCACTGTGTGCCGGCGCAGAGTCGCTGTTCCCGGCTCGTACCCCACAAACCTCGCTTCGGTGCGCAAATGCGCCAGAGGCAATCGCGATGCGAAGGCGGCTGACCGCGCTATCGTTCCGGAGGGCGCCGAGCGCCCGGCACAGGGGACGCGTCATTCCAGGACGCGGTGACCGTGATGCGCATGCCTTCCGGGGTGCGCACGAAGACCCGTGTTGAGATCCCCGTGAGCGTATCCCCGGGCGACGGCACGCCGATGTAGCGATAGTACCCATAGACGACCCCTGGGGCGATCGGGGCCACGCGTATCTCCTTCACGATCAGCGTGTCGGGCCACGCGTTTTCGGTGATCGCCGACCACCCCTCGTACCCGGACTCCATGCCGGTCGGCGAGTGCCGCCGCAGCCGCTCGGTATGGACGTAGGTCTTGAGATAACGCGCCTTGTCGCGCGAATGAATCGCCGCGAGGTTTTCGCGAAAGGTGGCCATCGCGTCGGCGGAATCCCGCGCGGCGGTTGCCTGCGACGTGCGCGCAGGAGTCGCAGGCTGCGCCCCAGCCGATGTGACCGTCGTGAGGGCACACATGGAGGCGAGCGATATGGCGCGGCGCAAATACCGAGGCATCAGTTTTCCGGGCGAAGGGTGACACCAGCAATCTGCGCAGCCGTGGGCGTGGCGAATAGGGAGTCTTCCTTACCCCCGACTCTCCTCTTCCCCCTTGGCGGTTTTGGACCGACATTATGCTCACTCTTCCTTTCCTCCCGTGGAGCCTTCGTGCGCCTTCGTCGTCGCTTCAGATGGTTGTCTGTACTGGTTGCGGGGCTTATTCCAGCCGTCGTCTCCGCGCAGCGATCCCTCTCTCCGAATAGTCCCAGCGGCCAAACCGTCACCCCGGTCTTCGAGGGCTGGTACCGGAACGCCGACGGCACCTACAGCCTCTCGTTCGGTTACTTCAATCGCAACACG
>JANOPS010000540.1:0-10523 GCA_031421995.1 Gemmatimonadaceae bacterium
CAGATCGCCTTGAACGTGAAGTTCGCAGAAGTACGCCGAGATGCGCTCATGGAGCTTGGTGTCAATGTGCAGTACGAGGCAAAAAACGGGAAAGGCTCGGCCGGCACTGGTGTCCTCTCACCGGCGATAGACGGCGCAGCGCCAATCGCGTCATCGGGGCTGGGGCGGTTCGTATCGGGCCTCTCCACCTTCGGCACGAAGGACCTGCTGGCGTACATCGATGCGCAACAGCAGGCTGGCAAGGCACGTTCGCTGGCCGAGCCCACGCTGATGGCGGGGAATCGCGAAGACGCCAGTTTCCTCGCCGGCGGCGAGCTGCCAATTCCCATTGCGCAACCACAGCCCCAAGGTGGAAGCGTGATTACCATCGTGTACAGGCCGTTCGGTGTGCAGCTCAAATTCAACGCCGAAGTGCTGTCCGATTCGCTCATCAAGCTCAAGGTCACGCCGGAAGTGTCCAGTCTCGACTTCGGCAACGGCATTCTGATCTCCGGCTTTCGCGTTCCCGCGCTTCGTTCGCGCAAGCTCGAGACGACACTGGATGTGCGCCCAGGCCAGAGCCTGATCATTTCCGGCATGTTTAACGAAGAGCGTGAGAGCGTTCGCACCGGCATTCCCGGGCTCATGCGCTTGCCCATCCTTGGAGCACTGTTCAGCAGCACGCGCTGGCAATCTTCTGAATCAGAGTTGCTGGTGATCGTGACACCTGAGCTTATCGATCCCAATAATCCGCCGGCGGCGAATCGCATTCGCCTGCTTCCCGATAGCACGAAGCCGGCCAGCGACGCGATCAAGAAGCGCGTGCCGCCGCCGTGACCGCTTTCCTTTTCTTCTTGAGCTGACCTCCCAGTGCGTCGCGTCTGTATCGTAGGCCAAGCGCTTGGCCCCCTTGAACCGCTGGTGCCCGTATTCACGCGGGCGGGTTTTGCGGTGCCGATCTTGAAAAGCACGCTGGACGAGGTCGGCGAGATGGTGCGCAGCGGTCAGGTGGACCTACTCGCCGTGCCGCTCTCGTTATTGCAAGGGCGCGCGCGATTCGATCTCGAAACGCTGCTTCGCGATGCGCCGAAGATGGGCTCCATTGGCACTGCCTCCACCGTAGATGCCGATGTGATTCTGTCGGGCATGCGCTCGGGTATCGGCGAGTTCCTCGTCGCGCCGCCGCTGCCCGCCGACCTCGACGCGGCGCTGGTGCGACTGCAACGCAAATGGGGAGCGGCCGCGATACGTGGCTCGCTCACCGCCGTGTATTCGCCGAAAGGCGGCATGGGCGCCACCACGGTGGCCGTGAACGTCGCACACGCGCTTGCCCGGCGGAGCCCTGATGCGCGCATCGCGATCGTCGATCTCAACATGGGGCTGGGCGATGTCGGCACGCACCTCAATCTGCGGTGTGAATACGATGTTGGCGATCTCGCGCGCAAGCTCGATCAGGCGGATGTCGAGTTGCTCCATGCCATTGTCACGCCGTTCGGCGACGGGCTTTTTGCGCTCCCCGCGACGGACGATCTCGAGACGGCCGATACGATTCAGGCCGACGCCGTTTCGCGCATTCTGGCGCTCTGCCGCGGAAGTTTTTCGCACACGGTGGTGGACTGCGAGCACTCGTTCGGCCACCGCACGGTGGCAGCGCTCGAGGCCGCGGATCGCATTGTCCTGGTCCTGCAGAGCAACGTCGCTGCCATTCGCGCCGCGAAACGCACGCTCTCGTTGTTTCAGCAGTTGGACTATGGCGATGAACGCGTGGTGGTGGAGCTCAACCGCGTGGGCTCTGGCGATGTACTGTCCTGGCAGGACATCGCCAAGGCGCTCGGACACACGATCGATGCGCGGCTACCCAACGCGTTTCAACTCACCACCGACGCGCAAACGCGCGGCATCCCGATCGCTATGGCCGCTCCAACGGCGCCATTGACCGCAGGTTTTGAGCAGCTCGCGCTGAGAGTGACGGGTCGAGCCGCAGAGACGCCTGAGCCGAGCGAGCGGCCTTCTGGAACCACGCTTGGCCGGCTGTTCGGTCGCCGGCGGAGCTGATCCATGAGCCCGTCTCTCCGCGATCGACTGCTTGGCCTGTCGCCAACGCCCGCCAAGCCTCTGGCGTCTGTGAATGGCGACGCCAGCACGCCTGACGCCAATGGCAGTGACCCCGCTTCCTCGCCCGGTGATGATCCGCTGCGGGGGCTGACCATCGCCACGGCCTCGAAGCCGTTGGGTGAGCCGTCCCCGGAACGTGAGATTGATCGACTGAAGCGCGAGCTGCACATGAAGCTCGTCGACCGACTTGACCTGTCGGCGCTGGAAAAGATCCGCGATGAAGGGCAGCTCGTTCAGCAAGTCCGCGCCGCCGTGCTTGAATTCCTGCGCGGGGAACAGGCGCCGCTGTCGGCGGCCGAGCGGGACGAGGTGGTAGAGGAGATTGTCTGGGAGGTCACGGGTCTTGGGCCTCTCGAGCCACTCACCCGCGACAACTCGATCAGCGACATCTTGGTCAACGGCGCCAAGTCCGTGTTCGTCGAACGACGTGGTCGACTGGAAAAGACGCAGGTCGTGTTTCGCGATGATGCACACCTGCTCACGATCATCGATCGCATTGTCAGCCGGGTCGGTCGTCGCGTCGACGAGTCGTCACCCATGGTGGACGCGCGACTGCCGGACGGATCGCGCGTCAATGCCATCATCCCGCCGTTGGCGCTCGACGGGCCGGTGTTGTCGATCCGCCGTTTCGGCACCACGATCTCTCCCGTCGAGCTGGTGCAAAACGGGGCGATGACCGCGGAGATGATGCGATTCTGCGCCGCGTGTGTCGTGTCTCGCCTGAACATCCTCATCTCGGGCGGTACGGGGTCCGGGAAGACCACACTCCTCAACGCACTCTCCGCATTTATTCCAAGCACGGAGCGTATTGTTACGATTGAGGATGCCGCTGAACTGCGTTTGCAGCAACCGCATGTAGTACGTCTTGAGACGCGCCCACCGAACACCGAGGGCCGCGGCGAAGTGCAAGCGCGCGACCTGGTCAAGAATGCGCTGCGCATGCGCCCTGACCGCATCATCATTGGAGAAGTGCGATCGGGAGAGGCGTTGGACATGCTGCAGGCCATGAATACGGGTCACGAAGGCTCGCTCACGACCGTACACGCGAACAGCGCCCGCGATGCGCTCGCCCGCTTGGAAACCATGGTCCTGTTCGCCGGTACGGCGCTCCCCACACGCGCGATCCGCGAACAGATGTCCTCGGCCTTGCACGTGATTATCCAAGTGTCGCGTCTTTCCGATGGCACACGTCGGATCACCAGTATTACCGAAGTGACCGCGATGGAGGGAGACATTGTGACCATCCAGGAGATCTTCCGGTTTCGGCGTCGTGGAGTGTCCGAGGAAGGGATTGTGCAGGGTGTGTTCGAAGCCACCGGCGTGAGGCCGCAATTCGCCGAGGCTATCGCCACTCGTGGCATCGATCTTCCGGCGGACCTCTTCGCGATACGGTAACGGAGTGAACCGATCATGACCGCCATCGTCCTCGCGCTGGTCTTCTTGGGTGTGCTGTTCCTGATCGTGGGCGGTTTCGTGTTCATGAACCGCCGACGGCTAGGCTCGACCGATGCCGCCCGCGTACGCGTGGGCGAAGTGGGCGGCCTTGTTCGTAGCAAGACCCCGGTTTCCATCCTGCGTGACGAACGCGTGTCGGAGATCCGTGCGCTCAACGAGTTGTTGTCCGGTCGGGGATTCATTATCCAACTGGAACGGGAGATCGCACGAGCGGGCTCGCGGCAGCGCCCAGCCGAGTTCATGCTGTTCAGTGTGTTATACGGTCTGATCGGCCTCACGGTCGCGTTATTCGTGCTGGGCGGCGTGTTCGCTACGGCGGGATTGCTGCTGGCGCTTGTGCCGTGGGTGTTGTTGCGACGCCGGCAAGAGAAACGCTCGCGCCAGTTTGAGGTGCAGCTGCCGGACGCGCTGGAACTGCTCACGAATTCACTGCGCTCGGGCTACTCGTTGCAGGCGGGCATGGAATTCGTGGGTAAGGAAACGTCAGCGCCGTTGGGACCGGAGATCACCCGTTTTTACGAGGAACAGCGGCTGGGCATCGATGTGCGCACCGCCCTCGTGGCCATGCAGGAACGCATCGGTACCGATGACGCACGAATGTTTGTCACCGCGTTGCTGCTGCAACGCGAGACCGGCGGCAATCTTGCCGAGTTGCTCATGAGCATTTCGGCGATCATCCGAGAACGGCTGACCTTCCGTGGCCAAGTGGCAACACTGACGGCCGAGCCGAAGGCGTCGGCTCGCGTGCTGGCGGGAATGCCGTTCGTCATGTTCGGGATTCTGTACCTCATGAATCCCGAGTACATGCAGCCGTTACTCACGACGCCGGCCGGGCATTTCGCCATCGGGTATGCCTTGGTGTCGGTGGTGATTGGGTACCTACTCATGAGCAGCATTGCCAGCGTGGAGATGTAGGTGCCGAACATCTTGGGCGTTCCGCTGGCGTTGATTTTCCTGATCGTCACCGTGGTGGTGGCGTTGGGCACGGCCGTGTATGTCTTCATGGCGAAAGCAGAGCGCGATGCCACGATTGAGCGCATCAATCCGTTGGAACCTGATCGATTGGTCGAACGGCTGCTCATCTCGAACAAACCGTCAGCATCCTCCCGGTTCGCCGAGTGGCTGTCGGAAAAGCTTCCGAGGAGCTTGGTGTCGCCGCAGGGCGGACAGCAGAAACTGATCCTTGCCGGATTCGATGGCGCCGTGGCCCCCGTCCTGTTCGCGGCGTTTCGCGTCGCCAGCGTGGTGGTGTTTCCGGTGGTGGCGTATGGGCTGGCGCCTCGCGACGACGTGTTGTGGCTGGTGGGCGCCCTCGCCGTTGGTGCCCTCATTGGCTTGGCTGGGCCCCAAGCCATCCTCGACCGGTTGGCGAGCGCGCGGCAGACGCGGTTGCGCCGTGCCCTGCCCGACGCGCTCGACCTGCTGGTGGTGTGTGTGGAGGCGGGCATTTCGCTTGACGCCGCCATTTTGCGCGTCTCGCGGGATATGGCAACGCTGCATCCCGATCTCTCGCTGGAGTTTGCCCAGGTGGTGCGCCGCACGGGGGCCGGCATGGCCCGTGAACGCGCCTTGCAGGGAATGGTCACGCGCACCGGCGTTGACGAAGTGCGCACACTGGTGGCGAGCATGATTCAGTGCGAACGTTTGGGATCGTCGATCGCGCGCGTGCTCCGCATCAATGCCGAATCGCTCCGCACCCGGCGTCGGCAGCATGCCGAAAAGCGTGCCGCTGAAGCGGCTCTGAAAATGATCTTTCCGCTCGCGCTGTTTTTGTTGCCGGCCCTGATGGTGATCATCATTGGACCGGCCTTCATGGAGATCATGCGGCAGTTAGGAAATGTCGGTCGGCAATAACCCTGGAGGAACCATCATGTCTCGTCTCGTTGCAGGTGGTACCCGAACGCGTCGCGATCGTCGCGGCGCCACGATTGTGCTGGTGGCCATCCTCATGGTGGCGTTGGTGGGAATGACCGCATTCGCGGTCGATGTGAGTCGCATGTACGTGGGCGCGAACGAACTGCAGACCGTGGCGGACGCGTCGGCGTTGCGCGGTGCGCAGCGCCTGCAATCCAATCCCGGCGTCGACCCCAGCAGCGAGATCATTGCCTATTCGCTGGCCAATGAGGCGATGAACGGGACGGTGGCGGCGCAAGACATTGTTGTTGAGGCTGCCACTTGGACCGAGAGCAGCGCGACGCTCACCACCGGCGTGGGGTGGGCGAACGCGAATGCGGTACAGGTCACGGCTCGGAAAACTGCTGGCCTTCTGTTCGGCAGAGTGCTGCGATCGGCTGCTCCCGTTCCGGCGCGGCGCGGCGCGGCGTGGATTGCCAACCTCAATTCGAGTGAATGCACCAAGCCGATTGCGATGAACATGACTCGAATCATGAGTCTGGCGGGAGCAACCAGCCTTCCCTTGACGCAGGCGCAGGTCAACTCGCTCAGTGCACTTTCTCAAGCTGCCCGCACCATGATCGTGTATCCGCCGCAAGCGAACAATAACAATCCGAATCCGGGTCCTGACGGACGCTATGCTGCACTCCGCCTTGGGGGAAACGGGAATTCGGCGTATCGGAACAACTGGACGAGCACTGCCTGCGACGCTGACGACAGTTTGTCGGTCGGTGCCGCCCGGTCGAAACCCGGTGGCAACGGGAATCTCGGCCGGGAAACGGAAGAAGGGCTGTATGCCAGTTATTGCTTCGCCGATCTTGTATTCGTTGATACCTGCTACGCCGACGCCGCACGCACTCGTGTTGGTGTATCCATTCTCGCGTCATTTGGTACAGCACCGGGGGTCTTCGGCGCGTCAAACTCTGACGTGACCATTTCGATGCTCGGCAAGTTCGTGATAATGTGCGTGAAGACAGTCGATAACGGACCGGCTGGGACGTGCGACTACGCAGGGTTCACCGACATGTCGACGATGCCTGAAGGGACGATCATCGGTTACGCTGACCCAGATTTCGCTGAACTTGGGACCGGCACACGTCTCGGTAACATCACATCAACCGCGCAGCGACTGATTCTCGTGAAGTGAGCGGCACCGGATAGCCACTCGGCCTTGCGTGCATCTCGCGCCCGCCGGGCGTCAGTCGACCTCGCGCATCCAGCGGGCAATTTCGCGCAGTGACGGGCGCTTGCCGTACATCAGCAGCGCCGTCCGGTACACCTGCCCTGCCATCAGCAGCGCCAGCACCGCCGTCAGCCCTAGTACGCCGATCGAGACCACCAGATCGCTCGTCGATACGTTGATCAGGCCCATGCGAAGCGGCATCATGATGGGCGACGAAAATGGAATCAGGCTGAGCCACTGCGCAATGCTGCCGTTGGGGTTGCCGATCGCGGTCTGCAGCAGCGCCATGCTGGACACAAGCAGCATGATCACGGGGGTCTGGGCCTGCTGCGCCTCCTGCTCCGATGTGGCGATGCTCCCGACGATCGCGAACAACGCGGCGTACAGGGCGTATCCCAATAGGAAATACGCGACCAGCAGCACGATCGACTCGCCGCTGATCGGAGGCAACGGCACGGACACGGCTTGCACACCCAGCTTGGCGAAGATCGCGGCACGATTGGCGAGGATCGTCACGACGGCGGCCGTCCACAACCCCAACTGCAACAACGCGACCCCACCGATCCCGATGATTTTGCCGGCCAGCAGAATGCGCGCGGGAACGCTGGCCAGCACCACTTCCGATACGCGTGATTGCTTCTCTTCGGTGACGCTCCGCAGTACGATCTGCCCATACAGCACGATGGCGATATACAGCAGGATGGCCACACCGAAACCAAAAATCAGATTCACCCGCGTCGACGCTTCGCCGCCATCGCCGCCGAGGCGTACCGTCTGCACGGCGACCGTGAGTCGAGCCAACTGGTCAGCGTTCTCGTCAGTCACACCCAACGAGATCAGCCGTGCGCGTTGCAACTGCCGCGCGAGCGAGGCCTCAAGCCGTTCCGTGAATGCTCCAGGCACGCCATCGCGCAGCACCAGTCGCGCGGTGCCACCGGCCGTGGTGACGGTATCCAGTATCAGGTATCCGGCGATCGCTCCGCTCATCAAGCTCGCGCGTTGAAGCGCGACCACCGAGTCGATCTGTTCACGCGTTGCCACCAGAACCAACGGCGGTGTCGCCGTTGCCCGAACACCGCCGCCGACGTCCACCGCGACCGCGTTTCCAAGCCCCGTGCCAGTCTGATCGATGAACACCAGACTGCTGGGGTCGATCGAGGCATTCGTGCGCGCGGCAATCCACGGCGGGAGAAGAAGCAGGCCGGCCAGCAGCAGTGGCCCGAACAGCGTCGTGAGCACGAACCACTTCGAGCGAACCCGCTCACCGAACTCGCGTCCGATGACGGCCATGAGCTTATCCATGACCCGACATCCCCGCTTCGACGCCAGTCACACCCACGCGATCAAGAAAGATCTGATGCAACGACGTTTCCAGGCGATCGAAACGTGCAATACCGACCTTGGCCGTTACCAGTCGTTCGAGCAGTTGCTGTGTCGTGGCGCCGGATGCCAGGGTCACATCCACCTGATTGACGTGATCGTCAACCTGTCCAACGAGCGTGCGATCGGCGAGGACCTCGGCGGCCGCGGTGACAGACCCCGAGTCGAAGGTCACAGACACCCGTGCCGGCCCGGAGTATTGCGACTTGATCTCGCGCAACTCCCCATTGAGAACGATCTGACCTCGATTCACAATGGCGACTGCGTCACACATGCGTTCGGCGATGTCCATGAGATGCGTACTGAACACGACGGTCTTACCGCGCCGTCGCAAGTCAACAACGGTGTCCTTCACGGACTGGGCATTGACCGGATCGAGTCCGCTGAACGGCTCGTCGAGAATGACCAGTTCGGGGTCGTGCAGGACGGTACCGATGAACTGAATCTTCTGCTGCATCCCGCGTGACAGCTCGTCGAGTGTTGCGTTGGCAAGATCGCGATCGGACGTTCGCATACCAAATCGCTCCATCCATTCATCGATGAGCCGATCCGCGGTGGGTCTGGCAACGCCCTTGATGCGAGCCAGAAAACGCAACACCCGTCGAACGGTCATCCGGCGATACAGGCCCCGCTCCTCAGGGAGGTATCCCAAGCGATTCACCAGGGACGGCTCGCTGGCCCGTTCTCCGAGCACGCGGATGTGTCCCTCGTCGGGCTTCATCAGGTTGAGCGACAACCGGATGGTGGTCGTTTTGCCGGCACCGTTGGGGCCAAGCAGCCCGAAGATTGTGCCGCGCCGGATCTGCAGCGAGATGTCACGCAGCGCCTCGTGAGACGCGTAGCGCTTGGTGACACCAACCAGTTCCAGCGCGTATCGTGGATCTTCGGTGTCGTCGTGAGCCATGGCGAATCCTGCGGCGTGTCGCGTGAGATTGCAACGGCCGGTTGTCGAATACGCACGCGGCCCACACATTGGCGTTGGTGTTCACCCGTCGCCCGGAACCCGATGCCCCACTCATCAATGGACATGATCTCGCTTGACGCACACTGGAGCCGTGATGTAGGTCGGTCATGGCCGTGGATCGTCGGCGTGCTGGCCATGTGCTGTGCGGTGGCAGGATGGGCCTATCCGCTCATCGATCCGGACCTGCCGGTGCATTTGCGGACGGGCGAGTGGATGTGGCGCGAGGGGCGTGTGCCATTCACCGAACCGTTTGCGTGGACGCGGGCCGGCGCGCCGTTTTTTGCGTATTCGTGGCTGGCCGAACTGCTCTATCTGGGAGTGTTCACCACGTGGGGCGCCAGTGGACTGCACGCGGTGCACGCCGCCACCGCTGCGGGCGCGTTCCTGGTGATCATCGCACTCGGCCGCGCCAGTCGCTGGACACCGTGGGCCACGATGCTGGTGGCGCTGTTGTCGTTTGCGGTATGGATCACGTTCATCGGCGCTGTGCGGCCCCAGGCTCTGATGGGTATCACGGTTCCGCTCTCGTGGATTGGCGCCGAATGGATGGCGCGTGGACGCGTGCGTGCAGGAATCGTGCTCACAGTCGTTGCCGCCGTGTTGACGGTCAATACCCACGTGCTGTTTCCCGTGACCGCGATGCCGGTGCTACGGCTGTTGGTAGAACCCGGAGCGCGATGGCATCGCCCGGCTGCGTTTCTGGCGGCCAACGCACTGGGCTGGATAATCACGCCGTATGCCTTGGTGTTCGTGGAGATGATGCGCATCAATTTCAGCGGCAACGCCCTTATTGGTCCGGCGACCAGTGTCACCGAACTCGAAGCCGGCTGGAAAGCGTTCCTGCACGCCGCTCTCAGTATTCGCATTGCGGCGGTCATCCTGCTGGTGGCGCCGTTCGCCATTCCATCGCGTCTTATCACCGACCGCGAGCGATTTTTGTACGGTTTGGCGTGGGCGGGTGGCGCGTTCCTGTTCGGCGCCGCGGTGCGCGGCATTGTGATCTGGCTGCTGGCCGCGCTGCCGTTGCTGGCGCGGGCGGCCGCCACCATTCCCCTACCTGCGCTCGAACGCACGCGCCGCATCAATCGGTATGCCACGCTGCTGGTTCCTCTCGGTCTCGTCGCCGGTGTTACGCGAGAACGCGCGCGTGCGCCGAGCGTCAACGCCACGGTGGCGACGCGGCAGTTGCCGGTGGCGGCATCGGTCGTGCTCGAACCACTCGTTCGGTTCATCGAATGCCACCTTTCGGCGCCGCTCGGGACCCACACCTACACCAGCTTCACCTACGGCAGTTATCTCGTCTGGCGATTGCCCTCCCTCAGCTATTCCATCGACGGGCGGAACATCTATCCCGATTCAATTGCCGCCGCCGAGGCGTACCAGCTGGCGAACGACGGCCTGATGAAGCTCGGCCCATGGCAGTCTGCAGACGTGGCGATTGCGCCAATGGCCCACGCCACCGCGCTGGCACTTCGCGCGAGCCCGGAGTGGCGGCTGTTGCGAGTGAGTGTGCCGGTGGACACGACAGATCGGCCAGCGGGGTTGTGGGTGAAG
>JANOPS010000541.1:0-8206 GCA_031421995.1 Gemmatimonadaceae bacterium
CGGCAACGTGGTTGGCGTGATCAAGCCGTCTGAAAAGGCCATGCTTGGCAGCGTTGGCCGTGGCGGGTTCCGACAGGTCAAGTCGCCCGAGATGTCAGGCTGGGTGGACCCTCGGCTCTTTGTGGCCGATACCGTCCGCACGCGCGGGCTGTGACCTCTCGTCGGCGCCGCCGCGCCAGCGGCTTCACGTTGATCGAAGTGCTGGTGGTAATCGTCGTGATTGCGGTGCTCGCCACGCTGGTTGCCCCGGACCTGTTTCGGAATGTGGGGGACGCCCGCATGGCGACGGCGCGCACACAGATTGAGACGTTTGGGACGGCGCTTGATGCCTACCGCCTGGATAACGGCACGTATCCGACGTCGGTGCAGGGATTGGCTGCGCTGTGGGAGCGGCCGTCCATCAATCCTCCAGCGAATTGGAGGTCACCATACCTCCGCAAGGCGGTCCCCAAGGACCCGTGGGGCAATGCGTATGTCTATGTGGCTCCCGGCAGAGTGAATCCCCAAAGCTACGACTTGCTCTCACAGGGTGCCGACGGGCGTCCCGGCGGCGAGGGTGAGAACGCCGATATCGTGAGCTGGAAATAGTCTGGCGCACACGGACGTCAACCGTCGTAGTGCGGGCGAGGACGCACGTCTCGGGTACCTGGACGCTTTAGCAGGCACACTCCCGCCCACGCCGTGGCGCACACGGTTCGCCCCGGCACCAACGGGCGCCCTGCATCTCGGGCATCTGGTCAACGTCCTCCACGTCTGGGGGATCGCCCGTGCCTACGGTGGCCGCGTCGTGCTACGGATCGAAGACCATGATCGGCAGCGCTGCAGGCCGGAGTTCGAACGCGGCGTGCTGGACGATCTTGAGTGGCTTGGGTTCGACGCGGATGAGGCGCCCATCCACTCGTATCGCGCGACCTCGACGCCGCACCCCCAGCGACAATCCGACAACGCGCTTCGGTACGAGACGCAGTTGCGTGTACTCGACGGGAAGGGATTGGTGTTCGCCTGTGATTGTTCTCGGCGCATGATCGCCGAGCGGGCGGGTCACCGGCCCGCGGGTCACGGCCAGACGGGGGAGATTCGGTACCCTGGAACATGCCGAACGCGCGCGTTGGATCGGGACGCCGTGGCCGGACGTCGCGTCCGAATGGAACGGGGTGTCGAAGCGTTTACCGATCTCCGCATGGGCGCGTTCGCGGACGACCCATCGCAGCAGTGCGGCGATCTGCTCGTGCGCGATCGACACGGCTGCTGGACGTATCAATTTGCCGTGACCGTTGACGATATGGTGCACGACATCGATGTCATCATTCGAGGCGAGGATCTGCTGGCCAGCACGGCGCGCCAGTTCCGCCTCGCCCGCCTACTCGGGCGGACGTCGATGCCGTTGGTGCTTCATCATGCGTTGCTCTTGCACGAGGATGGCGCGAAGCTCAGCAAGGCGCGGCATGACACGTCGCTGCGGGAGCGTCGAGAGGCTGGTGCGAGCCCTGCAGCGCTGCTCGGCGAAGCCGCCTACCTCGCCGGCTTGCAGCCGTCGGCCGCCTCACTCGCTGCGGCCGACGTGCCATCGCTCTTCGTCCGCCGCCCGTAACCGGTTGCCCGCGTCGCGTCGTTTAGCGCCCGCTTAGCGCACGCCCAACATCCCAAGGACGACGAGCAGAACCCACTGGGGCCCTTTGTAGCCGTCGGTCCGGTCGTCGTACCACTCGTCAAGCGAATGTGCGCCGCGTCCTACGCCGCCGCCGTCGAGAGTGACGGCGGGCAGCCCCAGCCCCATCGGAAAGTTGGCGTCGGTACTCGAGGCTGTCAGCGGCGCGTAGATGTTCATCGCTTTCGCTGCGGCTTGCGCGGTGATCACAATACGCGCGGTATCGGGGGTCTTGCCGGCCGCGCGAATCCCGATGGTGTCGATCTTGAGGTCGAGGGCAACTTTTGACTGCGGCCATCTCGCGCGTTCTTCGCGCAACGCGTCACGCAGGGCGTTCTGCAGTTTCGCGTCAATCGCGATGAGTGCGGACCCTGACTCGCTGCGCAGGTCAATGTCCATGATCCCCTTGTCGGAGATCGTATTGACCGACGTCCCACCAGAAATGACGCCCACGTTGAACGTGACTTTGGGCTCGGTGCTCGCTTGCAGATCGGCGATTTTGGCGATCGCGCGGCCCATGGCGTGAATAGGATTGGGCATCCCGAAGGCACCATACGAATGGCCGCCTGGGCCGACGTAGCTGACCCGATAGCGATTGCTTCCCACGCCGCCGTTGGTGATGCCAAAGCCCGTGCCGTCGACCGAGAAGAACGCGTCGATCGAATCTTTGAGCGGGCTTGTAAAGATCGCGCGCACACCACGCAGGTTGCCCGGGCCTTCCTCACCGACGGTGGCCGCGACCAGCAAACGTCCGGCAAACGGGATTTTCGCGGTGATGATCTGGCGCACCGCGGCCAGCGTGGCGGCCAACCCGCGACAATCGTCGCCGATGCCGGGGCCGATGAGTTTCGTGCCCTCACGCTTGACCTTCACGTCGGTGCCTTCTGGAAACACGGTATCCAGGTGCCCGCTCAACATGATGGTGGGCCCAGCACGAACGCCAACGATTTCCCCAAGCACGTTGCCTTCGGCATCGATGCGCACACGCTGCACGCCGAGCGCGACCAACCGATCGCGGAAGGCGGCCGCACGCTGGGCCTCTTTGAACGGCGGTGCAGGGATCTCGCACAGGCTGACCTGCTGGTTGAGCGTCCACGCATTGTCGCGCTCAATGTTCGTAAATGCCTGCTTGACAGTCGGGTGCTCGGCGATTCGCGCCACCGCCGCATCGGTGGCGCTGGGCATCGCCGGCTTGGTCGCGCGCGCTTGGGCCGACAAGGACAGCGCACTGAGCGCCACACTCCAGAAGACGGCGAGCGCTGTGGCAGGGAGGGGGAAACGCATGAGAGGAAGGCGAAGGGGAGGGATACAACAGCGCGTCGTTGGCGGGCTCACGAACGACGCGAGGGAACATACGTGCCGAACCGACTTCAGCGCATCCTGGGGCGCCAGTGACTACGATGCAATGGAGAGTGTACCGTCGGCCATAAGCGCGACGGTATACTCAAACAAATTGGAGGTCCGCTGACCGCCCGTCCATTGGCCGGCCGCACTGAAGGTCGCGCCGTGATTGGGACACCGAAAGCTCGAGCCGCTGATGTTGATGGTGGTTCCTTGATGCGGGCACGTCATTGAGAATGCCCTGTACGTGTCGGTCGACGCGCGAACCACCGCGACGGGAGCGCCACTCACCGTGACGCGAGCGATGCCACCAACCGTTCCGAGTGACGCGAAATCAGAGAGGCGGATCGACCCACTGGCGCCTACGGGTCCGGTCGTTGCGCCAAGCGATCCATCACCGCACGCCGCAAGCAAGACGGCGCCGACGGCGGCCAAGGTTCCATGTGCAAGAAACGCGCGCCTGTTGACACCTCGATCGTACATCCCATTGCCCGCGCAGCCGGCGCACGAGATCCTTGCGGTGCCATCGGTCATGCTGTCTCCGTCGTTCCTGAAGAGCATGTCATACGCCTATGACACCTTGACCACGGCGGCACCCCACTTCGCGGGCTCGGTATCACTCTCGTAGGCCACCATCGCGTCGACGACAAGCTCGTTCCCCTCACGGGTTATCGGCAAACGGTCCATGTTCCTCGTCGCCTTGCCGGTAATGAAAGTCCCGTCCGGCTGGTACTTGGATTTGTGTCGGGGGCACTGGAACCCCTTGTTGCCAGGAAGCGCACGCAGCGCCGTGTTCTGGTGCGGACAGGAGAGCGCGAAGGCGTAGACCTCACCTTTCGATCGACAGATGATCACTTCGTTGACCGTGTCGATCGAGACGCTGTCTGCCGACGGAATGGGATAGCGCACGGCGCCAGAGACGTGCATCCCCAGCGCGCTGATCGCCGCAAACGGCGTGAGGGCCGAGAGACCAGCCAATGCGATGGCCGCAACGACGGCATCCCGGAAGAACGCGCGTCGTCCGCTGCAGTCGTTCCCGCACGGTGAGTCGTTCACAGGCATGACCGAGTTCATATCAGGGTGTGATGGGTGTGAAAGTCGCATGTGACAAGGATGAAACGATGGCGCGCTACCCGTTCGTGAGCACCACGCCGAGCACAACAATCACCAGCCACAGGACCAGACTCACCGTCGCGGTGCTGCGCACCCCACGCCACTCGGCGAACGGAGCGGGCACGGGCATTTCGGCCGTGTGAATGGGCGCGCCGTCGAGGCTGCGCAGGACCGTTCTCTCGGCACGGCGCATCCGCAGGCCATTCAGCAACAGCGCGGCCACGCACGCCATCTTGCTCCAGTACACCTTCGACACCGAGAAGGTCGGCACGTCGGAGGCAAAGAGCGCGACGCCACTCGCGAGGGTGAACGCCAATGCGCCGATCACCACAGCATGCGCGGTGGCGAGATCGGCCACGACCGCGCGCATCGCCTCGGCTGTTTCGGCCGGGGCTCGCAGGATCGCCCGATCTGCCGAGATGGCCGTACCCCCTGCCACGAACATGCCAAGGACATGGACCGCGATCACGGCCGTCGCCAGGGCGGTTTGCTCGGCGTACAGGTCGGCCCACGGCTGTACGAGGCCCGCGAGCGATTCAAAGACGGTGGAGAGCATCGGCGCTTAGTTGCCCAGCAACATGATCAACCAGCTGACCGTCGAGACACCCATCGAGCCCAGCGCGACGTTGCGATGCTGCCGTCGTTTGTCCTGTGATTCCTCCGCTTCGTCGGCCAGCTTTGTTCCGGCGTAGACAAATCCAGCGCTTGCCGCCGTGAAAAGCAGTCCATGCGCAATACGCCGTTTGCGGCCAACGGGATCGTGCCGCGATTGCCAGGAATTGATCGCGCCGGTCAGGGTGTTCGCCGTAAACAGGACGGCGCTGCCAGTCGCCGCCGGCCGGTGCAGATTCCGGGCCCACTCGGGGGCGCTGGACCCCTTCTTGAGGAGTTGGTCACCCGAGAAAAACGATGCAGCGAACAGGGGCAGCATGGCGTAGGACAGACGTCGGTGCAAGGTGAGTCGCTTGCCATAACCGTCGCTGTAGGTGACCGCCTTGGCTCGCGGTTTCCGGATGGTGTCCAGCTCGAAGGTGATTCGTGGGAGCTGCCGCACTGAGTCGATCGGTCCTGCCAGCCTCGCGGAGTGCACGCTCACGTCGAGCGCCCGTGCGCCGAGCGCGCCTGCGGCTGTTGACGTTGGCAGGGTGAGCGAGTTGATCGACATCAGCACGGCGCAAGCTACGTCGGCAAGCGGGATCATGCACATCTCCATCGAGTCACGGGAGAGACCACACGAATGCGCGCACCTTGCACGCATCGACCTTCAACAGCAACGCCCATTAATCTATCGCCGGGTAGTAAACATCTCATGAGTCTTGGCGGTCTTGGGGGCAAATCGTGATGCAGGACAGCGCGGCGCCACGATTCTCTCCGCAGTCTGGACACGCCATCGTCCCGCGTCCCTAGCTCGTTCGGTGAGTTGGCACGAGCGCGTCCGCAAGCGAGATTGCGGGAACATGACAGTCTGTTCCCGGATCGCGACAGTGAGGCGCTTGCAGACGGCGCTCGCGTCAGCGTGCCTGTTGATGTCGCCGCGCCTGATCGGGGCCCAGCCGGCCCCCCGGTGCGATCCGGATCAACGGGTGCGGGCGTTGGCGTTCGCGGGAAGTCCGCTGTTCGACGCTGTCACGTTGGCCGCGACCATTGCGACCAAAGCACCAACGGTGTTGCAGCGCATTCACCTGCAGGCCGCGCCGTGTAGTGACTCGCTCACGCTGGAGTTGGATGGCCTGCGGATCGCGGTGTTGCATCGGCAAGCGGGCTTTTTGGCGGCCAGCGTGGCGGTCCGTCGTACGATCCGCCCAAGCGGAATACGGGTCCTCTTTGACATTGCGCCCGGGGTGGAGGCGATCCTTGATACGTTGACAGTGGCTGGTCTGCCGGTCGACGAGGACGGCGCCTCGCCATTGCAACAACGCCTGCTCAGCCTGCAAGGGCAGCGCTTTGACCGCATTCGCCTGGACACGACGATCGCAACGGTCGTGGCGCGTTTGCGCAACGCGGGCTACGCACGTGCGGGATCGCCGACGTACGCCGTGCGAATCGACAGCGGGACTTCACGGGTGCGCGTGGCGCTTGCGTTTGACCCCGGGCGGCTGGTGACGATCCGTGCCATCTCGCTCGATGCACAGGGGATCGACTCACAGCCGGCTCGTGTGACAGCGCGTGATATCCGCACGCTGACATCGCTGCGGGAGGGCGATCGGTATCGCGCGTCCGCCATCGTCGGCGCCCAGCGCGACCTCTATCGCGCAGATGTCTTTCGCTTGGTTCTCGTGGATACGGTGCCGCCGCCGCCCGCCCTCGGCCTGGGTGACTCTTTGCTGGATCTGCGCATTCGCGTCGCCGAGGCGCAGACGAGAAATGCGCGGATGGGGGTGGGCTGGGCCACCTTGGAGTGTTTGCGCACGCAAGCACGATTCGTGGATCGCCGGTTCTTTGGCATTGGTCGACGTCTCGAGCTGACGGCGCGGAGTTCGAGAATTGGTGTAGGCGCCCCGGCGGATTTTGCGCCGGCGCTCTGTTCCCGCGCCCTGCGCGCGGATACACAGTTCACGGTCCTCAACCACTACATCGGCGCGACGGTATCGGCCACGCGGCTCTTCGGGTCTCCGGTGTCTCCCGTCACCACACTGTATACTGAGCGCCGGAGCGAACCCTATGCCTACGTGCGAGAAATCGGCGTGGGCGCGCTGATCGAACTGTCTCGCGCGCTCTCCGCGCGCACATCACTATCCGGCGGCTTACAGTACGAAAATGGACGAACGAAGATCGATCCGGCGGAATCCTGTTTACGATTCAACTTGTGTCGGCCGGAAGAGTACGCGCAGTCCGTTTTTGGTCGCGGGTTGGGTCTCCTGAGCGCGACGGTCGGCCACGATCGCACGAATAACGCGATTAATCCGTCGGGTGGATATCGGCTGCGCGCCGAGACCCGCGCCGGGCAGACGTTTGCGACGATCGACTCATCGATCCGCTTCTATCGGCTTTCCGGGGATGCGGCACGGTTTGTACGCGTCTTTGGCGGCGTGATTGCCGGCCGCTTGCAGCTGGCTCGGGCCTTTGCGCCTGGCGCACAGTTGGTGGACGGCTCGCCGCTGCTTCCACAACAGGAGCGCCTGTTCGCAGGGGGCCAGAGCTCGGTGCGTGGGTACCAGCAAAACCTCTTGGGTCCGCTGGTGTACGTGATCTCGGATACAGTGACGCGGGTGAACGACGGCGTCACGGTGATTCAAGCAGATAGCGGTGCCGAGTACGATCGCGCCGTGCCCCGAGGAGGAACGGCCATGTTCGTCGCCAATCTTGAATACCGACAAAGCTTTCGTTGGCTCGCCGAACAGTTGCAGTTCGCGGCGTTTGTTGACGTGGGCAGTATTTGGGAAGGGGCAACCGAACCATTTGAGTTTCGCAACCTGCGCGCGACCCCCGGCCTCGGCTTGCGCGTGATCACCGCCTTGGGACCGTTCCGCGTCGACGTCGGCTACCAACCCTACCCGCCGCGCGCCGGGCGCGCCTTGTTCGTGTCCAAGGGTGTTCAGGGAGTCGGTGGTGTGATTCGCTGCGCCAGTCCGGGCAACACCGTGCCGATCGGCTCGACCAGCGGTAGCAACATCGCCAATTGCCCCGACAGCTATCGGCCGCCGACGGGCCGCGGCGTTTTGTCGCGACTCGCGTTTCACTTTGGCTTAGGGCAGGCGTTTTAGTGAGCGCGCGACAGCGGCGTTTCTGGTGGGCGGCGGCACTCATTGGCGCGCTGGTCGCAGGGGTGTCGATCACCTTTTTGTGGCTGACGGCCACCGCCGGGGGGCGTCGCTATCTGCTCTCGCGTTTGGTGACGACCATCGATGGGGCCCTGGCGGGGCGCGGGACGCTACGCGTGGGGCTCTTGCGCGAACTTGGCTGGAGCCGGATTGCGGCCGACAGCGTAGCAATTGTGGACAGCGCTGGCGTTGCGGTGATCACGGTGGCACACCTTAACGGCACCCTCGATTATGCGGCGCTGCTCGACGCAAAGCTGCACTTTCGCGTGCTGCAACTCACCGATGTGCGCGTCGATTTGCATCGCGATCGGACCGGTCCATGGAACTTCGTCTATCTCCTGTC
>JANOPS010000542.1:0-4612 GCA_031421995.1 Gemmatimonadaceae bacterium
CGCCGGTTTGAACGCGGGCAAGCGATTCGGTGCGTCACAGAAGTTCGGCGCCATGTTCGGCGGGACGTACTATCGCAACGACCGCGCGTCGCAGAACGTGGAAGGCGACTGGTGCTCGCAGACGCGCAATTGTGGGCTCACTGGGACCCCGTCGTTCACGTCGCTGGACGCACCGAATCTGTTGGAGTACCGCGACTATCCGCAGGTCGATCGGCAGCGCAATGGCGTCAACGGGACGCTCGACTACTTACTGGGCAACAATAGCAAGCTGTTCCTCCGTGGCACGTGGAATCGATTCTCCGACGACGAAGTCCGCGCACGCGCACGCTTTCGCTTTCGCGGTGGCAGCGGCTCACGCTGGACGCAGATCACGCCCGACTCCGGCACTACCACGGGCTCGCAGTTTGATCGCGACATCCGCCTGCGCGAAGTGATTCAGGACATTTACACGGCGCAGCTGGGCGGCGAGCACAATTTCAGCAATGGCAAGGCGTTCGATTGGGCGATCGGCACGTCGCTGGCCAAGGAAGAGCGACCGGACGTGCTCACCATGGGCTTTCGCCAGAGCAACATGACGCTGGCGTATAACGTATCCGAACCGGATCGTCCGCGCGCGGGCGTTGTCGTGGGTTCGTTCGATGACCCCACACGCTTTCCGTTCAACAGCTTGGTTCGTGAAGTACGCAATACCAAGGACGATGACGTCAGCGCCAAGCTGAACGCCTCCATGCCGCTCAACTTTGGCGCGTTCACGGGCACCCTGAAAGGCGGCCTCTCGGCCCGCGTGAAAGACCGCAGCAATTCGCTGGAGAATACCACCTACACCAGTGCACTTGGCACCAATTCTGCTGGGGCCACCGGCGCTACCCTGATGAGCGCCCTGACCATCGAGACGGTGGGACGGTCGATCATTGATAACGAGTATCAGTTTGGTCGCACGTTTGACGCCGCCAAGATGCGCGAGTTCATTGCCGCGAATCCGAACGCCTTCACGGTCAACACGTTCACGTCGCAGACGGTGTCGGCAGCCAGCACGTACACCGTTGGCGAAGATGTATACGCCGGCTATCTGATGGCCACCCTCGACGTCGGCAACGTGCGCATCGTCCCGGGTGTGCGCGTGGAGGCCACGCGAGTGGACAACACCGCCAAGATCGTGCAGTTGACTACGGCGGGCAACGCGCTGCTGCGGCCGATCACCGATACCGTGGGCACGTCCAACTATGTGAACGCGTTCCCATCGATCAACGCGACCTGGCGGGTGAGTGACTACACCAACGTCAAGGCTGCCGTCACGACCGCACTCGTGCGGCCGCAGTTCAACGACATGGTCCCGTTCGTCAACGTGCAAGCAGGTCAGCAGACGGCGCGAATCGGTAACCCGGCGCTCGAAGCGACGACGGCCGTGAACTACGACCTGATGGTTGAGCACTACTTCAAGAACGTGGGCTTTGTCGCAGCCGGCGCCTTTGCCAAGTCGCTCTCGAATTTCATCTTCGCCACATCACGCCCGCGGACGGCCAACGACGCCGTTGGTCCGGACGCCACGCAGATCACGCAACCGATCAACGGCCCAACGGCCAAGCTCTACGGGTTCGAAGTGGCCTGGCAACAAAACCTGACGTTCCTGCCGGGCGCGCTGCGAGGCTTTGGACTGAACGCCAACTACACTTATACCAAGTCGGACGCCGAGATTCCAACACTCGGCCGCGACGGCGTCACCACGCCGCTGCCAGGCCAAACCGGTAACGCTGGCAACCTCGGCATCTTCTATGATCGTGGTCGCGTGTCGTTGCGCGGTGGTTTGAACTACTCTGGCGAGTTCTTGTCCTCCATCAACCCCGAGTCACCGGAAGCGGACACACGCACCAAGGCACGTCTGCAGTTCGACATGTCGGGGTCGCTTCGGCTGCGGAGCAACGTGAAGCTGTTCGCTGAAGCGATCAACCTGTCCAACACGCCGCTGCGTGCGTACGTCGGCGGCCGTGAGAATCGCGGTGGTGGCGGTGATGACCCGAGCTTTGAGCAGTACAAAGCGTGGGGCATGATGGGCATTCGCATCGATCGCTAAGCCACACGGTTGGCGCCTGCGCGACGAAGGGGACGGACGACGTGAGTCGTCCGTCCCCTTCGTCGTGTTTCCCCCACCGCGCTTCCTCTGTCGCAACGTGACACGCCGCGCGCGACGGCAAGCAGGGCTGGGCGAGAGCTGGACGAGTCTAGCGACCCACGCGATGCCGGACCACCACGCGATGCAGCTGCCGCGTCTCTTGACGCACGTCGCGACGATCGCGGTGTATCTCGCGTGTCTCCTGCCGCACTTCGCGCCGATCACCCTCGCGCACGGCCTCGCGACGATCGCGCACATCATCCCGCAATTCGCGTTTCGCGTCACGCACATCACGCGCCTCGCGGCGGACACGAGGAGGGGCGCCGGTGGCGGACGCAGACGCAGCGGGGACAAGCAGGGCCACCGCGAAGACCATCATGGTGCTCAATGTTGCACGACGCATAGCGAGATCCTCCTGGATGGTGCGTTGGGCGAGCCGCGGCGTGTGTGCCATCGAACCCTTCACAACGCCTTCACCACAAGAGACGACGGCAGCACGCGATCCGTTAAGCGACAACGGGTCGACAGTGATGTCGGCCCGTTGTCACTGCCTCCAACCTGCGGAACGCTACAGCCGCTGGGCGAGATACCCCTTCAACTGGCTGGTCGACACACGATCCTGTGCCAGCGAGTCGCGTTCCCGCACGGTGACGGTATCGTCTCCGGTGCTCTGGCCGTCAACCGTAATGCAAAACGGCGTGCCCACTTCATCCTGACGACGATAGCGTTTGCCGATCGAACCGGATTCGTCGTAGTCCACGGTGAACAGGCCGCGCAGATCCTCAACAATACGACGCGCCATCTCCGGCTGACCCTCCTTCTTGGTGAGCGGGAAGATCGCCGCCTTGATCGGTGCGATTGACGGGTGCAATCCCAGCACGACGCGCCCCTCGTCTTCGCCTGCCACCGTCTCTTCACGATACGCATTCACGAGTGCCGCCAACGTCACGCGATCGGCGCCCACCGACGTTTCAATCACGTACGGCACGTAGCGCTTGTTGTTGAGCTGGTCGTAGTACTCGAGTTTCTTCGACGAAAACTGCTGGTGCTGCGTGAGATCAAAGTCGCCGCGGTTGTGCACGCCTTCTATTTCCTGAAAGCCCAGCGTACCGCCAAAGTCGAACGTGACGTCGAACGCCGCGCGCGCGTAGTGCGCCAACTCCCCCGCCCCGTGCTGGTGAAAACGCAACCGCTCGGCCGAGAGCCCCAACGCCAGATGCCACTCCATGCGCAGCTGCTTCCACTGCTCAAACCACTCCATGTCCGTGCCCGGTTCAACAAAGAACTGCATTTCCATCTGTTCGAACTCACGCGTCCGGAAAATGAAATTGCCCGGCGTGATTTCGTTGCGGAACGCCTTGCCGATCTGCGCAATACCGAAGGGCACCTTCTGGCGCATGGACTGCTGCACGTTCAGGAAATTCACGAAGATGCCCTGCGCCGTTTCCGGACGCAGATACACAATGCTCGCGCTTTCCTCCAATGCGCCCATGTACGTCTTGAACATCAGGTTGAAGTTGCGTGCCTCGGTCAGCTGACACGCATCGTGCTGCCCCGGTTGCTTGCTGGGCTTCTGCGGGCAGCGCGCGTCTTCGAGCTTGTCCGCACGAAAGCGGCCCTTGCACGTCTTGCAGTCCACGAGGGGATCGACAAACCCAGCCACATGTCCACTGGCCTCCCAGGTGCGCGGGTGCATCAGGATCGCGGCATCCAATCCTTCGATGTCGTCGCGCGCGCGCACCATGGCGTTCCACCACCGGTCCTTGATGTTGCGCTTGAGTTCAACACCCAGTGGCCCGTAGTCCCACACCGATCCCGTCCCGCCGTAGATCTCGGAGGACTGGAAGATGAAGCCGCGTCGCTTGCAGAGCGACACGAGTTTGTCCATCACATCGGGTTGATTGGCCATCGGGGAAGACTCGCGAAAGGGCAGAGGAATGGAACGGCGCAGACACGCGCAGGTCAGGCGGATTGCAGATGGGCGGCGATCAGGTCACCGTGATCACGCCCGTTTTCGATGAAGATACGGTTGGCTTTCAGGCCCGACGCGATCACCCCCGCAAGGTAGATCCCCTCGACGGGCGTGGCCATGGTGGTCGGATCATGCGTCGGGATCCCCGTTTCCGCATCCACCGGCACACCAACCGCCTCCAGCAAGCCGGTTTCCGGAAGATAGCCGGTCATGGTGTACACGTGCGATGCCGACACGCGCTGTTCACCGCTGGCGGTACGCACCACCACGCACTCCGGCTCGATCGCGCTCACGCGCGCCCCAAAAACGGCGCCAATGCTTCCGTCGCGCAGCCGCGCTTCGATCTCGGGGCGCACCCACGGCTTCACATTGGGATCGATGCCGTCCTCGAAATGCACCAGCGTCACCCGACCACCGGCGCGGTACATGTCCAGCGCCGCGTCAACGGCGGAGTTGCCACCGCCCACGATAACGACATCCTGATTCCACGCCTCGTGACCTTCGACGTATCCATGACGCACGTGGGGGAG
>JANOPS010000543.1:0-6021 GCA_031421995.1 Gemmatimonadaceae bacterium
CTGCGTCAGGGTATACATGGTGGTCTCCACTATTAGTGGCGTCACAACGCGTTCGAAAGGCCGACGAATTTGAAACGCCCCTCGCGCTCAATGATGGTGCCAAACAGACGCGCTTCCTGAACCTCTGCCCGCGTGCTGCGAAAGGTCAGCAGGCACAGTTCGTGCAGCCGGTTGGCGCCCTCAACACGCGCTGGTTCCTGGCACACGATACGGTCAACGCGCAGGGGCTTTCCGCCGAAGCGGGCAAACGCCGCACGGGCCCCTTCATTCGACGAGGTAACGAACTGCCACCAGAGCAGCGCAGGCGGCGATTCATAGGGTGGCTTACTCAATTTGGAATCGGGGTAGTACAGCCAGGCAAACTCCGCCATTCCGAGCACCATCGCCTGCATCGCGGTCGTGTCTCTCGTCGTGAGCGCGCGAGCCCAGCGGTCCACCAGCTCTTTGATCGACGCGCTGGCTGATGACAGCGTGTCCGGATGTCCGGCGATGCCGGCCTGAAAACGACGAAGTTGCTCGGCAACGGGCAGGATCGAATCGACCACCCCGCCCGCTGCGACCACTTCGCGGACATGCACGGCCTGCGAGTCGGCCGCCGTCCGCGGCGGTGCGGACTCGCTACAGGCGACTACTCCGCACAGCACCAGAAGGACCGGGGAGAAGCGTAGAGAGGACATCAACTCAAGAAGTCGTTCAGGAGAAACAGCCAGGAGAAAAGAAACGGCCGGCGTTCGCGACCGCGACGCCGACCGTCTCCGAGAGAGATCCTGCGCTCAGCGCTCCGGAGAAACTACACCGGAGCGCCTGTACAGGTCAGTTCCGCGCGTAGCTCGTCCAGCCTTCCCACCACTTGACGCCGCCCGGTGCGGCTGCACCGCGATATGCGGTTGGCACAATAAACGTGCCCACGCGGGCGCTGATGCGCGGATCGTTGGCAAAGGACGCCAGTCCGCCGGTGGCGATTGGTGAATTGGCGGCCGGCGACCAGTCGAGCAGTGCCGCGGTCGTGGTCGTGGTGATGGTCGGCAAAGCCGTGAAGAGACTCGCCGCTGTCACGGTCGACGCACCGACCACGATGTTGGCGTTGCGGGCCGTGAAGGCGGACTCTTGTCCAAAGTTTGTTCCGGTCGCGTCAAAGTTCGCACCGCTGGTCAAGGCACCGTTCTCAGCGAAGTACAGATTGCGAACGATCAGTGAGTCCACTTGGAAACGGTTGTTGGAGGTCGAGTCGCGCAGTGAGATGCCGGCTCGCGGCCAGCGCGCAATAACGCCGTTGAGGTAATAGCCGCCGGTGCCGCGACGGAGCACAGCGCCAATCCCGCCGTTGGTCGGGACGGTGACGCCAGTGGGCGTTCCGATCATGGTGAAGTTCGCGAACACGTTCATGTTCCAGAGGCCATCATCGCGCCCCGCGCTTTGGGCATTTGCACCGCTCGGCGCCACACAGCCACCGCCGTTGCAGCCGTCGACCTCAAAGCCTTGCGGGTCCGCCGACACAGCCCCAGCCCCCGCTCGTGGCGTGAGGAACGTGGACTGCATCGCGATCATGAACTGATTCAGTCCGCGATAGCCTTCTGAGCCGTCAAAATGGTCGTCTCCCGACTCGTACGAGACGAGGTACTTGCCGTTGACCGTGCCGCCGAACCACTCAAAACTGTCATCGAGACCTGCCAACGCTTGCACGTATTCGACGGTTGTTCCGCTTCCGACCGCGCCCATCGTGAGCGAGTTCAGTTCGGCATCGGTGACTGTGGCGAACCCGGCAAACTCAATGCGCACGTAACGCAGCGTCCCACTGTTGTCGGTGTCGACCGTGCCCTCGGTGTAGACCACGCCGTTGGCATTGGCGCCGATGACCGAACCATTCGAGCCTTCGATGATCTGATTTGCGCCGCGGTTCGCTCGCGCGTTCCCAACGATAACCACGCCGCCCCAGTCGCCAGGGGCGCGATTGCCGGGAGTCCGTTGCGACGTGAAGACCACTGGGGCCGTTGCGGTCCCAGTGGCCACCAAACGCGCTCCTCGAAGCACGAAGAGTGCCGAGCCAAGGGCCGTGGTATCGCCAACGATCTTCGTTCCGGCGCCAATGGTGAGCGTGGCGCCGCTGTTGACGTAGACAAAACCACGCAGGACGTAGTTGGTATCCGAGGTCAGCGTGCGGTTGGCCGCGATGGACCCGCTAATGACGACCGTTGGTGTCGCGGCCACTGTGTACGCCACGGTGACGTTCGTCGTGAGGCTTGATGCCACGGTCGCTGGTGATCCAGTGACTGTCGCATTGTAGCGCGCATTTCCGGTGGCCGTGACTTGCGCAGCGGTGACGGTATAGCTGCCCGGCGCCACGGACAACGTGGTCGCAGCGGTCGGCGCGTTGGTGTAGCTGTTCGGGCCTGTGACCGAGATCGAAGGGGTCGTCCCAGCTGGAAGGCCCGAGACCGCTATCGCCAGACTGCCGTTAGTCACGACCGGGGGCGTAACGCCCGAATCGTCGTCGCCGCACGCGGAAAGTGCTACGGCAGCGACTGAGGCGAGAGCGATGGCGCGAATGCGCAGAAACATCATATAGGGGATCCTGTGGTTGAGTCCAAGGGAAGCGCGTGCGACGCGCGTTCGTGTGTGTAAGAAGGCGATACTTTGTGCCGAAAACGTCATGGCCCGGTCACGGTTGTGTCACCATGAACGGGCCACGCTGCTCAAGCGCCGTGCGATTAGTGGCACGGCGTCGACGTTACTCCGGAGCTACTGACGCCACGAGAGGCCCACCGAAAGCGTTCTGCCGGCGTTAAACCCTTCGCGCTCCAGGTTGCCCTGCATGAAGCGATAGCGGGCATCGAGGAGGTTGCGCGCATCCATGCGAGCCGACAGGCTACCTCGAATCGGGAAGCGCAAGGACAAATCGATCACCTGGCGCGGCTTTTCGACGATGTTCGGCAACGGCAGCACGCCGGCCGCCGTGATACGCTCCCCAACCACGTTGTACAGGATGGTCGCATTCGTTTGTCCGCTCGCTGACGAGTAGGTCATTCCGGCGTTGATCACGTACGGTGCTTGTCCCACGAGACGACGCGAGGCATCGGTCACCGACAGTCCACCCGTGGTGTCAAGATCCACCGAGGACCTCATGATCGTGACGTTGCTGAACCCCGTAAACGGTGCCGCCCATTCGCCAAGGAAACTCAGCTCCTTCCGTACTTCCAATTCGACGCCCGCGTTGACCGCGCTCAGCGCGTTCTGGAAGCGTGCCTGATACGCCCCAGAGGTCGACTGCTCGACGCGCTCGATCGGATTGTCGAATCGCTTGGCGAATACGCCCACGCTGATCACTTCGCCGGCGTTGGGGAACGCCTCCCATCGCAGGTCGACGTTGTCGATGAGTGAGCGCACAAGATTGGCATTTCCGGTCACGCTGACACCGCCGAGGACATCGCGGAACGTCACGGGTGCAAGCTCGCGATACTCTGGACGTGCCAACGTGCGCGTGATACCGAAGCGGAGGTTTTGCGTTTCGGTCAGTTTCGTGTTGACCAAGAGCGAAGGCAGCACGTCGGTGTTGTTGAGCTTCGCCCCAGACAGAAAACCGCCCTGCGTCGTCGCGTCAACAATGATGTCCGCCTGTTCGACCCGGGCACCTGCGATGACCCGAACGTGCGATCCCACACCCCAATCGGCCATCAGGTATCCCGCCAGCGTGTTGTCGGTCGCGGTGTAGGATCCCGCTTGGCCGATCGGCTGCACATTGATGACGGTGCACGTGGCACACGTTTGCGACGCGCCGAAGATCTTATCGGGCGTCTGACGGCTGACCGATTCGTCCGCCCGCGTCAGGAAGGCAAAGATCGGCGCGTCGGCTGTCCGGTCGGTTGACCGCGCATAGGCGCCGAACTTGAGCGTGTTCTGGTTCGCGACGTCGCCGATGTTGATGGCGTGATCAACCTGGCCGGTGAGGTTGTCCTCCTGAAGATTGAAGTACAGGCGGCGCGCGCCGTCGAGTGACCCCAGAAGGCCGAACGTGCCGTTTGTGTTCCGCACGTACACCACGTCTGAACGATCAGGTTCGCGACGGCCGGTATTGCCGTACGTCATCATCCACGTGGTCTTGTTGCGCTCGCCCACTTGGTGTTCGCCGGCACCGGTGAGGGTTGCCACACCCCGCTCGACATACCGGAGCGTGGTACGCGCGATCGTATCGCCGAGGTTTTCGTCGAAGCCGCGATCTTGCCGTGCCTCATTGTCGGCGCTGCGCGTGATCGTCGAGTTGAGGGAGAGGCGTGAATGCGAACCCAACAGCTTGGAGAAGTTGGCGATCCCGCCCCATTGCGCACTGCTGCGGCCCGTGGAGCCAGCCACGGTCGTCAGCGGCACGACGGTGTTGTTCGCTCCTTGATTTCCGACGGCGTAGCGCTCATCGGCGCGTACTTCCTCCGTGTAGCCGTAACTGCCGCTCAGCACGTAGCCAATCCGCTGTCCCAGGATGCTGTTGCCGCCAGTGGACGCGCCAAAGGATGCATTGGCTCCGCCGTCGCGCGGATTCGGTGCCCACACGTTGCGCTGTTGCGCCGCCATCTGGTTGAATTGGCTTTGCGTCACGCTACCGAGAAAATTCGCGCCCGCAATGGCACTGGGGATTTGCCGGGCGGATCCGGCGCGACCCACAAGCTCGCCGCCAGCCCGCGGGGCGAACGGTAGCATCTGTCCGAAGACCCGAGTGTTCGCGCCAAAGCTCGACGAGTAGTTGGTCTGGCGTGCTGCTGGAAACTCTTTCGTTCGGATGTTCACATTTGCGCCGGCGAAATCGCCTGGCTGGTCCGGCGTGAACGTCTTGCTCGTGGTGACATCCTGCAACAAGCTGGCTGGGAACAGGTCAAGGGGCACGACTTTGCGTTCCGGTTCCGGGCTCGGTATTCGCGCGCCGTTCAAGGAGGCGGTGGTGTAACGCTCGCTCAAGCCACGGACCTGCAGGAATTTTCCGTCCTGCACGGTCACACCGCTTACACGCTGTGCCGCTTGCGCGGCATCACTATCGGGACTGCGCGCAATCTGCTCCGCGGTAATGGCGTTGACGACGTTCGTTGAGTTCTTCTGGCGGTCAAGCGCATCGTTGACGCTGCCCTTTTCCTTGCTGGCCGACACGCTTATCGCGGCCAGCTGTACCTCGGCCGTCTTGAGAGAGACGTCCACTTCCGCCGCAGCATTCGACGGCACAACAATGCCCGTGACTGTCTTTGGACCGTAGCCAATGCGCCGCACCTGAATGGTGGCCGTTCCGGCTTGCACGCGAACCAAAAGGTATCGTCCGTCGACGCCCGAGATCGCGCCGCTCGTTGTGCCAACAAGCTGGATCTGTGCGTTTGCTATCGTTTGGCCTGTCGTGGCGTCCACGATGCGGCCGGTGATGCGTCCCGTACTCGGAGCATCCTGCGCCACGGCAGCCGAAGCCGTGATGGCGAATGTCACGGCCGTAAGCACCAGCCGTCGAGCGGCCTGTCGAGTGGCAGTGGACGTTGACGCGGCAAAGTCCAGTCGCTGTATCCGTTCGCGGATCGATATCATAGAAATCGGAGTCGTAGTCGGAGTGTTGGGTCCGTTCGCACCGTTAGGGCGCATCGAACATTGTTGAAGCTCCGTGACGCACGTCTCAATAGTCCCACAGATTTGCAACGAACGTGTCACGGTCCCGGGGCTGCCCTGCGGGTTTTCGGGGGCCGTAAGTTCTGCGCACAGGGCGATCCCCTGTTGCCCCAAGTCCCTCCGCTGTGTAACGTCGCCTGACTATGTCATCGTCCAGCAACCCCAAAGGACCCCAGCCGCCGTCGCGCCGGGTGGCGTCTCCCCCCACGACCGACCCGCAAACGCGCGCCGAGGCGCTCTCGGTCGCCGCCAGGGCGCTGCGTGCCGCCGAACACGTCTGCGTGCTGACCGGCGCCGGGACATCGGCCGAAAGCGGCATCCCGACCTTTCGGGACGCGCTGACGGGCTACTGGGCGAAGTACACACCGGAAGAGCTCGCTACGCCGGAAGCGT
>JANOPS010000544.1:0-9542 GCA_031421995.1 Gemmatimonadaceae bacterium
CGAACTTTGAGGGGCACCATGCGGTGATCGGCTCGTGGATCATTGGGCAGGAAGCGGGCGGCATTGGCATTCGTGAATCGACGCGCCTCATTACGGATAACCTCTCACAGTTTGTACCACACGTCATTGAGGGGTGAGGGGTGAGGGAGGGTGAGGGGTGAGGTACAGAATGAAGAAGGCTTGAGGCCTCAGGCGTGAGGGGAGCAAGGTGTGAGGCACATACAGGCGTGGGCGGTGAGCCGTCAGCGCTGAGGCCAGAGCTCCAGCCTGAGGCCTCAGCCCTGAGCAGGGCGCACCCCTCGACGCGCACACCTGGGCAGGAGCTCTCACCTGAACGCTGAGGCCTGACTGCTCACGCCTGTGGTTGTCTCGAACCTTCCCCCCCCTCACAGCTCAGCACCCCTACCCCTCAACCCTTGGGCAGGCCCCAGCCGCCGCCGCCGGGCGTTTCAATCGTGAGCACATCGCCAGCATGTAGCGTGACCCGGCACTTCGCAGGAAGCACGTTGCCGTTCAGCCGATTGCGCCCTGCCTGCCCCGCGTCGCCACCGTTCGCTCCAGGCGGGGCCATGCGACGGCGTTCCGTGAGCAGCGTCGCCGAACACTCGCGTAGCGCCTTGTAGCGGCGTATCACCCCGTCGCCGCCGTGGTGGTGGCCCGCCCCGCCGCTGCCACGTCGCACGCTGTATTCCACAATGCGCAAGGGGTACGCGCGCTCCAACGACTCGACCGGTGTATTTCGCGTGTTGCTCATGCCAACATGCACGGCGTCGGGTCCGTGGCCACGCACGCTGGCGCCCTGCCCTCCGCCCAGTGTCTCGTAGAAGCTCCAGCCCGCACCACCGATCGTGATGTTGTTCATCGTGCCCTGTCCGCATGCCGGAATGGGCAGATCACGCACGCCAACACTCTCCGCCGCTCGCGCGAGCGCGGCGAAACACACGTCCGTCAGTCGCTGGGACAGCTCCACGTTGCCTGCCGCCACCGCACTGGGACGCTTCGCGTTCGCCACGCAGTCATCGGGAATGGTGAGCACCAACGCGCGTGCGACGCCGTCGTTCACGGGCACGTCGTCATCGCACAACACGCGCAACACAAATACCGCCGCCGCACGCGCGACCGCTGGCGGCGCATTCACATTGCCGCGCACCGCGCCAGACGTACCGGTGAGATCCAGATGGAGCGTGCCGTCCCGAATCGCCACAGCAATCACCACCGGGATTGGCTCGTCGCTCACCCCATCGCTCTCCAAGACATCGGCGGCGGTGCCTGTCGCCCCGTCCAGCTGCTGCAGACGCGCGCGCACCCGACGCTCGGTGTAGTCCAGCAGCGCATCAATCGCCTGCGATAATCGCGCAGCACCCAGGCGCGCATACAACGCCTGCCAGCCTTCGCGTCCGGCACCACACGCCGCGCGCTGCGCGCGCAGGTCGCCTTCACGCTCCGACGGCGTGCGCACGTTGGCCAACACCAATCGCAACACATCCTCCTGCGCCACGCCGGCGCGTTCCAACCGGACCGGTGGAACGATCAACCCTTCCTGAAACAGCTCGGTGGCGCCGAACGGCATACTGCCCGGACTCATACCACCCACATCTGCATGATGGGCGCGCACCGCGGCGTACCCGATAATGCGCGAGGAATCCTGTGGGTCGGCAATCACCTCGACCATGGTGAGGTCTGGCAGGTGCGACCCGCCGTGTGAGGGATCATTGAGCAAGAACAGATCGCCGGGTGCCGCACCGACAGCACGTACGGCAGCAACGGACTCGGGCATCGCGCCAAGATGCACCGGAATATGCGCGGCCTGCGCCACCATGCGCCCCGTGGCATCGAACAGCGCGCAGGATGCATCGCGTCGCTCACGGATGTTCGGCGAAATCGAACAGCGTTCCAGCAAGCTGCCCATCTCCTCGGCGAGCATGGCCACGCCCTGCGAGAACACCGTCAGCTCCAACGCATCGAACGCCTGTAGCGTCTCGCTCATACGTCTGCGGTGTGCGGGTTGGACGCCTGCGGCGCGCGGCTGAATCCGGCGTCGACGATCATGGCCTCACACTGCGCCATCCACGCCTCCTGCAAATCATGCATCTTGGCGCCTTTCCCTCTGTCTGGCGCCATAGAGAGGAGCCCCTGCGCCGACGGATGCGGCACAGCGAGACGTGCCAGCGTTGGCATCGGTACGCGCGCGAGGACCACGTCGACAGTTTTCGTCGCCACGCGACCCATCGTCACAATGCCGCGCAACCCGCGCGCAGACAGCTGCGTGAATTCGTGCGCGAGTCGCGCGACGTTCGCATCGCCTTCAAGTTCGGTGCGAGTGGGCGCGCGAAAACGCACGCCATCGTCAGTCGGGCACCGATCGAAGGCGTTGCCGAGGGCGACGCCATGCGCGATGGGCCGCACGCCGGCCGCTGCAAACTGCGCACCATCCCACGGCAAGGACCGTGTGGCATCCGGCAAGACGACTGCACCCAAGCGCTCAAGCACGCGATAGAGATGCAGGCCGGCGGCATCGCCAAAGAACGGCACACCGCTTTTGTCGGCCCCGCGAGGGCCCGGCGCCTCGCCCACCAGCAGGACATGCACCGGCCCGTGGGCCGGGACGAGTGCCGCGACGCGTTCCCCATGGATCCGCGTCATGCGCGTTCCATCATCCACCCACCAGTTGGCAGCGCGTCGGCCGTCCATCCGGCCGCGACAAAAAGCGTCGCGTCCGAGAGGCGCACGACCTGCGGTCCGGCAAGCGAACGTTCCATCGCGCGCCCATCATCAACGTCGAGGGGCAACAGACCGTCGCGCTCGGGCCGCGCAAAATGCACAGGCCACGGTGCACCGCTCACGGTCGTCCGGAGACTGATGCACTCGATCTCACGGTCGAGCGTAAATCCCGCGCGCGCGCGATGTCGCTCGACGAAGCGCGCAGCGATCACGTCGCCATTGTCGCCAGGCGTCACGGGGATATCGAGCTCGTAGCCCTGTCCTTCGAATCGCGTGCGGGCCCACCACCGAGCGATCAATCCGTCCTCCTCCAAAACACCAAGGGCTTCCGCTTCCGCGTGCAGTGAGCGCGCGAAGCCCTCCGATGCAAGCGTGGTTGCACGAACCACCAGACTGGCCACGCGCTCACGACGGACGGGCGCGACGGCAAGACCGACCGCGCTCAAGACACCAGCATGCGGTGGCACCACGACGCGACGCATACCTAGTCGCTCGGCCAGGCCACAGGCGTGGAGTGGTCCGCCGCCACCAAACGCAATCAGCGCAGCATCGCGCGGATCGATGCCGCGTTCGACCGATACGCGCCGGAGCGCCCGAGCCATGGTGGCATCGGCCGTCGCGATAAGGGCTTCCGCGGCGCGTTCCACACTCACGCCAAGCGGCGTCGCCAACGATTGCAGCGCGGCGTGCGCACGTGCGGCGCTAATCGTCACGCCGCCGCTCCACGTGCCTTCGGCGATGTGCCCCAAGACGACGTGCGCATCCGTCACCGTCGGCCGCGCCCCGCCGAGACCGTACGCTGCGGGACCAGGGGATGCACCAGCGCTCTCCGGGCCGGCGCGCAACGCACCGCCCGCATCAATCCACCCGATGCTGCCGCCGCCAGCGGCCACCGCCTCAACGAGCACGCGCGGGAGCGCGATCGGTACGCCGGCAACGTCTCCGCCGCGTTCGACCAACGGTTCACCGTCATCGATCAATCCCACATCGGCGCTGGTACCCCCGATGTCGATGGTGAGCGCCCGCGCTATCCCTATGGCGCGCGCCACCGCTGCCGCGCCGGTGACCCCGCCCGCCGGGCCAGAGAGTGCCATCGATGCCGCATGCTCGGCCGCGTGTGTTGCATGCAACGTGCCGCCGGCCGACGTCATGACGCGCGGCGCGGGATACCCCTGGCCTTCCAGTCGTGAAGCCAGCGTGCCGAGATACTCGCGCACGGCAGGACGCGCATAGGCTTCGGCGACCGTGGTGGCCATGCGCTCATACTCACGAATCTCCGGGAGCACGGCGTGCGAACAGATCACGTCACAGGACGGCAAGACGGTCGCCAGTCGCGCGCGCAGCGCGTCGGCCAGGAGGCGCTCGTGCGACGGATTCGCATACGCATGCAGCAGGGTGATCGCGACCGTATCGGGCGCGCGTTCACAGACGGCATCGACCACGGCGTCGATCGCCGCTTCCGTCAGCGGAGAGAGTACGCCATCGATGCCCGTGCGCTCGTCCACCGCGATCACGTCGGACGATGCAACGAGGGGACGAGCATGGTGCTTCGTCAAGTCATACAGCGACGCACGCTCTTGTCGACGCAGCTCGAGCAGATCGGTGAAGCCCGCCGTCGCGCATGCCACCACGCGCGCGCCACGCCGTTCCAGCAAGAGGTTGGTAACCACTGTTGTTCCGTGCGCGATGTAGGCCAGCGAGGCGGCCGCGATGGATGACGACGCCAGCGCGTCAAGCACGCCCGCCGCACGGTCAGCGGGTACGCTCAACACCTTCACGGCATGCACCGTGCCGTCGGGCGCCACGGACGCGAGATCGGTGAACGTCCCGCCCACGTCGATGCCAACAGCCAGCAATGCGCTCCGGCGCGGCTCAGTCATGTCGCCGATGGTGTCCAAGCCGCCACGTGCCAATGGCGATCGCCACGTGAACCGGAATCACGGTTGCCAGAACCACCCCGCTGGTTTGCGCCAACGACGGGACCAACTGGACCAGCGCGCCGCACACTGACAGCACCGCGATCGTTGCGCTGACGCCATCCGCGATCCGTGACGATCGATGTCGCGCGAACGCCAGCGGCACGGCAACCGCGGCGACCAGCAGCAGTGGATGCAGCAAGAGCAGTGTGGTATTCGCGCCCATGTACGGCGCGTGTTTGGTCACTGTGGCCGCCAGCAGCAATGCGGTCCCCATCAGACCACCAACCAGATACCACGCTGACACAAACACGGTAAGCACCACGCGCGCCATGCGCGAGCGCGCGTCGGCCAACCACGCCAGCAACCCTGCGAGCGTCAGTCCCAGCAGTGCAGACATCGGCACGCGTGAGGGAGGCTCCGACGGTAGGGGAATGCGATCGGACGTATAGATGGTGGTATCCTGCGCCACCAATCGATATCGACGCCCTGCCGCGTCAGGCAGCACGAGCGTGGCATAGTGCGAGGCCATGTGCTCAGGCAAGAACTCTTCGTTCCATCTCGACAGCGGCTCGTCGGCGTGCCGGCCCAGCGCGATTTCGATCCCTGCGTACAATGGGAGCATCGACCCCAACAGCCGCGCGGTTTCTCCGCGCCACGTGCGGCCGCTGCCCAGCTCCTGCAGCGCGGGGCGGAGTCGGCCACCCAGCACATAGTCGATGGCATCGCGCGCCATCGTCGCGCAGTTCTGCTGATAGTAGTCGTAGCGATAGTACATGTTCGCGTCGCGCGCATTCCACTGCAGCAGCTCAAACATCACCGCGCGCTCTACCGGCGTGAGCGCTAGCACCTGCTGGCGAATGGTACGTCGGTCACGCTGGTACGTGGCGTTGAACTGCGACGTGGAGAATCCGGCGATCCAGTACTTGGTATCACCGGTAAGGAAGTTCACCAGAAAGTTCGGTTGAGCAAAATCGAACATGCCCCAGTTAAACACCACGTCCAGCCCGGTTGCGCTGTCGCGCACGGCGATGCCGGCGTGTCCGAAGCGCTCGAAGAACACGTCCGACGGGCCATAGGTAAACAGGGAGACCGACAACGACGCGCCACGCACGGCGCGTGCGCTATCGAGCGATGCCGACACGCCCGGCGCCAACGGTTTCGGGTCGGCGGTGGTCGCGTCGACGCTTGGCGCATCGGCGCTTTGCGCACCTGCATTCGCTCCACCCGCCGCGACGGTGAACGCCGCAACGGTAAACGCCGCGACGGCAATCCGCGCAAACACACGCGCCGTACGACCCACCGCGCGACCGATCAAAACCGGAACTCTTTTCCTTCGTCGGCCGCGCGATAGATGGCCTCAAGCACGCGGTGCACCAGCACGTGATCCGTCGGTGGCTCGTACGGCGCCTCGCCACCGATCACCGCCAGAAAATGCGCGATCTCGGCGCGATAGCTCTGCAGGAACGGACTCTCGCGCGCCGCTGCGCCGGACGGCGACACATCGACGGCGCGACCGTTCAGCTGCTTGGTGACGCGCAGCGGTGCGAGGCGTGCCGATCCCTTCGCTGCGTGCACTTCAAACCACCAGCGTTCTTCGTCGCCCACGTAATTCCATGACACGTCGAAGGCGATGATCAGTCCGCCCTCGCACTCAAGAAAGACCTGCATGGAGTCTTCCACGGCAGTAGCCGCCCGCCCACGCTTCATCGAAGCTGATACGCGAACCGGCGGCTTCGAGTCGGACAACCAGAGCGCTAGATCGAGCAGCGGGAACCCTTGCTCCAGGAACACGCCACCACCGGACTCGGCGCGCCGCGACCGCCATCCGTCGGCGCCGCCTTGCAGCGTCAGTGACCCCGTGCGAATCGACGTCACCGGGCCCAGTTCACCGTTGCGAATGAACTGATCGAGCGCTTGCACATCCGTGCGGAAACGCAAATTCGTGCCCACCACCAGTCGGCGATCAACCTTGTGCGCCGCAGAGATGCAGCGCTCCACGCCCCGCGCGGTCAGCGACAGCGGGCGCTCACATAGCACATGCAGCTTTGCCCGCAACGCACTCAACACATGCGGTTCGTGCAGATGATTGGGCGTGGTGATCACCACCGCATCAAGCTCGTCTGAATCCAGGAGCTCTTCGAAGTCGGTGAACACGTCGGGGACGCCAAAGCGGTCGGCCAGTGCCCGAGCCTTGGCACCGTCGTTATCGCACAGCGCAACCAGCGAGGCACCGCGAAGCTTGGACAAAACAGGGATGTGCGTCAGCTGGGCAATGGCGCCCGTGCCGACGACGGCGATACGCACGCCGTCTTTCATGCCGCCTCCAGGAAGAATTGCGACGCGGACGATCCGCGCTGCGGGTCAATCAGCGAAACCGACACTGGTTCCGGGGTAGTAGTGACGCAAAATCGTACGCGCATCCTGTCCCGCCCGCGCGCGGCCCATCGCTCCCCACTGACACATCCCGACGCCGTGGCCGTTGCCGTTGCCGCGCAGCGTGAGACCCGTGATGCGATCACCGCCGCGCGCTTCGCGGTCCACCGAAAAATACGTACTGGACAGAATCGCGCCACGCGCATCCCGCAGGACTGCGCGGATATCTCGCCCTTGAATGGTGATGTCTCCGCGAACCGTGTGAAAAACCAACGCGCTCACGCGCCCAGACGTGGAGCGGTCCACCACCTGGACGCCACGGACGCTGCTTGCCTGCGGCGCCGTCGCCCCCTGCCCCTCCAAAGCCCGGCGCACCGCGTCGCTGATTTGCTGTTCTCCCAGTTCCTCCGTCCAGTGATTTCGAGGATTGATATCGCAGAACGGTTTCCCTGTGGACAGGTCGAGATCATCGACCGATTGCAGGTAGGGCTGCTCGCGCACGTCGCGCCAGGCATCCTTTGGCGTGGCTGTGCGTCCCCCACACGCCGAATAGTACGGCGCATCCACCGTGACCCCGTTGTAGCGGAGCACGAGCCCGGACGTGGCGTCAATCGCTTGGTTGACCATCGGATGTTCGACGTCGACGCCGCCATACACCTGATTGGTGACCGTTCCCACCATGTGCCAACCACGCGCGGGCTCCGCATCGCCGCTCGGCACGCGTGCGTAGCTGTAACTCCTCGCCGCGATGGCCTGCGCTTCAAGCGCGGCGCGATCGGCTGGTTGGCGCGTGCCCAACTCCAACGGCACCACACCGCGCAAGTAATCCTCGACCGGCAACCGATTCACCACCAGAATCCCCGAGTCTGTGGGCGTGAACCATAACTCGCCCCGATACCGTTTGCCGTTGTACTGCACAAAGCTCGCCGCAGACGTAGATCGTGCCACAAACGGTGCCGCACGCCACGGGGTGGCATCGTTGCCCGCACCGACAATACGCAGCAGGCGCGCACGCTGTTCAATACGCCAGCCCTCGCCCCCCGCCCCGAGAACCAACGACTGCCGTCCGCCCTGCTCATCAATTCGCCATGCACCGGTGGCCGACAGGGGCGCGGTCGCAACGCCGCCCGAGATGGCGATGCGCGCCGTCCGATCGGTGAAATCGAGACGGCCCGTCAGCTCCGTCCCTCGAATTGGCGTGGTGGCGGCGGTGGGCGCCGGGCGCTGGGTGCGCTGCACACAGGCACCAACGGCACACACAACGAGCAGGCCCCCAACCAGAGCGGCGCGCGGCACCGCCAGTGCGTTCACGCGCACCACCCTCATCGCTTAGTCGCGCTCGGCAAGCGCAGCGGCAAGCGCGGCATCCAGGCGCTCCAGCGTCAGCTGAATCTCGGACTCCCCGTGTGCCGACGACATGAAGGCTGCCTCGAATGCGGACGGTGCCAGCGACACGCCACGTCGACGCGCGGCGTGAAAGAACCGCTTGAACAGCGCGGTGTCCGAGAGCTTAGCCTCGTCGAAGTTCGTGACTTCCTCGGCGCGGAAGAAAAAGCCCCACATGGATCCGGCATGCGATGCCGAGAACGGCACATCGCGACGCGCGGCGATTTCGCGCAATCCTTGCACGAGCTGTCCGGTGCGCGCCGTAATGCCGTCGTGCACCTCGCGCGTGAGCGCGTCCAACGTGGCAATGCCAGCCGCCATCGCTAACGGATTGCCCGACAACGTACCCGCCTGATACACGGGACCCGCCGGTGCGATATGCTCCATCAGCTCCTTCCGGCCACCATACACCGCAACGGGCAGACCGCCACCAATCACCTTGCCGAGCGCGGTGAGATCTGGCACCACGTCAAAGCGTTCGCGTGCACCGCCAAACGCGATGCGGAAGCCCGTCATTACCTCGTCGAACACCAACAGGGCGCCGGTTTCGTCGGCGATGCGCCGAAGTCCCGGAATGAAATCCGACGATGGCTGAATAAACCCACCATTCCCGACCACCGGCTCCAGCATGATCGCCGCGAGCGGCACCGAACGGGCGATGCGCGCGACCTCGTCGAGGTCGTTGTAGCGTGCGGTGAGCGTGAGCTTGGCCAGTGACTCCGGGACGCCGGGAGAATCCGGCAACCCAAGTGTCGCTACGCCGGAGCCGGCGCGAACGAGGAACCCGTCTGCGTGTCCGTGATAGCATCCTTCAAACTTGAGAATGTGCTCGCGTCCGGTCACCGCGCGCGCGAGACGCGCGATAGTCATCGCTGCCTCGGTGCCGCTCGACGTGAATCGCATCATCTCGACGTGCGGCATGCGGGCCGTGATCCGATCCGCCAACTCCACCTCAAGGCCCGTTGGCATCCCAAAGCTCGTGCCCTGCTGCATGACGCTAGCCACGGCGCTCAACACCGCCTCTGGTGCGTGGCCCAACACGAGCGGCCCCCACGAGAGGATGTAGTCGATGTACTCGTTACCATCGGCGTCCCATACGCGCGCACCCTTGCCGCGCGACGCGACGAACGGCTCACCACCCAC
>JANOPS010000545.1:0-14627 GCA_031421995.1 Gemmatimonadaceae bacterium
GTCAGGAGATAACGCGCCGCACGCGCGTTCGTCGCGGTATCGACCCGCACCGTGCCACCCTCACGCAACGCGCGATTGATAAAGCGGAAACTGTTGTTCTGCGTGGGATCGAGCGCGATGGCGTCGCCGGTTCCCGTGATCGCGCCGGCTGCGGCTACGATACCGGCCGCCATCGCATTCGTGGTGAGGGGGAACTCGCCGGACGCCCCCCATGCATCGGCCTTACCCGCCACCGGCTTCATCGAAGCGCGAAAGGCGTCCGGCAGTGGCGTCTTCGCTTCGACCACGTTGACGTGCATCTGCATGGGCAACGTCCACCCGGCGGCGTCGTATGGCAGGTCATCGCCCAACTCCGGATACTTCTGCACTTCCAGCAGTTCGCGCACCAGCTGCGCATACTCCTGGTCCATGGGGATCACCCAAGTGCCTTTCGGATACACGGTGCTGTCGTGCATCGCGTCCACGTCCAACTGTCGGACATTCACGCCAAGAAAGGCCAGACGGCGCAGCAATTCCACAGGGGCCATCGGATCGCGCTGCGCCTGTGGCACGATGTACGCAAACGGCGGTCCCTTACGATACTGCTGGATGGTATTGCGGCCCGCCTGATACCGATTGTACAGCAGTTCCTCACGAAAGCGCGCGGCGTAGCGCAGGGTCGCCACGCTCGCGGTCACCATATAGTCGATCTGATCGCGAAAGCTCCACGTCCCCTCGGCCCACGGGCTCGCGTACATCGACGTCGGCATCAGCGACTTGTAGTCGTTCGGCAACTCACTTGCGGTGGACGTACGCGGGATGCCGCAGTTACCGCCCTGCGTCTCCGTCCACCAGGCATTGATGTTCTGATACATCGGCATGTAGTCGATGTACCCGGGATAGTAGGCGTCGAACGTCGCCAGCATGTGCACGCCGCCCGGCTGCCCCTTCGCATCCAGCTCGGCGGCGATGCGCATGCCGATCGCGTTGACTTGGCGGCTCATCAATGGCGGGGCGTACAACCCCACGGGATCGGCGAACGGCGGGATCCACATGCGCGTGGGGAACGGCGACGACTGATGGTGCGCGTAGATGATTTGTGGCTCCCACTCGCGCCACGTGCGCGCGACTACGCGGGACTCCACGACGTTCAGCATGTAGCTGTCGCGATTGTTGTCGTGACCCACGTACTTCTGATACAACTCCATTGGCGGCTGCAACGCGAACTTCCCCGCAAAGCGGTCCTTGCACCAGTTCACCACGATGTCCTGCCCGTCCGGATTGATCGACGGCCAGAGAAAGAAGATGACGTTGTCGAGAATCTCTTTTGTCTCGGGCTCGTTCATTTTGGAAAGCAGTTCGTACGCGAGCTCTGGCGTGTGCTGCGATCCGGCAATCTCCGATGCATGGAGCCCGCCACTGATGTCAACGAACGCGCGCCCTTCTTTCGCCAACGCGCGCGCCTGTTCGTCGGTCAGTCCTTCCGGGCGCGCCAGGCGTTGGTTGATCTGACGGTAGCGCTCGAGCTTGGCGAGGTTTTGCGGTGACGAGATCAACACCGCAGTCCACGAGTGCCCCGTGCTCGTCTTGCCGACATCCAAGAGCTTGACGCGCGTCGGCTGTGCCTTCGCAAGTTTGCGGAAGTACTCAATAGACTGGTCGTATAGAAACAGACTACTGTCCGCCCCGGCCTTGAAACCGAACACGGATTCGGGGGTGGGGATCGCCGCTCTCACCCGCGGTTTTGCACGCGCGCTTTGTGCGCCTGCAATCGATGCACACATCGTGAGGGCACAGGCGGTGAGCAGAAACGCGGGACGGCGAAGAATGCGGGACATCGGAGACTCTCAGTATGTGATGGCTGAACGCGAAAAGGCGTGGTTCGGCGTTTATGATGGAAGTATGGTGCGCCGGATCGCGTCCCGCGATAACCAAATCTCGGCCGTGCGTGAGGAGGAGGGGAACAGCTCGCATCATGAGGCTGGCTCGCGAGGCATCGAGAGTGCCCCTGGGCAATGGCGAACACGGCGTCGACGCGCTATCGATAGCCATGGCATTCCCCGACGACTTTACCACGCCCCGCGTGACCGCCGAACGGCTGCGCCTGCGTCACGCCGAGTCTCTTCATGACATGCACGCCAACGAACGGCACATGGCCTTCATCGGTGGCGTGCGCAGCGAGACGCAAACGGCGGAGATTTTGCGACGAGGTCTCGCGCATTGGGACGAGCATGGATTCGGGGTGTGGATCGTGCGAACCAGGGATACGGAACGAGTGGCGGGCCGCGTGTTGCTGCGCGTGATGCCTGTGGATGGTATTGACGAAATTGAGCTGGGGTATTCCTACGATCCCGAGTACTGGGGTCGGGGTCTTGCGACTGAGGTTGCTCAGGTGTGCATGGCTGAGGCCCGCGGGCACTTCGGTTTTTCGCGGTTCGTCGCCGTCACGAATCCTGCGAACGATGCCTCGCAGCACGTGCTCCGCAAGCTGGGCTTTGTGGAGTGCGGCGTTATCGACCAGGAAGACCGGCCGCTGACGCTCTTTCGGCATCCCGACGCGCTGGGGGCGCGTCCCGGTGACTCGGCGACCATGCGCACCTCGTCGACATGACCAGCATTTCGGGCGTGTGGCGGAAGCTCCGCACCATCGCGGCACTGCCAGCGCTGCTCAGCCTGAGCGCATGCCACTGGATCCGAACCGGGGATCCTGCGCCGCTGCACCCCGTGGCCGCGTCGCAGATCAAGACAATCGGTGACTGCACCGCCGACGGTCGGTGCCGCGACTCCGTGGATATCGTCGCGATGGGCGTCGGCGGGTTGTTGATCGTCCCGTGGCGCGACAGCACGCAACTGGTCATGACCCCACCATCGTATACCAATCCCACGCTCTGGTGGACGGCGTTCGGCAATTGGCTCGTGGGCTCGCGACCGAACACGGCGCGCATCGCGCGTCGTCTGCGCGACAATCCCCTCGCGGGCATCGATCGGCTTGCGCGGGTGCGCGCGGTGCTTGTGGGACACGGACACTACGACCATCTCATGGATCTGCCGTATCTCGCGCGGTACCTGCCGCAGGCCACCGTGTTTGGCAGTAGTTCTGTGACGAACACGTTGAACGCCGTGCCGGAATTCAGCGGACGAGACAACCAACCCTCACGCCTCGCATCAATCGACTCCATCGCGGGCGTGGACGGTGACCGCCCTGGGCGTTCATTCGCGGTTGGCAGCGCGATTCGCGTGCGGGCCATCGCGTGGGAACACGCGCCGAACTTTGGTTCACACGTCATCGCCCGTGGAAACACCACATCGGCCAAAAGCGCGCTTCCGCGAGGCCTCTTTGGATGGAAATTGGGTCGGGTGTACTTGTACGCGATTGATATCGTTGACACAGACGGTACGGTTGGCCATCGCCTCATCGTTCACGATGCGGGTGCATCCCCCGTGGTCGTGCGACGCGCCGTCAACGTGCTCGGCACCATGCCCCCCGCACGCAGCACCACCGTCGTGATCACGGCGGCCAACTACGATCAGGAGCCGTCATACCCGGACATTCTCCTCGCCAGTCTTGCGCCCGAGCACGTGTTGCTCGGGCACTGGGAAGATTTCTTCCGGTCTCCGGAAAAGGCCGAACGCGTAGTGCGCGGCATTCATCCCCGGAAATTGATTGACGTGGTGCAGCGGTATCAGGGAAATCGATGGACGGCGCTGCGTGTGGGAGCCACGCTCCGTGTGCGATTCTAGCCCGAGAGGCTAGATGTGGAACTCCAGCCCGTCATCGAGCGGCCGTTGCCCTACGGCGCTCGTAAACTGCACCACGGATCGTGGTGGCACCGACGTCGTGAGCCACACATTGCCACCGACAATCGATCCTTCGCCCACCACGGTGTTTCCACCCAGTATCGTCGCGTTGGCGTACAGCACGACATCGTTGCCAATGGTTGGGTGACGCTTGCGATTGGCCAGCCGTTTGTTCACCGCAAGCGCACCCAGCGTGACGCCTTGGTACATCCGCACCCGATCGCCAATGGTACTCGTTTCGCCAATCACAATGCCCGTGCCGTGATCAATCGCAAACGACTCGCCTATCTGCGCACCAGGATGGATATCGATCCCCGTTTCGCGGTGCGCCCACTCGGCCAGCAACCGCGGCACCAGCGGCACATCAATCGTGTACAGCACGTGCGCAATGCGATACACGGCGGTCGCCAAGAACCCCGGATACGCGAGGATCACCTCATCGAGACTTTCTGCCGCGGGGTCTGCCGCATGAATCGCCGCGGCGTCTTTGCACAGGAGCGCGTACTGCTCCGGCATCTGCGTTAGGAATGCGGCAACGACCGCGGGAACATCGTTCACCACGGGCGTCAGTGCAGCGGTCAGCACATCAACGACGCATTGAGCGTCGACGTGGACATCGGTCCCACACGCGGCATCGACGCCAGCGAACTGAGGAAACAGCAGCGCGAGCATGCGCTGGCCAAATTCCTCGGTCAGCGCGCGTAACGGATGGGCCGTGCCGCTGGTTTGCCGGGCGGACGCGAGCGACGCAAGAAACGCGGGCCACGCCGAAGGTGGTGCGGTATCGGAGTTCATTCATGCAGCATGCCCCGCGGCACACCGATTGTCTAGCGACCGCACCCAGATCAGTGGCGCCCGCTGCAAACGGCCGCTTCGCCACGCGCTCGCGCAACGCGGCCGGTCACGAGCCCCTTTGTTTGGCCGATGCCAGGCTACCACTATTCGGTCTCGTGTCAGCATCATGCATCCGACGGCGCGAGGGCCGCGAATTGACCCCAAAGCCCTTTGCGCACGCACACTCCCCATCCGCCACCTTATGACCTTTCGCGCCTTCGGCCGCGCCCTCCCGCTCTTCTGGCTCGCCACGATCGCCCCGCGGCAGTCCGCTGGGGCCCAATCGGCCTCGGTCGCCACGGGCGTGATTGGTGGTCGCGTGATCGAGGCGGTTACTGAGGCACCGGTCGGCAGTGCCACCGTTCGCGTGATCGGGCAGGACGCGGTAGCGCAGTCCGATGCCACCGGCCGCTTCGTGCTGCGCGGCGTGCGCGTGGGCATTGTGACTATCGAAGTCCGTCGCCTGGGATTCGCGCCGGTGAGCAAAGGCGACATTGCGGTCTCACCCGCAAAGCCCGCCGAGGTCGTGATCACGGTGCGCCCAGTGGATGTGCAGCTCGATGCTATCACGGTACGGCCCGATGCCTTCCCGGCGCAGCTCCCACCCGCCACTCCCGTTTCGACGCAGAGTTACAATGCGGAGGAAGTGCGACGCCAGCCTGGCGCGCAGGAAGATGTGTTGCGCGCAATTTCCGTCGCACCGGGCGTGGGAGTGACGAACGGCGCACGGAACGACATCATCGTGCGCGGTGGTGCGCCGTTTGAGAATCTGTTTGTCGTGGACAACATCGAAGTCCCGAACATCAATCACTTCGGATCACAAGGATCCACCGGCGGACCGATCTCGCTGATCAATATTCGCTTTATCGAGGAAGCCGCACTGTCCGCCGGTGGTTTTGGTGCGCGCTATGGCGACCGCGCGTCGTCAGCGACACGACTGACCCTGCGTGACGGAAATCGCGAACGCATTGCTGGTGAACTCAATGTCGCGGCCTCGCAGTTCGGCGCGGTCCTCGAAGGACCACTTGGCAAGAACGCCTCATTCTTTGTGAATGTGCGCCAAAGCTACCTTGATCTGTTGTTCAAGCTCATCGGGCTCAGCTTTATTCCCGCGTATACCGATGCCACGGCCAAGGCCGTGTGGCGACCAACAACGCGCGATGCATTCAGCATTCTTACGATCGCAGCGCGTGGCACGATCACGTTCAACAACGAAACAGATTCGGGACGCGTGACGAACTCGCAGGTCCTCGCACCCCTGCAGGATCAGTACTTCAGCGGCCTGACCTGGAAGCGTCTGTTGCAGAAAGGCGTCGTCACGACAACGCTGGGTCGAACGTGGACACGCTACGTCAGTGCACAACGCGATAGCCTGCTTGTTCCCGTGTTCGAGAGCCGCTCCACCGAAGGTGAGAACTCGCTGCGGACCGACCTGACGTGGAAACTGACGCCCAGTGTGGAGGTGGAGACGGGGACGATCGTGAAGTACGCCAGTGACCTGCGCTACAACGCCACGCTGGCCGGCTTCGCACGGCGCGACGCATCCGGGACGCCGCGTCCCTTGCGCGTGGACACCAGCTTCACGGCGCTTCGCAATGGCAGCTATGCGCAGGCGACATGGCAGCAGAGCCCACAGCTACGGCTCTCGGCGGGCATTCGGAGCGACTGGTACGGATTCCTCGACAACACGCTTCGCCTTGCACCTCGCCTGAGCGCGGCGTATCAGGTGAACGGCAACACCACGCTCGCAGTGTCCGGGGGTCGATACTGGCAGGCGCCCAGTTACATCTGGCTTGTGGGCGCGCCGCAGAATGCACGTTCCGTTCGTCCCTTCTATGCGGATCAAGCCATCGCCGGGATTACGCGATTAATCGGCACCGATCTCAAAGTTCAGGTCGAGGTGTACGGGAAGCGATACGGCGACTATCCGTCGCGGGTCTTTCGACCACAAGCCGTGTTGAGTCCCAGCGGCTTTGACGACGTCACCACCGACATCCCGTTTGGGCTGGAACCACTGCAGTCCACCGCAACGGGCGAAGCGTTTGGTGCAGAACTCTTTCTGCAGAAGAAGTTGGCACAGTCGCCCTTCTACGGCCAACTCAGCGCCAGTCTCAACCGAACGCGCTTTACGGGACTGAATGGTATCTCCACGCGCGGGGCCTTCGATACGCCGGTGCTCGCGAACGGCGTCCTTGGCTGGCGCCCCAATGCGAAGTGGGAGATTGCGACGCGGCTTCGAGGCGCCTCGGGATTGCCGTTTACCCCATTCGTGGCCACCGGCGCTGCGGCCGGCACACTCGACTTCACCGAATACAACGGGCGGCGTGCGCAAACATTCTTCGCCGCCGACCTTCGTATCGATCGACGCTTTGTGATGGGACGCCGGCAGCTGATCGCGTTTGTGGATCTGCAGAACATCACCAACCGTCAGAACACCGGGGCACCGCAGTGGAACCCGCGCACCAGACAGAGCGACCCGAACACGGGCATCGGCCTCTTGCCGACGATCGGATTGAACTGGGAGTTTTAGCGCGGAGCAGCCAAGATCCACGTCGTCGTGGAGGCGTCAATCCGGACGTTCGGCTAGTTGAATTCATCGGTCATTGGAGCGAGACTCCATCATCGTTCCGCGAAGGTGCCACGAGGGCGCCGGACAGGCGACGCGCATTGGAGTGGCTACGATGAACGAGAGCGAGCACGACATTGCCTTTGCAATGCTCCCGCCGGGCCAGATCACCGCGCTGCGCGCGTGGGGAACGGAACGCGTCACGACAGTGGGCGAGGTCTTGTTTGCTGAGGGCGCGACCAACTATCCGTTCTCGGTGGTGCTGTCGGGCACGGTCGAGATTTTGACTGGATACCCGGACCAGATCGCCATGGTGACCGTGCACCAGCCTGGAGAGTTTGTTGGAGACGCAGATCTGCTGACGGGCCGCGCCAGTCTGGTCACCGCGCGTGTTGGGGAGTCGGGGAGCGTCCTGGAGATTGCGCCTGACCAATTTCGTCGCGTCATCGCCGAACTGCCCGAACTCAGCGAAACGTTGCTCAGTGCGTTCTTGATGCGACGCGCCCTCCTTGTTGGTGAAGGGTACACCGGCATCAAGATTGTGGGATCTCGATATTCACCGGCAGCACACGCGCTCCGTGAGTTCGCGACACGCAACTCGATCCCGTTTACGTGGCTGGACGTCGAGTCGGATAGTCAGGCCGACGTGCTGTTGCGCGAGCTCGGCGTTGCCGCGGCGGACACGCCGTTGGTGATGGGACGCGGCGGCAAGTTCCGACGCAATCCGACCGTCGCCGAGTTTGCGCATTACATGGGTCTCGACATCGCCGTCTCGGACGATACGATTCACGATCTTGTCGTGGTCGGCGCTGGCCCCGCCGGGCTCGGCACCGCCGTGTACGGGGCGTCGGAGGGACTTTCCACCTTGCTGCTCGACGCCGTTGCGGCCGGCGGTCAAGCGGCCACCAGCTCCAAGATCGAAAACTACCTTGGATTTGCCACCGGCATCTCGGGTGCCGAGCTAGCGCGACAAGCACTCCTGCAAGCGCAGAAGTTCGGCGCCCGACTCTCGGTGCCGCAGACGGCGGTGGGACTCCGCCTCGACAGCGGCCAGCAGTGCGTAGTCATGAGTGATGGATCGCTGATTCGCGGTCGGACGGTCGTGGTGGCCACTGGAGTGGAGTATCGGCGCCTCGACATCCCCCGCCTTGCCGACTTTGAGGGCGCCGGTGTGTACTACGCTGCCGGTGAAATGGAGGCGCGACTGTGCGGTGGCGACGAAGTGATTGTGGTTGGCGGCGGCAACTCGGCAGGACAGGCGGCCGTCTTTCTGGCAAGACACGCGCGGCGGGTGCACATCGTCATTCGCGGCGACGACCTGGGCAAGAGCATGTCGCGATATCTTGTGGAGCGCCTCGCACGCCTTGAGAACGTCACGATTCATGCGTTCACAACAGTGCAGGCGCTGGACGGCGATGATAGACTGGCGAGTGTCACGCTGCACAACGAGTCGTCGGATGCACAACTCACCATTCCTGCGCGAGCCCTGTTCATCTTCATAGGCGCCGTACCGCATTCAGATTGGCTGAGCAATTGCGTTGAACTGGATCGCGCCGGGTTCGTGGTCACGGGGCCAGCGCTCTCAGCCGCCTCGTTGGCCAATGACGCGTGGCGTAGCCTCCGACGCGCTCCGCATTTCCTGGAGACCAGTATTCCCGGCGTCTTTGCCGTCGGAGATGTACGCAGTGCATCCGTCAAACGAGTTGCTTCAGCCGTCGGCGAAGGCGCCATGGCCGTCTCCTTCGTTCACGCGCATCTCGGTGCCATCCGGTGACCCCTCCTTCCTTACGAGGTCTGCCATGAGTAGTTCGCACTGTACGCACCTTGATGAGGTGCATGATGTCGCCCCCAGAACGCCGGGCGGCTGCGAAGAGTGTTTGGCATCCGGAGGCCGGTGGGTGCACCTGCGCCTCTGCCTGTCCTGCGGGCACGTCGGCTGCTGCGATCAATCGCCGGGCAAGCACGCCACGAAGCACTTTCACGAGACGGCACACGCGCTCATTCGCAGTGTTGAGCCGGGTGATGACTGGGGTTGGTGCTATGTCGATGAGCGGTTTCTCGAGCCCGCACCGCGACCCCGCTAGAGCACCAATGGCTCTCGATCTCCGTGTGACCCAGTTTACCCATCGCTACGCACAGACCACAGCGCTCCACGATGTGTCGCTTGCTGTGCCGGCCGGAACCCTCCTCGCGCTTGTTGGCGAGAGCGGCTCCGGCAAAACCACGCTGCTGCGCGCGTTCAATCGAACGATTGAGCCATCGGCCGGGTGCGTTTTTGTTGACGGGCGTGACGTGACCACGCTGGACCCCGTCGCGCTGCGTCGCTCCATCGGCTATGTGCCACAATCAGGCGGACTGTTGCCGCATTGGACCGTGGGACGCAACGTGGCGCTGGTACCTACGCTCACGCAGCACGTCAATCCGGCACGTGCCGCGCGCAGCGCACTGGAACTATGTGGACTGTCGCCTTCGACCTTTCTTGACCGGTATCCACACGAGCTGTCCGGTGGGCAACGGCAGCGCGTCGCCATCGCCCGCGCGCTCGCGGCGCAACAAGGCGCCGTGCTGCTGGACGAATCCTTCAGCGCACTCGACGCCATCTCACGCAGTGAAGTACTCGATGCATTCGCGTCGGTCCGTGCTGAAATTGGCTTCACGGCGGTCCTCGTCACACATGATCTCAGTGAAGCGGTACGCCTCGCCGACACCATTGCCGTGATGCGCGCCGGTCGGATCGAACAGATGGGCACGTTGCATGATCTCGCTGGGCGCGCTGCGTCGCCCTACGTGGCGGCACTCGTTGAACGCGCCCGCACGTCGGCCCGCTTGCTGGCGGAAACATGACTCGGCAAGTACTCCTCGCCCTGCTCGTGGTGTGCCGGTCTGGCGGTGATGCGTTCGCTCAGGCGTCAGCGGCGCCGACACCGGCACCGTCAATCGCGCGCGCCACCACCCCGATCGTCGTTGCTTCAAAACCGTTTGGCGAGTCGTTCCTGTTGGCCGAGATGTTCGCGCAGCTGCTTGAGCGCAACGGCCGTAGGGTCGATCGGAAACTGGGACTCGGCGCCACCGAAGTCGCCTTTCAGGCATTGCGTACAAACGCGATTGACGTGTACCCCGATTACACGGGCACCGGGCTGATCGCGATTCTCAAGGACACACTCACGGCCGCGATGCGCGAGGACGGTCGCAAGGCGTTTACCCATGTTGCCACCGCAAGCTTGCAACGGTTCGGAGTGACCTGGCTTGCGCCGCTTGGCTTTCGAAACGGCTATGCGATTGCCGTCCGCCCGGAAATCGCGGCGCAATACAAGCTTCGCACGCTGTCCGATCTTTCCGCACGGTCTTCCGCGCTCGTTGGTGGTTTCACCGCCGATTTCATAGGGCGCGGCGACGGCTGGCCGGGCTTGCAGCGCGTCTACGGGTTACGGCTCAAGACCGTGAAGCCGTTGGCGGAGGCGATCAAGTACCAGGCCGTTGCGAGCGGCGCGGTCGATCTCATTGACGGCTACGAGACCGATGGCCTGCTGGGGAAGTACGCGTTGGTCGCGTTACAGGATGATCGGCATTTGTTTCCGCCCTACGATGCCGCAGCGTTGATTTCACCGCGCCTCGCGCGCGACGATCCGGATGCCGTCGCCATTCTGTCTCGGTTGAGCGGCAAGCTCACCGAGTCTGACATGCGCCTGTGGAATCGTGCAATCGAGGTGGACGCAGAGCCCATCCCCGCCGTCGCCACGCGTGCGCTTGCGTCGCTTGGGCTTGGCGACGCCACGGCCGCACCGGCCGCAACCACGCCGTCAGCGACAGTTGGGTTCTGGTCCTTCTTCTGGGCGCGACGTGGTGAGACCGCGCGCCTGATCGTTCAGCACGCCGTACTGGTAGTGATCTCGATGGCGCTCGCCTTGTTGGTCGCCATCCCGCTTGGACTCTGGATGTCCGCGCGCCCCGTCGTCGCCGAGCCCATCCTGCAGCTGTTTGGCGTTATGCAAACCGTACCCAGCATCGCGCTGTTGGTCTTCATGATTCCACTCCTCGGCATTGGGACCGTACCCGCCATCGTCGCCCTCTGGGCGTACGCGCTGCTGCCGATCGCCCGTGCGACATACACCAGCGTGCATCTCGCCGACCCCGATGCTGTCGCCGCGATCGCGGCCATGGGCGCCACACCGCGACAGCAGCTGTGGTGGGTGCGACTTCCCCTTGCCGCACCGATCGTATTGTCGGGCATTCGCACAGCGGCCGTGCTGACGGTTGGCACCGCCACGCTCGGCGCGTTCATTGGTGCGGGCGGACTGGGTGAACCCATCGTAACTGGACTTGGGCTTGCTGATTCACGACTCGTGTTATCCGGTGCATTGCCCGCGGCGGCGATGGCTATCGGCGTCGACGCACTGCTGGCGCTGTTGGCCAAACGCGTTGCCCCGGCACATTTGCGACGACGCTGATCCTCAAAAAGACAAGCGCTGGTTGCGACGTTGTATTTCAAGGCATGTGCCTCCGTGTCCTCCGTGTCCTCTGTGATTCGGACAATCAGTGTTTGGTTTTTGAATCACGGAGGACACGGAGTGCACGGAGGGTGAGCGACGCGAGCTTGTGCGATAGCGCCTCCTCAAAAAACAAGCGCTGGTTGCGACGTTGTATTTCAAGGCATGTGCCTCTGTGTCCTCCGTGTCCTCTGTGTCCTCTGTGATTCGGACAATCAGTGTTTGGTTTTTGAATCACGGAGGACACGGAGTGCACGGAGGGTGAGCGACGCGAGCTCGTGCGATAGCTCCTCCTCAAAAAACCAAGCGCTGGTTGCGACGTTGTATTTCAAGGCCTGTGCCTCCGTGTCTTCCGTGTCCCCCGTGATTCAAACAATCAGTGTCTCGTGTTAAATCACGGTAGATACCGCGACCACGCACGTGCCCGACCGCCGAATGATCGGCGACTACGGGCCCCGCTCCAAGACCGCGACACGCGACTGTTGCGCCGTCACTACGTACCCGTGCATGCCAATCGAAGTAAATCCCGCCGTGCGCATCGCGGCCCGACACCATGCCCCCGTGCGAGGCGTCGGCCAGTTGGTGTCGCCCTCGATGTGGTCGGCGCGCGTGAACAGTTCCAGATACGCCACGCCGTCTGTTTTCCGCGCCACCTGCGCGAGCCCCGCGCGGAGCACCTTCGGCGCGAGGTAGTTCAACATGCCACAGCACACCACCACATCATACGCCGGGCGCAGATCGAGCCTGTCAAGCTGGTCAATCCCACCCTGCTGCAAGCGACGGCGCTGCCCATAGCGCGACACCGCGTACGCACTCGGATCGACGCCGTCGTACAGCACGCGCGGGCGAAGGCGTCGTAACTCTGGCAACCATTGTCCCTCGCCACACCCCACGTCCAGCACGCTCTTCACTGGGCGCCCCAGCACCCACTCAGCCATCCCGACCACAAAGGTGACTTGGCGACGTAGTTCAGTCGGCGTTTTCACGCGATGGTGTGGATGGCGATACCACTTATCGAAGTACGCTTGATCGTACTCCTTACTCACATAACACTCCAGAACGCGCGATCGATGTCGATGGCAAACCGCCACCCGCCGTTGCGTAGTCCACGCGCGACATCAACGCGCACGAGGTCATAGAACAGCAACGCACCGGTGCCAACCGATGGCCACGCGCCGGCCACACGCGACGGCACGGATGGAGTACCGCTGGCGGAGACGAGGATCTGGGCATACGGCGCCAGCACGATACGCTTGGGTGATTTCCCGTAGCGACCCAGTGGTATTGCCGGCGCCGGTATCGGCTGGCGCACTTCGAGACGCTGCGACACAAACGCGCGCGTCGCGAAAGACCCCGCGTCGTATCCCGGTGCCGTCCACGGGCCGCCAGCAAACGCCAATCCTTGCGGCGGCAGATCCCGACCGCCGGCGGCGCCAACCTGCGTGACCGAAACGACAGCACGATCGTGCGATATCGGGCGGTGCACAAACAGCTGCCCGTACGCCCGCGCAACAATCGGCGACACGCGCACGTCGCGATCGTCGGTGCCCGCATAGCCGCCGACCGACGCCTGCAATGACCAAAGACCGCGCGTGGTGTGCTCGTTGCCCGACACCCAGCCGCCAGTACCTCGCAGCTCTGTCCGCACGCCACGCAACCGCCACGCTGGCACCACCGGCGCAAATTCGCCGCTCACGGATTTTGCGACGAGGCGCAGCGGCGCATCCGTCTCATAGGCCACGCGCAGGGAGAACGGATCCAATGGTGACCGCCGCACCACAAAGCCAGCGGCGCGCGTATCGACCTGCTGCGTATAGTCGCCACCAAACAGCAATGCGCCGAGTGAGTTGGTGACGCCCGCACGTTCTGCCAAGGCGAGATCGCGCACGTCGCGCTCCACGAACAACTGCGCCAACGGGACACGGCCAAACGCCGGCACGCGACCAAACGACACCTGGCCTTTCGCCTGCCGATCATCAATCCCGTAGCGTCCGCGGGCCGACAGCAGCCACCCTGAACCCCACCGTTGCGACGCCCCGACGCCAAGGGACAATCCCTCCGCGCGGGTATAGCGCGCCGCGTCACTCAATCCCCGACCGGTCACCGCCGTACGCGCCGGCCGGGCCAACATCGCCGCGCGCACCGCGAACTCTGCCTGTTCGCGGGCGTGCACCACGTCTTCACTCGACGCGATCTGAATATCTGCCGGCAGCATGTCGACAATGCGATCGGTGAACGGATACTTCTTGAGCGAATCGGCAGACACCGAGCTCCACCGCGGCAATCGCTGCGTCTCGACCGGGATCTTCTCGTTCACATCGTAGTTCGATACTTCCCACCGACCACGCACAATGCCACGCACGGGAATGTCCATCCACGTAGAACCACGGGAGACTTCCACCTCTTGTCGACGCGGCAACCAGTATCGCTCGCGTACCAGTCCGTTCTCCAGTGTCACGACCAGCGTTTCGATTCGTTTGTCCAGAATCGCTGCACGCGTAAACGTCATGGACAATCGCACCACCGCTGCCGTTTCGCGATCCAGAAATACCGAGCCAATCGCCGCCGGTTCCCTGCCGTCGCGCGGTCGAAACTGGATTTCGTCGACCACGATCTCGCGTCCCGGCAGACGAATCTTGACCGGTGCCGCTCGACGATACTCGTAGATCGTGAACGAACTGGCCGCGAGCGGATGCGGCACGTCGCGCACATCCTGTCCGTCGCCCAATCGAATGCGATCCGGCAAGTTATCCAGAATCACCCCGTATCGATCGCGATAGTAGCCAACGTTCGACGGCAGCAGCGTGGTGTCGCGACGACCGACCAGCTGCTGCGCGCTGCGATTCGGTTGCCACCACGCGATCGTGAGCGCCAGCTCTTCACTTTGTACGACCTTCGGCGGGATGATGACGCCTTCGCCGAGCTGTGCCAGGAACGCCAGAAACCCGCGCGCGTCGGCACGA
>JANOPS010000546.1:0-2581 GCA_031421995.1 Gemmatimonadaceae bacterium
GGACCTGCGCGCTCTGTACCTTGAGACGCCGCTGGTGGCTGCTGCGTCGTACATGATGAAATCTACCCCGCCGACGCGTCGAGCGCGGAACTGAGGGGTGGGGGTCCGGTTTGGAGGGAGTATCATTCACGCGGTGTCCGCTATGTCTTCTCCCGGTGGCCGGTCTTCGCCCCGACGAGTCCGTTCTTTCTCGATGGTTTGGTGATCAGCATGGCTCTCGCACGTTTTGCGGCCGCACGCGTTCTACTGCTTTCGCATCGCCTCGGCTGGATCCTGGCGGCGTCGACGCTTTCCATCGGCGTCTCGGCCTGCCGAAATAAACCGAGCCCAACCGATCCAACGATCGCGCCGACTACTATCCGCCTGAATGTCGGCAATGCTCAAACCGGTGTCGTTGGAACGGCCTTGAGTATTCCGCTCAGCGTCGTCGTCACCGATGCCGCTGGCAAGCTCGTCTCAGGCGCGCGCGTCGACTGGGACGCCTCCGCGGGCAGCGGGTCCATCTCGCCCTCGGTCTCGACCTCCAACAGCGCGGGCGTCGCAACCGCGACCTGGACCCTCGGCACGGTGGCCGGCGCGCTTCGCGTGACGGCGCAGGTCTTCGGGCTCACACCCGTCGTCTTCACCGCCACCGCGATCGCTGCCACGCCGGCATCCATCGTTGCTACGCCCGACCGGGCGTTTTTGGGACTCGGTGACACGCTGCGCATTCGCGCCACCGCGCGCGATCAGTTTGGCAACGAGGTATCCGGACAGGCCATCAACTTCTCGTCGCTCGATCCGGCGGTGGCCTCCGTATCGGGAGCGGGCCTCATCACCGCGCTGACAATCGGCAGTGCGCGGGTCGTCGCCGACGCCGGCGGGCGGTCCGTGACTGTGCCCGTCACCGTCGGTGCCGCAGGGTCGTCCGTCTGCGGGCCGATTGTGCCGCGCGCATTGGCGGTCGGTGAAGTCTTTACGCCAGAGTCCGACGCCGCAGGGGTGCGCGGCTGCATTTCGTCGCCCGCTGGCGTGAACGCCGAATTTGCGCTCACGATGATCTCGACCAACGGCACGTTCAGCACGCTCACCCCGATCGACATTGTCGCCTTGGGCAATACCGGTCCGACAATCGCTGCCATCGCTGCACCGACGGTCGTTGAGAGCCCGCTGGATCTGCGCGACCTGTTTTCGGGCGGTGCCTCCAACGCGCCGCGCGAGGCAGAACTGGCGCGCCAGGAGATTGCTCGTCGCGAGCTTGCTCCGCTGGTGGCCGCTGCGCGCCTCTGGCACGCCGAACGCGCGTCGACGGCCGCACTGATGATCCCCACCAACATCAAGGTGGGCGATGCCATCACGCTCAACGCCAACGCGTCGCAAGCCTGTACCAGTCCCAACAATCGCGTCTCACGCGTGGCCGCGATTGGCGAAAAGTCGATTGTCGTTGCCGACAACGAAAATCCGGCTGGTGGATATACCGACGCCGAGTATGAGTCGATTGCAGCGACGTTCGATACGCTGATCTATCCGATGGACACGACGGCGTTTGGTGCGCCAACCAACGTGGGCGGCGTCAACAAGATCATTCTGTTTTACACGCGTGCGGTGAATGCGCTCACGCCGTCCAACAGCAACTTCACGATTGGCGGCTTCTTCTTCGCGCGCGATCTCTATCCGAAAACCGCGCGGAACGGGCTCGCGGCCTGCGCCGGATCAAACGAAGCGGAGATGTTTTACCTGCTGGTACCCGATGCGAACGGCACCATCAACAACAATCGACGCAGCAAAGATGCGGTGTCTACGCTCAATCTTGGTACCATCGCGCATGAGTTCCAGCATTTGATCAACTCAGGGCGACGCCTGTATGTGAACACCGGCGCCGCCGCGAGCGAGGAGACCTGGCTGGATGAGGGCCTCGCGCATACTGCCGAGGAGCTGTTGTACTATCGCATCGCCGGCTTCGGCAGTCGCGCCAACTTGGGGCTGTCGCAGGTGCAATCGCAGTCCACGTTATTCAGCAATTATGCGGCGCAGAATTTCTCGCGCTTCTATTCGTTTCTCATCAACCCCGAAGTGAACTCGCCATACGCGCCCAACGATTCGCTCTCCACGCGCGGCGCCATCTGGAATTTTCTACGATTTGCGGCGGGGCGTCAGGGGGCCGCCGGGGAAGCCCCCTTCTATCGCGCGCTCGTGAACTCCCTCACCTCGGGGCGCACCAACCTCACCAACGTGCTCGGCGGACAAACCCAATTCGCCGACTACCTGCGCGACTGGACCGTGTCATTGATTGCTGACGACTTCAGCCCCACCGTCACGGCGGCGCTCGATGCGCGGTACATCGTGCCGGCGTGGAATTTTCGGAGCATCTATCCGGGGCTGCGACTCGCTGGCGGCAATCCGCTTGGTGTCTATCCGATAAACGCGCGTTCTCTCACCAACGGCGTGCCGCAGCGGATCTCGCTCGCCGGCGGCGCCAGTAGCTACGCGCGCTTCGGCGTGCAGTCCGGGCGCAGTGCGCTGGTAAGCATGGCGTCGAACGGTGCAGCGCTACCCACGGCGATGCGGTACGCGATTGTGCGGCTGCGGTAAGTTGAGCGGC
>JANOPS010000547.1:0-16652 GCA_031421995.1 Gemmatimonadaceae bacterium
GAGCATCATTGGGTTTAGCGCGCTGAGTGTGTCGTCGTCGTTGGTGCTGTTTGTGGCGTTCAGTGCGATTCGCCGCGCTGGCAACTACGCGTTCGCCAACCCCGGCCGCGAAGTGTTGTTCTCGGTGATTCCCGCAGAGGATAAGTACAAAGCCAAGAATTTCATTGATACGTTTGTCTATCGCGCCGGCGATCAAACGGGCGCGTGGATCTACCCAGGCTTGTCAGCGCTTGGGCTGGCGATGTCTTCGATCTCGCTGCTGGCGGTCCCGATGAGTGCGGTGTGGCTGCTGGTCGCGCTGTGGCTGGGGCGGCGACATACCAAACTGCAGGCGGCCGAGGGTTCCATTCGGTCAGCGTCCAGTGGAGCTAGCGGCGATGATATGGCGTGAGTTTTCCCACCAGCGCCGCCAGATCGACCGACGCGAAGTGCATCTGCGTGATTGCGCCGTCATTGATCGACACACGAGTGAGCGATGGCATTCCGCTGCCTCGTTGGTCGCCCGACGTCTCGCCGACCACCATCAGCGCCCACTGTGACGGGCCGCCAGCGGTAAGTCGCGCAAAGCCGGTAGCCAGCGAGACTTTGAGCGGCGCGTTCCAACATACGGTTCCGTCGAGGCCGATGCAGGTGAGTGTTTGTGTGGCGGCGGCATCGATGCGGTCTTGGTGCACGACAATAAAGCGCGTGGGTTTGGCGATCCCGACAACGCCTTCGCGGCCATCGGCATTCGCCATGGTTAACAGGCCACCCAAGAGAAACTCGGGACTCGCCGCGCGCGGTGCGTAGTCCACCGGCCGTCTTGTCGGGTTGCGAAATCGGTCGACCGTGTCTCGCAGCGGCGCAGCCCACAGCCGATACCGCAGGCCGAGCGCGAAGGCCTGGGTGTGCGGATCGGTCTGCTGTTGGGCCAGTTCCGATGGATGCATCATGCCGAACCACGTATCCCCAGCGACGTAGCTCCGAGATTTGAAGGCCTGGTACTGCGATAAGAGCCGGAGGGGTAGTGCATTGTCCGTGCCCGTGGCGCGCGAGATGGGAACGCCGACAATAGAGCTCTTGACCACTGCCGTATCGCGTGTCGCAACCAGTGTCTCATGGTCGATCCGCCACCGTTGTCCATCAGCGGCAATGACGACGAGGCCGTTGTCGAAGTACATCTGTCGGCGCGTCGAGGGCATCAGTCCCTTGAGCACCGCATTGCGCGATTCAATCATCGCGGCATCACCGATCAGGCTTCCGTCCTTCACGGAAAGCGCCATCAATCCATCGGCAAGCACCCACGCCGTGCCACGGGTGACGCCCAACACACCGGCCTCAAGATCGCGCTGCCCCTGCCGGATCGATGCCAGTCGCACCACCCACGTGCGGGACAGGTCCTTCGCGTCGTACCCCCAGAGATCCCAGTGCAACGTGCTCTTCTTGCGGAATGCGTAACGAGTCGAGGTAAATCGAGGTGTCTCCCAATGCGAGGTGAGCATCACCACACGAGCATCGGATGGGCGATCGAGGACAACGGGTCCTCCATGCATCTCGAAGGCATCGAATGTCCGGGTGACCGGGACAAACCGCCACAGCACGACGCCTGCGCCAACGGTGAGCGCGATGGCGGCGACTGGTTTCCACCACGGTCGGCGACGACGAGAATACGTCATGTTCGGCTCACGCAAGAGGGTATTCGAGGGCACGGATCCGGCGACCTGATGCCCAGTATGCGCGCCAGCGGACGGGGCCGCCAGTGAACGGCGTGCACTCGTGGAATTCGAGCGCAAGCGCCGGAGTGTGCCGAGGCGCGAAACGCACGAACTTGCGTCATCTTTCACGCCAGAGGCCGTCCGATGATCGCACTCCCGCAAATCCCCACCCGCGCTGTGAACACGATGAGCTCTGAGGCGAGGCCGCAGGAAGGCACCGCGCCCGATGACGCGCAACTGCACGCGATCCGGAGTCGGGACGCGTCATATGATGGCGTGTTCTGCTACGCTGTTCGCACAACGGGCGTGTATTGCCGGCCATCGTGCGGCGCACGGCCGGCCAAGCGCGAAAACATCGTGGTGTTCGAGTGCGGTGCCGCGGCGATCGACGCCGGTTTCCGTGCCTGTAAACGGTGTCGTCCGGAGCTGACGGGCACCAATCTTCATGCAGACGTCGTCACCGCCGTGTGCCGCCACATCGACGAGGCCGTGACTCGGGAGCAGCAAATTCCCACACTTGACGCACTGGCCAAGCACACCGGCTTCTCGGCGTTTCACTTGCACCGACTCTTCAAGAAGGCCACCGGTGTTACCCCCCGCGCGTACGGGGCCGGTGCGCGTGCGGCCCGCCTACGTGACATGTTGCCGACCACGCCGTCGGTCTCGGCGGCCGTGCTCGGTGCCGGATATCAGTCATCGAGTCGCTTTTATGAACAGTCGACGGCGCGGCTTGGCATGACGCCGACACGCGCAAAACACGGCGGTGCCGGCGAGACGATTCGCTTTGCCGTTGGTGAAACAACACTCGGTGCGATGTTGGTTGCCGCCACGGACAAGGGCGTCTGCGCGATTCAATTGGGCGACGATCCCAACGCCCTGGTGCAAGCGCTCGAGGCGCGGTTTCCGCAGGCGATGCTGGTAGGTGACGATCCACACTTTGCGAACACGGTGGCGATCGTCGTTGCGCACGTGGAAGCACCACGCGGTGCGTTGCCGTTGCCACTCGATATTCGCGGGACCGCGTTCCAAGAGCGGGTGTGGGCCGCGCTGACCGCGATTCCTGCGGGTCGCACCATGACGTATTCCGAACTCGCGCAGGCAATCGGTCAGCCGACCGCAGTGCGGGCGGTGGCCAGTGCCTGCGCCGCGAACGAATTGGCGATCGCCATTCCGTGCCATCGCGTGATTCGCGCGACCGGCGAATTGTCTGGGTACCGGTGGGGCGTCGAACGGAAGGCGCAACTGCTGCAGCGCGAGCACCGATTGGTGAGCCTGCGATAGTGTCGAACGGGGAACTGTTTTCCGATGGCGAAACCGTTGGTATCGTCGCGCGAACGCACGCGCTCCCGGTCGGTGCAACGCTGTTGGCGGGCTACGCACGCGAGCAAGACGCCGGGCTGCTTGCAGCACTCAGTGCCATTCTCAAGGTGGCGCCGTTGCGACACATGATCACCCCCGGCGGACACCGCATGTCGGTCGCCATGAGCAACTGCGGCGCATATGGGTGGGTGTCTGACGAACGCGGGTATCGCTACGACGCGTGCGATCCGATCAGCGGCGCGCCGTGGCCGGTGATGCCGGCGCTGTTCCGGTCACTCAGCGTACAGGCCGCCGCGAGCGCAGGGTACCCGGAGTTCGCACCCGACGCCTGTCTCATCAACTGCTACGAGCCCGGCGCCCGCATGTCGCTCCATCAGGATAAGAACGAGCGCGACTTCTCCGCCCCCATCGTCTCGGTCTCATTGGGTCTCACCGCCACCTTTCAGTTTGGCGGGTTGCAGCGCACCGATCCGGTGAAGCGGCTCCCGCTGGTGCATGGCGATGTGCTCGTATGGGGCGGCGCGGCGCGGCTCGTGTATCACGGCGTGTTGCCGCTGAAAGACGGTGTGCACCCGTCCCTCGGGCGCCAGCGCATCAACTTGACTTTTCGCGCGGCACGGTAGCCCAACGACGTTCGCGGCGTTGGGCACCAGGGTTGAGCTTACTGCGGCCGACGAAAAAGACCGACGTACACGGCCTTGCCCAGCACATGCCCCTGCATCGCTTTCATGACTGCGGTGCGCGTTTCCAGCGCTGCCGCGACGGGTTGTGCGTTCGTCGACGCGGTGACGTCGATCTTCGTGTCCAGCGCATACAACTCAAACGTGTAATGGTGCATCGGCCCGTTCGCGCCGGCGCCTGGCCCGCGATACTGCAGTCCGGTCGCACTGATCTGTCGTGAGCCATCGGGAAGTTCGCCGCCGGGCTTGATGCCTTCGGGGATCCCCGTCATGGTGCCTGGGATGTTCCAGAAAATCCAATGCGGCTGCGTTTCCGTGCCCTTCTGGATGGCGACATCGGGGTCGATCATGTTGATGACGAAACTGACCGTTCCGGCCGGCACGTTGCTCCACGTGAACGCGGGCGAGAGCTGTTCACCCGCCTGCGAGAACTTGATGGGAATCACGCCACCGTCAGGCCATGCGGTGGTTGTCAGCGCCATTGGCGTGGGCCGAGGTGCAGCCGGTGGTGTCGTCTGGGCGGTGGCCTGCGAGGACAAAAGCGCGGCGCAAGCGATAGCGAAGTGGAGGAGTGTTGTGCGGGTCATCGGTATCTCCGTAGGGGTGAGGGAGTGGATTGCTGGCCGCGCGCTCCTAGCGAAGCTGGAGCAACACGTCGACGGGTGAGCGGCTGGGACCCAACAGAGGCACCTCATGTAGACCGCCACTCGCCTTCCGAATCACGAGCCCGTGCCCAACGCCACTCATCGGCACGATGCGCGCGATGGGTTCTTCCCGGTCGAGCACGATGATGGTTTCTCTTCGGCGCACAGCTTGAAGATGCTCGCTGAGATGGGCTTTGAGGTCTGCGGTGCCGACAGTCTTCATGACCATACATTCATCATGGATGGACGTCGTGTCAATGCGTCCCGCTACAGCAGCGTAGACAACACGCCAATACTCAGCGCCACCACCGCCGTGTTGAAGGCAAACGCGATCACGCCGTGTAACAACGCCGTGCGTCGAATACGCCGGTTGCGAATGTTGACGTCGGCCGTTTGCGCAGTCATGCCCACGATGAAGGCAAAGTAGGCAAAATCGAGATAGTCCGGCGAGGTGTCCAACCCGGGAAACTCGAGCGGCGTCGAACCGGCCGGTGCGTCGTAGTACAAATGTGCGTAGCGCAGCGTGAACACCGTGTGGATAAGGGTCCACGCGAACGCCACCGCCGACAATGCCAACACGATGGCGCCACTGCGATCGGTGCCGCGCATCGTCATACTCTCTTGGAGCAAGACGAGCACCGCCAACAACGATGCACCCGCGCCGAGCACGACAAGGACGAGCGCCAAAAGTCTGCTGGGGTCTTCGCGCGTCGCCAGCGCACGAATCTGCGATGGCGTGACCGTCAGGATGGTGACCCACGTGAGTGCCAAGGCCACCACGGCAAACGCATCCCATGATGCGACCATGCGCATTTCGAGTTTCACGCCGCGCGGGAGCAGCAGCATCGTGGCCAGGCTCACGGCCACCGCACACGCCAGTCGCGTGAATGCACGAAGGTGCGCCACGCGCTGCTGAATACCCTGCGCCTGAACGGCGTCAGCGCCCGTTGTCACGCTACCACCCACCGGTGCCCGGTCCACCTTTCCATGGTCCAACGACGTCATCCGTCACCCACCCTCCATAAAATCCGCCATCTTGCGGTCGAACCCGTTCGCCGTTCACAAAACACTCAGCGTGCGTGGGGTAGAGCGCGACATGATCGCGAAGCGCCTCATACGGATGCTCCGGCGCGTCGTACGACCACGCGGCGCGCTCTAGGCGTACGCCCCCAGCAACCAGCGTCCAGTATCGCGCCGTACCCTTCCACTCGCAATGCGACGCGCCTGATGCTGGCACGAACGCGGCGCGGAGCGCGTCGGTAAATGGGAGATAGAATGACGGAGGGCTGGCGGTTTCGAGTAACCGCAATGCGCCTCGGGTGCGCAGGATGTCCACGCCGCCAACACGCACAACAACCTCCCGCGTTTCGGACACGACGCGCGGTGGACGAGGGTAGTCCCACACCGACTCCTGCCCATCGCGCACCGCGTGCGCAAACGGCGGGCGCGTGTGTCCAGTCCACGTCCAGAGGGCAGCGGCTCGACGAAGGCGGTCGTTCATGGCGCGCCGTCGCGCTGAGCAAGCGCCATGCATTGATCCCAGTGCAGCTGTTCCACACCGCTGCCCGCCGTGAATAGATTCTGCGCGATCGCCGTGCCGAGCGTGGCGTCGCTGATCCCGCGATACTTCCGAAGCGGCCCTTGGAGCACGACGCCAAGGGAAGGCCAAACGGTCAGCATGAGACCCTGCATAACGCCGTAGCGATTGGTTGGTGTCAGAATCATGGACGGGTGAAAGATGCTCACGCGCGCGAACCCTAACGCGACGATGGAATTGATCAGCTCCCCCTTGGTACGCAGGTAGAACGAACGCGACGACGCATCAGCGCCGACGGAGCTTAACAGGCTGAAGTGCGCAATGCCTGCCTGTTTACAGGCCACGGCGAACGCGGCGACGGCGTCTCGATCGACACGCACAAACTCCGCGGCGCTCACGGCGGATGGTTGCCCAACGCCGAGGGTGCAAACCGCGGCGTGGTGGCCCGCGAGATACGCCTGATACGTTGAGGGGTCCTCAACGTTGATCACGTACGAGTGGACAGTACCTCCCGTGACGCGGTCGAGCGGACGTCTATTCAGGAGCGTCAGCACTTCGCATCGTGCAGCGGCCTGAAGCGCGGCAACCACATGCGCGCCCACAGCGCCGCTCGCGCCCATCATCACAACACGCAACGGCATGTGGTCGGTAATCAGCGGTGTGCTCATGGCTCCACGAAGGATATGCGCAGGATTCCAGAGAATAGGCGAGGGCGCGACGTTTCGCCACTCGATCTGTTCTCGCTTCACCACTTTCAACTTATGTGATGAGGGTGCTACGGCGTGTTCAGGAGTTAGCACACACGGCGGCGTGCTACCTCGCACAGGCGCGCATCACCGCGTGCGCTGCAGTACGCCGAGAAATGTCACCGGCGGTCATCGCCCGCTCGGTCTCAAGTCGTACCCACAGGCTCTCTCCCTTTTGATACCAGCCCGTCGCCTCACCGCAGGTACGGCGACGGCGATCAGGCTGCGGCGACGATGCCGCGCGCTGGGCGTACATGGTCGCCGCGCCGCCGTAGATCGAGGCCAGCGTCGCCCGCGCCTTCGCCGCCCCCTCCTGGCGCGTAACAGCCGCTTCCGCCAGCGGAATGGCGTCCCGATACGCGTGCTCGGCACCCGCCCAATCGCTCACCGCACTCCGGGCGGCACCAATGCCGGCGTACAAAAACGCGAGGTCGTCGGCGTGCCACGGGTTTGATGGTTCTGCGCGCTGAAGCCCGCGCTTACGGGCAATCGCACTCGTATACATGGCGAGCGCCGAACGAAAGTCGCGCGCGTCATGCAGGGCTTCGGCCATGACGTCCTCGGTGAACGCGCGGTCGCGCTGATGCTCAACACTACTCGTATCGGCGCGCTGCAGGCGCTCCGTGATCGCCAAGGCCAGACGATGGCTCTCGATGGCGCGGAGTGGTTGCCCAGCGGCACGGAGATCGCGACCCAGGTTATTGTGCGCCACTCCGAGATTGCGCAGGAACAGCGTATTCTGCGTGTCGACGGACACGATCCCTTCCAGCATCTGCACGACCCGGTGGTCATTGCGAATGGCTGCGTCGTATCGTCCCGCGTCCACCAACGGGACACGGAGGCGCGCATATCCAGACAACAGCCAATTCTTTCGGAGCGCGTCGTCGGGACGTTCAGCGACGATCTGCTCAAGCATCGCCACCCCGCGCTGCAGATCACGAGCGCCCGTCGAGTCCCGCAGCGTCCACGCCAGCGACCCACGATTCAGCAACGTATTGGCAAGTCCGGCCCGGACCTCCACATCTGTTGGACGCGACCGCAGGAGGGCCTCACGAAGCACGACTGCCTCGCCATAGCTCGCCAGCGCACCCTTGATATCACCCACATTCGACATCCCCGCGCCGCCCTGCGAGTCGCCGAGCTCCAACAGCACGTTCGCGAGTGTCTGACGATAGTGGATACTATCGGGAAAGCGCTCGACTAGGGGACGCTGGAGCCGCAATGCGCGTTCGTAGAACTCGATGGCGCCCTTCAAGTCGCCGGTGATGTTCAACATCGCGGCGAGCCCTTCATAACTCTGCACCAACGCGAACCGCGTCGCCGGGCGAGGGGAACGGGCCGCGTCCGCACGTTCCAACAGCGAGACTGCGCTGCGGTAACTCTTCAGTGCTCCCTCGGTATCGCCGAGGTTGGCGCCGTACGTATTCCCCTGCACCTCGCCGACCCGTTGATAGGCCACTGCCAAGTCTCGCAACAGAATGGTGTCGCCTTCAGACTCGCGCGCCAGTCCATCAAGCGACGCGAGCCCGCGCTGCACAAGCATCGCGCGCGCCGGCGTAGACCCTGGCAGATTCTGGATGGCGTCATGCACGTCAAACAGGAACGTCGTCGCCAGCGAGCGCACTTCGGCAAACCGTCGCTCAGCGCGGATCCGTTCTCGCTGCGCCACACGTGCTTGCCAGAGACTCGCGGCGAGTCCGCCAACCAGTGACACCGCGACCACCGCGGCGGCGGAGAAGCCGATACGATGTCGGCGAACAAACTTTGCGGCGCGATAGCCAAACGTGTCGCGTTGCGCGCGCACCGGAAGCCCGCGCTGGAATCGCTCCAGATCATCGGAAAACTGTGCCACCGACGCATAGCGCCGCGAGGCATCTTTGTGCATCGCCTTCATCACAATGGTGTCGAGATCACCGCGCAACAGCTTCGACGAACGGGCGGGATCGTTCCGTATGGCCTCGCTCGGCAAGACTGGCTGATCTTCACAGACGGCACGAAAAAGGTCGTCAAAGTGCCGTGCATGCGCCGCGAATGGACGTTGTCCGGTGAGCAGTTCATACAGCAACACGCCAAGGGAGTAGACGTCGGTGGCGGTGGTGACAGACTCACCGCGCAACTGCTCGGGGCTCGCGCACTCCGGCGTTAGCGCATAAATCGTGGTAGCGCCACTTGCTGTCCCGTCGCCTGGCGCCGAGTCCAACAGTTTCGCGATGCCGAAATCGAGCAGTTTGGGGACCCCATCGTCCGTGACGAGAATATTGCTGGCCTTGATGTCGCGATGGACAACCAGATTGCGGTGTGCGTGTGCGACCGCGCCGCAGATCGTCCGAAAGAGCGCCAGCTGGTCGTCGAGCGGCAACTGGCGCACCAGCACGTACTCTCGTACCGAGACGCCCGGCACAAACTCCATCACGAAGTAGGGAACGCCGCTGCTCGTCGTCCCGCCATCCAGCAGCCGCGCGATGTTGGGATGATCGAGTCCGGCAAGTATCTGACGCTCATGACGGAAACGTTCGAGGATCATGTCCGTATCCATCCCGCGCTTCACGACCTTGACGGCGACGTGCTGCGTAAACTCGCCGTCGTCACGAGAGGCCAGATACACGGCACCCATTCCACCGCGGCCAATCTCTTTGAGCAACTGATATGGGCCGACGCGACCTGAGGCCGGCAGCACATCTGGCACGGCGTCGGCCGAGAGCGCCGCCGCCGGGGTCTCGAGAAAGTTGTCAGATGGCTCGTATGCCGCAAGCAACGATAGGACCGCGTCGCGCAATGCGACATTCGCCACGGTGCGCGAGGCGACCCACGCCGTTCGATTGGCCTCGGGCTGTTCAATCGCCTCGAGAAACAGCGCTTTCTCGTGATCCCACGACGCGGACTCTGACGTCATACCGTCGACCGACTACGCATGCGACAATTCACGACGGAGCCACGTCTTAGCCACTGTCCAGTCCCGCTTTACAGTCGCCGGAGAGACGCCCAGCAGGTCGGCCGTGTCCTCGATCGTCAGCCCCGCAAAGAACCGAAGCTCTACGAGACGGGCCTGCCGCGCATCGATAGCCGCGAGACGATTCAGCGCTTCGTCCAACTCGACAAGGTCGAGATCTCGCTCCCCCGACCACGAGACGGCGTCATCCAGCGTGACCCGCGTGGCAGTACCGCCACGTTTGGCCGCGTGCTTCGCCTCGGCGTGATTGACAAGAATACGCCGCATCATTTGTGCCGCGATGCCAAAAAACTGCGCACGATCCAGCCAATCCACGCGTCGTTGCTGACTCAGCCGAAGATAGGCCTCGTTAACCAGCGCGGTTGGCTGCAGTGTATGATCGGGCCGCTCATGCCGCAAAAACCGCTGCGCGAGCACTCGCAGCTCGTCGTATACCGCCGGCAGCAGCGCATCCAAGGCGTCTTTGCTGAGCGCAACCCCGTGGTGATCCAGCCCGGAGAGATCGCGGTGGTCTGAGGGAGGCATGAACGAGGGCGGACGATACGCGTCGGTACGTGAGCCACGGTGGCCCACCGTTTTCGGACTGAAATATAGCCGTCGGTGCGGCGCACACGCTGGTGGCTCATACGATTGGACAACGCCGGTACCTGCAGTCATGCTTCTCCGTATGCCTAGTCTCCAGACCATCCGGCGGCCATGCGCCATGCCGAAGGCGCGTTGGATGTGTGCGCGTCGCCTTGTGCCTGCGTTGCTCCTTGTGCCTGCGTTGCTCGCCGCGCAGTCGCCTGCTCGCGCTCCGAAGGCGACGCGTCCGGTCGGCTCCGTCGACTGGCCCACCTACGGCAATGACGCAGGCGGCTTGAAGTATTCGCCACTCACCGACATCAACCGCACCAACGTCACGCAGTTGGCCGTGGCATTTACGTGGCGCAACAACGAAGACGCCATTCCCGCGAGCGAGGGCCAAAAGCCCGCGCGGCCCGGACAGTTCCAAGCCACGCCGCTCGCCATTCACGACACGCTGTTCTTCTCCACGCCGTTCAATCGCGTCATCGCGCTCGATGCCACGTCGGGCCGCGAGCTCTGGGCCTTCGATCCACAGCCATGGAAGACCTTCGGACAACCCAGCAACGGCACGGGCTTTGTGCACCGTGGCGTCGCCACGTGGAGCAATGGCCGCGAACGGCGTGTCTTCATCAACTCGCGATGGCGGTTGTTTGCGATTGATGCCTCTTCGGGCCGCGTGATCCCGAGCTTTGGCACCAACGGTATGGTCGACCTAACCGCGCAGCTCTCACGCACCGTGCGCAAGGAGCACTACACCAACACGTCCCCGCCCGTCGTGTGGGGCAATCTGGTGATTGTCGGCAACGGTGTGGGCGATCGGCTGGCCTATCGCGGTGACCCGCCCGGCGACGTGCAGGCCTACGACGTACGCACGGGCGCGCGCGTGTGGCGCTTTGAGACGGTACCGCCGCCGCCGCAGTTCGGCAGCGACACGTGGCGCGATAGTGCATGGAAATACGTGGGACACACCAACGTCTGGGCGCCATTCACGGTCGACAGCGCGCGGGGACTCGTGTACTTGCCGGTCGGCACACCCACCAACGATTGGTACGGCGGCGAACGCAAAGGCGAGAATCTCTTCGCCGAATCGATCGTGTGTCTCAATGCCCGCACCGGCAAGCGTGTCTGGCATTATCAGATCACGCACCACGGCCTGTGGGACTACGATCTTCCCGCGCCGCCCAACCTTGTCACCATCACGCACAATGGAAAGCGCGTTGATGCCGTGACGGTGCCTACAAAACAGGGATTTCTGTTCGTCTTCGACCGCGTGACAGGTAAGCCGCTGTGGCCGATTGAAGAACGCGCCGTGCCGCCAAGCGATATCCCGGGTGAAGCCGCCTGGCCCACGCAACCGTTTCCAACCAGACCCGCGCCGTTCGTGCGCCAGGGATTCACAACCAACGATGTGATCGACTTCACGCCTGCGCTGAAAACCGCCGCGCTGGAGGAACTGTCGAAGTACACCATTGGTCCGCTGTACACGCCACCGTCGCTCAAGGGCACCGTTGTCAATCCCGGTGCCATAGGCGGATCAGGATGGGGCGGGGCGGCCGTCGACCCGGAATCGGGATGGCTGTACGTCAAGGGCACGAACTCGCCAGCGCTCTTCGGACTGCGCGCACGGGCAACGACGAGTGATACCGTTGACGGACCGTACATGGTCGACCTCGCCAACTCCACGCTCGGCGTGTCGCTACGCGACGGGCCCGAAGGCACGGCCAGTCGCGGACGCACGTTGCCGATCAACAAACCCCCGTACGGCAACCTCACCGCCATCGATCTCAACACCGGCGAACATCGCTGGCAGATCACCCTGGGCGACACGCCGGCCTATCGACAGCACCCGGCACTGGCCGGTGTGACACTCCCCGACAAGCTCGGCGTCGCGGGTTCGCCCGGCGCGATGGTGACGAAGGGTGGACTTGTCTTCATCACCGGCGGCGGGCGTGTGCTGTACGCGATCGATGCGAAAACCGGTGCGACGCTGTGGGAACACGACGTGGGACAGATCGCGTACGCGAATCCGATGACCTACCGTGCGCGGAATGGGCGACAGTATGTGGTGATCGCGACGGGGGCCGGCGCTACCGCAACGCTGGTGGCTTTCGCGTTGCCATAGATGGACGTCGCTACGATCTATGCCGAGATTTCCGAAGCTTCCTGCGCCCTCCCTCACGTGTGGATATAACCCATGACCCGCTCTATCCTCCTCGCGGCGTTTTCACTTGCCGTCGCCGTCGCCCAAATCGGCGCGCAGACCTCTGACGCCATTCCGGCCAAGTACGCGGCGATCGCCAATCGCATCATCGCTGCGGCCCAAGCCGACTCCGCCGGTGCATGGAATCGCATCGCCGAGCTGTCGGATCGCTTTGGGCATCGGCTCTCAGGGTCTGCAGCGCTGGAGCAAGCCATTGTATGGACGGCCGCCACAATGACGAAAGACGGTCTCGACAACGTGCGGCGCGAACGCGTGATGGTGCCGCACTGGGTACGCGGTGCCGAGTCGCTGCAACTGACATCGCCGCGAAAGCAGTTGCTGCCGATGCTGGGGCTTGGCGGAAGCATTGCCACGCCGCCCGCCGGCATCACCGCCGAAGTCATGGTTGTGGCGAGCTTTGATGAGCTCACGCGACGCGCGAGTGAGGCCAAGGGGAAGATCGTGTTGTATGATGCCGAGTGGCGTGACTACGGGTACAACGGCTCGTTTCGGCGGCTTGGCGCAATCGCCGCGGCGAAGGCTGGGGCGGTGGCATCGCTGGCGCGAAGCGCTGGACCCTACAGCATGCGCACGCCGCACACCGGTAGCATGAGCTATGACTCCACGGTAAAGAAGATCCCGCACGCCAGTGTCACGATGGAAGATGCGATGATGATGCGTCGCATGATCAACCGCGGCGAGAAAGTTGTGGTGACGCTCAAGATGAATGCGAAGATGTTGCCCGATGCCGAGAGCTTCAACGTGATGGGCGAGCTCCGCGGCCGCGAGCTGCCCGACGAAGTGGTAGTGATGGGCGGCCACATTGATTCGTGGGACGTCGGCCAGGGTTCGATGGACGATGCCGGCGGCGTGGTCGTCGCGTGGGAGGCCATCCGATTGCTGAAGAGCTTGGGGCTCACCCCACGGCGCACGATTCGCGCCGTGGGATGGACCAACGAAGAGAACGGCGGGCGCGGTGGCGCGGCCTATCGCGATGCGCACAAGAACGAGGTCCATCAGCTCGCAATGGAGTCAGACGGTGGCGTGTTTGCGCCGCTGGGCTTTGGCTTTACGGGATCGAAGGAAGCGAGAGCGCTGATCGAGGCGATCGGCGGACTGCTGTCACCGATTGGGGCAGGGACGATCGGCGCGTCTGGCGGCGGTGCGGATATCGCGCCAATCATGGCAACCGGCGTGCCGGGGATGGGGCTCAACGTCGACGGCAGCCGCTACTTCTGGTTTCACCACACGGACGCCGATACACCGGACAAGTTGAATCCGGCCGAAGTGCAGCGATGCGTCGCTGTAATGGCGGTGATGGCGTATATCGCAGCGGATCTCGAGCAGCGGTTACCGCGGTGAAGTAGTCACCGCGGTAACCCTCGCGACGCGGTCAGCGCCCCGCGCCGGGATACGTCTTCTGCAACTCCTCCGCGGTCCACGCGCCCCGGTTCCCCATCTTCTCCCGAACGGCCTTCACTTGCTCGGCCGTGACCGGAGCGCCGCTGTTCCCCCACTCTGAGCGGGCGTACGTCAACACGTTGGCGACGTCGTCATCGCTCAGCATGCCCCAAGGCTGCATCACGCCGTTGTACGTTTTCCCCTCGACCTTGATCTCGCCTTGGAGTCCAGCAATGACGATCGAGATCGGCACGCTGGGGTCTCCATTCAGCCACGGCGAGTTCACGAGCGGCGGGAAATTGCCCTCTTGGCCGACGCCGGTGGCGAGGTGACAGCTCGCACAGATCTGTCCGTAGGTGGTCTTGCCCTTCTCAGCGCTTGACTCGGTCGCCACCGCGATCGGCGCGGCGCTATCGGCGCTCGCGGCGGGCTTGGACTCGCCGGCGCAGCTGGTGAGCAGGAAGAACGCGCCGACGATGAGTGTTGGCGAGGCGGAGCGGTGCACAAGCTGTTTCATATAGGCTGAGTAGTGAGGAACGGGTGTCTTGGAATGTGTCGTGAGAGAAGCACGCCGGCGTGATTCGTGAGTTTCGCGCCCTGTACGGGATACTAATTCGCATAAGCAGATGGGAATGTCAGAAATACCCCTACAAGAACTCAGGCATCAGCCGACTTCTGCCCGTGCGGTCCGGTCGTAGCTATGGGGAGAGCGTCAACGGAACCGAATCCGCGCTCCCTCCACACCGGATCACATCGAACACGGAGCACCTGATGTCACGGATATTCACCCTGAGCAAGGTCGGACTCGCCAGCGCCGCCCTCGGCACCGCCGTCGTGCTGGCGTACGCGTGCGCCCCGAAAGGCGCCAAACAAGCGAACACGGCGCTGGTCGGTGGCGATGCGGCCCAAGCGGTCTACATCGCTCCGGGCAAGTACGATGAGTTCTACGCCTTCATGTCTGGCGGTTTCAGCGGTCAAGTCCCGGTCTACGGTCTCCCGTCCGGCCGCCTGCTCAAGGTGATCCCGGTGTTTAGCCAACACGCGGAGAATGGTTGGGGATACAGCGAAGAGACGAAGGGGATGCTCGAAACCTCCTATGGATTCGTGCCGTGGGACGACCTGCATCACACGGCGCTGTCGCAAACCAAGGGCGAGGACGACGGCCGCTGGCTGTTTGTCAATGCCAACAATACTCCGCGCGTGGCGCGCATTGACCTGACGCGGATGGAGACAGAAGAGATCATCGAGATCCCCAACTCCGCCGGCAACCACGCGTCGCCATTCATTACCCAGAACACCGAGTATGCCGTCGCGACGACGCGATTCAGTGTGCCGATTCCGAATCGCGACATGCCGATTTCGGATTATAAGAAGGGCTTTCGCGGCTCCATCAGCTTCATCAAAGCGAACGAGCCAGGGAAAATGCGTATCGCCTTTCAACTGCTCGTGCCGGGCTTCAACTACGACCTGGCTCGCGCTGGGAAGGGCCCGTCCGACGGCTGGATGTTCTTCACGTCGTACAACTCGGAACAAGCGAACAGCCTCCTCGAGGCGAACGCGTCGCGCAACGACAAGGACTTTATCGCTGCGGTGAACTGGAAGGTCGCCGAGCGGTGCGTCGTGGACGGAAAGGGCAAGCAGATGGCCACGGAATATTTGCACAACGTCATGGACGAATTCACGCGTACGGCCAAGGTCATCCGAGAGACCGGCGTGACCACGCTCGAGACCTCAGCGTGTCCGGGCGCCATGTACTTCTTGCCAACGCCAAAGTCGCCGCACGGCGCAGACGTTGATCCTACCGGCGAATACATCGTCGCCGGGGGCAAGCTGGCTACCGTGATTCCCGTGCACAGTTTCACCAAGATGATGGCGGCTATTGAGAAGAAGGACTTCGAAGGTGAGGTCGAAGGCATCCCGGTGTTGAAGTACGCGAGCGTGTTGGCTGGCGAAGTGAAGAATCCGGGCCTCGGCCCGCTGCACACCGAATTCGACGGCAAGGGGTTTGCCTACACGTCGATGTTCTTGTCGTCCGAGATCGTGAAGTGGAAGCTGGGGACATGGGAAGTGGTTGATCGTGCGCCAACCTTCTATTCAGTCGGCCATCTCATGATTCCTGGTGGCGCCACCACCAAGCCAGCTGGCAAGTATGTGGTGGCCATGAACAAAATCTCCAAGGATCGTTATCTCCCAACTGGGCCCGAGCTCTCGCAAACTGCGCAGCTGTACAGCATTGAAGGCGATAAAATGAAGCTGCTGTTGGACTTCCCAACGATCGGAGAGCCTCACTATGCCAACGCCATTGCGGCGAGCGTGATCCGTGACAAGCAGGTGAAGTTCTATTCGCTCAAGGAGAATCGACACCCGCAGGTGGCCCGCACTGAACGTGAGGCGGGAATCGATCGCAGCGGGCGGCAGGTGCACGTGCGCATGGCCTCGCTCCGAAGCCACTTCTCTCCAGACAACATCGAAGGCGTGCAGCTCGGCGACACGGTGTACTTCCACGTCACGAACATCGAGCAGGACTGGGACATGCCGCACGGCTTCGCGATCACGGGCGCCAACACCTCAGAACTGTTGATCATGCCCGGTGAAACGCGCACCCTGAAGTGGGTCCCGACCCGGATCGGCGTGTACCCCTTCTACTGCACGGACTTCTGCTCAGCATTGCACCAGGAAATGCAGGGATACGTGCGCGTGTCTGCGGCGGGTTCTTCGGTACCGCTCAAGGCGAACTCCGGGCGCGTCGGGCAGAACGTCGAGGCAGAGATCGCTGCTGCCGCCAAAGCAAAACCCTGAGTTCTTGTGGGCTCGCGCCGACCCCAGCCCCGGCGGCGCGAGCCCGGGTTAACTTATGTGTGGTCCCTCGATGCCCCGCGTTACACGCTGGTTGATCGCTGTTGCCGCCCTCCC
>JANOPS010000548.1:0-8618 GCA_031421995.1 Gemmatimonadaceae bacterium
ATTTCTCCGGCCGCTCCCGTCGCGGTCGCCGCACTGATGGCGCGTGCGATGGCGTCGCGCGCCGGTGGCAACTGCGCACGGGCCGGAAGGGCGACCGCGACGCCGATCGCGAAAGTGAAACGCCATCCACCCCACCGTCGCCAGTCCGGAACAGATCGACTCATGGCCGGATCGCGATCGGACGTGGGCTCCGCGTGCTGTCGAGTCAACATGCGGCGGCACTGTGCGGCACTGCGCAGGAAGGGCATGTCGAGAATGTACTCCGCTGTTGTGTAGGACGCAGACGCCACACGCCAAGATGTCCGCAAAATCATCGCCGAGTGATCCACATACCGGCTTTTCTTCGTCGGCACGCTTCGAGGCTCCCGGCGGCCGCGTCGGCACCGACGCGCAGCGACAAAATCCCGAATGACGTCGCCACCGCCGACCCGCCGCGGCCGAAACGCCCGCCGTGTTGTCAGAACGGAATCGTAATCGTGTTATTCGCGGTCGGCTTGTCGGGATCGGTGAAGACGCCGGGGTTGCGCTACTCGTGCCTGGAAGCGCTGACGTAGTCCTGCAGAATCTGGCGCCCGACCGTCGGCAACGCTGCGGTAGGCCACACGCGCATGGGTAAACTGCACCGCGATTATGCGTGGAGCCAGCGGTACAGGAGCTGCGCGACGGCCCGCCATCCCGGCGAGTCGAACGCGAACACCTCAAGAGACTGCTCAAGGATCACCGCGGTGCCGGCAAACTTGAGCACCGGATGGACGGCGGCTCGCAGTGCGCGATCGCGCAGCATGGCCACGACGACCCAAAGATATGGCAACACTACGGCGAACCAGATGTCGGGCCGGGACACGGAGGGAAACCAGTGACGCCACCGGAACCAGGCCGGCCACGCCACCACCAACGTCGCGAGCAGGAGCCAACGCGCATGGGCCTCCCGGTCGCGGCGGGCCAGAATGCCGCACGACACGAGCGTCACGAACAGGATGCCTGAGGTCAGGACGCCCACGATGCTCGAGATGCCCGTCGCGCCGGCCCCCGCAGCGGCATCACGAGTGACCTGATAGACGCCGGCCGGCACCATCGTCGTTGCGACGCCGACAGCGAGCGGCAGGCCAAGTCGCCCAAGCCGGCGGTGCCAGTCCGTTTGGCGGAGGCGGACAAGCAGTGGCTGTGCGAGGAACAGGAGAACCCAGCCAAGTGCAAAAGCGCCGTGCACATGCAGGATCGTCGGGCCTTCGAAGACGCCAGCGGCCATCGGCGCAGCGTAGGTGCGCCCAAAGCCCACGGCGACCGCCACGAGTATGATGACGGCCATCGCGACGTAAAACCATTTGCCGATCAGAAGCATCCTCGGGATACCATCCTTGCGAAGGATTTTCGTGTCATCAATGGCCCCCTGTTTGATCGCACGTATTCATCATCGGCTGCCACAGCGAGCGGGAGCCGATGTCCTGACCACTGCAATCGCATGCACCTTTGCGGTGGGATGATCGCCAGCGAGTTCGAACGTCATGGGAAGGTCGTCACTATATGCACGAAGGCCTTCCTCGTTGCTGATCTTTACCGGGTGTTGCTTGCGCACATCGGCCAACGTCGAGCCAACGTGTAGACCGCTGGCGGTCTTGAAGCGCGGATCATACACCTCGATGCGACCGATGACGAGACCGCACTTTGACATCGTCACGTGCGCTAGCACGGTCGGCCGCGCGCTTGGCTGTACGAGCCGTATCTCGATCGCTGGGTCAAAGAGTCCTTCTCGGAACCGGTCGATCAAACGCGTGCGCTCTCGACGCACCGTACGGTACAGGGAATCAATACTCATTCCCATGATCACGTTTCCAATGCGACCGTCGCCAATGAGCAACGTATCCGTCGGAGGCTGTCCGGCAAGAAGACTTGGCAGTATCGTGATGGCTGCAAAAGCACCGAACCTTCGGAGTCCGTTCCAGATCGTCATTGGCATGAGTGGTGGTTCAAACCGTCCGCGAACGAAGCGAGCTTGCTCCATCAGCGCACCTTGCGCGCCGGCAGATCCTGCCCGCCCTGGCGCAACAGGAGCCCGGCCACCTTCCCCGTCGTATCGCGCGTCATGACGACGGTCGCGTTCACGACGCGCGGAAAGAGCGTATCCCTCGCCGCGGCATACAATCGCACCGTCGATTGTCCGGACGGCGTCATCTGCAGTAGCCCGTCCTCGAGCGAAACCGTGAACGTGAGCTGCGGCGATTCATAGACGCCCACGTACTGCGCCAGCACATCGCGCGGGAGCGCGATGTCGGCGCGCGCGGGCGGAGGCGCGTAACCGCGCGGCGCCGGCTCGGCGAACGAGTCCCACTCGTACGCCCGCTGGATGCGTTTGCCCAACTCGGCGGCCAGCGCGCCACCACGATCGGCATTCGTCATGATGGCAAAGCCGTAGCCCTTGCTGCGGTGTGCGCGCAGTAGGCATTGGAACCCCCAGTTCGAGCCGCCATGACTGAAGTACCATCCTTGCCCCACCTTGTCGATCGTAAATCCGACCGCGAAATCACCCACGCCGACGGGCGTCAGCATTTCCAATACGGACGCGCGCGACAACACGCGGTTCGAGGCGCCCGCCGCCGATTTCTGCACCTCGATGGCAAACCGTGCGAGGTCCGACGGCGAGGTCCACAGGCCCGCGGCAGCGAGTTCCGGATAGACATGCCACTTGGCCCCCCGTGACTTGCCCTCGCCGTCGTGCGCGCGCGCCGCGTTGCGGTCTCGGGCCGGCGGCAACGGCTGTTCGTAGGTGCTGTTCACCATGCCGATGGGCCGGAGCACGTCATCACGCAGTACGTCGGCAAACGGGCGCTTGCGGGCATCGCTCAGCGCCAGCTGCATCAGCGTCACGCCGCCACCCGAATATTCCATCAGCGTACCCGGCGCACGCTCCATGAAAATGCGGCGCACATTCGACGGCGGCTGTCCCTCAAGAATCTGCACGACGGTGGGCAGCTTCCCGGCGGGATCATATCCCGGAAACCCGAACCCGTCGCCGAGTCCGGAGGTATGGCTCGTGAGCCCGCGCGGCGTGACGGGCCGCTCGGTCGTGAAGCCTTGTCCATCCAGCTTCCATGACGTGAGGATGCGATTGATGTCGGTGTCGAGCGTGAAGAGACCGTCCTGCACCGCCTTCATCACGCCCATCGCGGCGACCGGTTTGCTGATCGACGCGGCCTGGAACATGGTTTCCGCATTCACCGGCGCGCCTGTCTCGACATCTCGCGTGCCGTAGCCTTTAGCCCAATGCATCTCGAAGTTGTGAATGACGGCAACACTCACGCCGGGAACCTTGAAGCGTTCCATGAGTTGCGTAAGCGTCAGTGCGCCGAGTTCGTTCGGACCGGCGCCGGGCTGCGCCGCTTCGATGCGGGCCATCAGCGCGGCCGCTGGGCGATCCTGCGACAAGACGAGACTCGGCGCGGCGCAGGCAAGCACCGCCAGCATGGCAAACCTGCGTGGTGTCATCGATGCTCCGTGGGGCGTTTAGCCGGACGATTCTGACCGGAAAACGTACGGCCGCGGGACGCCTGCCGCCAATGTGCTTCCGCGAGCCAACGCATGTTCGGCTTGCGAAAGCGGGTTTCCGCGCTTGACGCAATGTATCCAGACGGATACACTATTTAATGGTCGTCTTTTTTCGCACCGCCGAGTTTGATGAGTGGCTGAAGGCGCTCCGAGATCCAATCGGGAAGGCGCGCATTCTTGCACGCCTCCGCGCGGCGGAGCTGGGTCACTTCGGAGACATTGCGTCAGTGGGCGACGGCGTCTTTGAGCTCCGAATCCATGCGGGGCCCGGCTATCGCGTGTACTACTGGCGACAAGGCGCCGTGACCTACTGGCTGCTGTGTGGTGGAGACAAGTCGACTCAACGTCGAGATATCGGCAAGGCGAAGCTGTTGCGCACCCGCGTGGAGAACGAACCATGAAGAAACCTATCCCGTTCGATGCCGCTGACTATCTCGATAGCGAAGAAGTCATCGCCGAATACCTCAACGTCGCGTTGGGGAGCGAACACCCTGACCTCTTTCTCCGAGCGATTGCAGACGTGGCAAAAGCACGCGGCATGACCCAGCTCGCCAAGGACACAGGACTCGGCCGTGAGAGTCTCTACAAGGCACTGGCCCCTGGTGCCAAACCACGTTATGACACGGTGCTGAAACTTCTCCGCGCGCTGGGCGTGGAGATGCATATGAGCCCCGTTGTTCGAGAAGCCTAACACGCGTTGCTGCTTACCGCGCATTTCGGAAGGGGCGCTGCGCGCGCAAATTGCTGGAGGCGCTGCAGCAGAACGCCAGATCGCTCAGTGGCCGCGTGGCCACTCGGCGCTATTGGCCCGCGCCAGCTTCGCCCCCCGATGCGTGGTGTCACGCGAAATCTCGTCGCGCACTCCACTTCATACTTGTTGCGTGAGATCCCCCACGCGAAATCCCCACGCACGCGAAAGACGGTGGTGCGGCGGCAACTTCACGCGGCCGAGGAGCGCTCCGTCGGCGGAGTAGACGTCGTACGCGGCCGGGTCGCGCGTGGTCAGGCGTATCGGCGCAGGCACGACATCCGTGCGCAGCGGCGGGAGCTCGTTCTCCGGAACGACCTCAGCGGTCTGTGCCATTGGCACCCTGCCTTCGACGATTGCGGCAGCGATGTCTGCGGCCTGAGACAACTAGCGGCGTGCCAGCGTCCCGGCCAATGATCGTGGTGACCGACCCGGCGCCCGCCACGCGACGCTCGCGTGGTGAGCAATCGCGCCGTAGACTTTAAAGATCTCGACCGACCCCGATCGAAACTCCTCTGCCGATGAAGAAGACGTTCACGTGTACCCTTGGTGCGGCTGGACCGAATCGGGCGTTTCCGTACGTGGAGGAATTTCCCTTCGACACGGTGGCGTTCTTCGGGACCAGGGGCCGCGTTCCCGTGAAGGTGACGATCGGCGGCGTCGAGCTTGCGACGTCGATCGCCCCGATGGGCGGGCGCCACGTCCTCGGGTTCAGCGGGCCGAATTCGAAAAAGCTCGGGGTCAAAGTCGGCGACAAGATCCGGATCACGATCGAAAAGGACGAGAGTGTGCGCACGGTCGAAGTGCCGCCCGATCTGGCGAAGGCGCTTACAGGCCCGGCGAAACAGGCGTGGGACGCGCTCGCGTACAGCCACCAAAGGGAGCACGCGCTCGCGATCGCCGAGGCGAAGCAGCCCGAGACGCGCGCGCGCCGGATTTCGAAGACGATCGCAATGCTCACGACGACCGGTCGCCCCGTATCGCCCGCTCCGAGCAAGCAGCCGCTCGCGAAGCGCTTGCGCCTCAAGCCGGGGATGAAGGTCGCGCTTTTCACTGCGCCGGCGCAATTCGTTCTCGATTTCCCGACGACGACGAAGACCCCTGCCGACGTCGCGCTGGTCTTCGTCGCGAACCGCGCCGCGCTCGCGAAATGGCTACCGAAGCTGACGAAGCTCGCGCCGGTGCTCTTCCTTGCCTACCCGAAGACGACCTCGGACATGAAGTCGGACCTCACCCGCGACGCAGGCTGGGACCCCGTCGAGCAGCTCCGTTTCGTCGTGAACAGCCAAGTCGCGATCGACGACACGTGGTCTGCGCTGCGCTTCGTTAGCTGCCGCGGCTAGGCATGATGATCGAAATCACCTGGCGCCGATTGCGCCGATACACACGAAAGTCGCCATCGATGGTTACGATGGTGGTCTGCGCGTCGAGTTCGGACATCCGCACGAGACAGGCATCAGCAAGCGACATCGGCACGGACGCGAATTTGCGCATCAGCCCTCGGACCGGGTCGATCTCTGTGTGCAGTCGGAAATCGAGTCTCAGCACGTCGTGCGCGAGTAATTCCAGAAGTGCATCCTGCCCGCCCGACAGACGGCCCAATAGAAAACACGCCTCCGAGACGACAGCCTCGCACGTAAAGATCGGAGGTTCGACCGTGTCGAGCACTTCACGAACCCACACATGGTGACGGTCGCGCCGATTGAGCAGGGCCACAAGAGGGCCCGTATCCATAACGACTCGGGTCACTTCCCGTAGCCGGCTAGATGCTTCGGATTCGTCGAGAGATCGGTTGGGCCATCGAGCGGAGCCACGAGCCCATCGACCGCCGCCGTCACCGAGCGGCGCCCGCTGGTCACGAGGCCCTCCAACGCCTCGCGTACGAGCGCCGAGCGACTCGAATTGCGGCGGCGCGCCAAGTCGCTTAACGCGTCGTCCAGGTGCTCGGGAAGTTTGAAAGACACCGTGCGCATCGGCTTCGCCATGGTACTACCTCCATGTCAGAATGGTAATACGGCCAATGTGTCCGTCAAGTCTGGTCCGCAATGACGGGAAAGTGCGGCGAACGACCTGACGTACTGTTGCGAACGCGCAAGGAGAACGCGTTCGCGCAGCGAACGCTACCAAAGTCATCGCGTTCGTGAACAGCAGCTGCGTGTTATGCGGAAAGGGAGGCTGGCCTGCCGCGCGCCGCCTCGTAGAGCATGTCGGGATCGAGGTCGACGCCATTTGGCCACACGATCGTCCGGCGTCCGCGTCGACCGATACGCACTCGAAGTACCAGCAGTTCAACAACCACGTCGACGCCACGCGCGAAATCCACGTAGCGGTGTGTGTCGAGTGCGAGCCTCAACGCCACCGCTCCTCGTCAACCCTTCGCTGATCCCGAAACGCCGCATCGGTATGCGCATCCTCCTCCCAGGTGCCGGATACCCTCGACCAAGCGCTCCGTCGCCGCGCGAAGGAACAGGGCACGAGCCTCAACGAGGTCGCCCTCGACGCTCGCGCACGTGGCGCAGGCGTGGCAGAGGATGCGGTGCGCCAGCAGGGGGGATGTTTTATCGTACGCCCATCTGGCGAACGACGCAATGCCCGGCGTCGGCGAACGTGACAGCGTATGGGGCCCATGAGCAACTTCCGTGGGCGATCCCGCGTGCGTCTAACATTTCAAGTGAGTGTGCTTCGTGATACACCGCCGATTATTGCTGCTATCGTTGATCGTAGGCGTTACGCCGCTGGGCCGATCACAGGCTCAATCGTCCGTCAAACGGATCGAGTTTGGAGTCGATGCGGCATTGCAGCACCAAACCGCTGAACTTCTCAGTGCCGACGTGTCGAGCAGTGGATGGAAAACGGTGTTCACTTTGCCGCTGCAACAGCTACGCGTCGGTCTGTTCTTCTCCGACCGGCTGTCGATCGAACCGAGCGCGGGGCTGCGGTACGCGTCGACCAACGAAGGGCTCGCGCGCTATAGCGTCGGGCTCGGTGTGCTGTATCACTTCTCTTCGGACACAGCCAAGGCAACGTTCTACGTGCGCCCGTTGATCGAGACCGTAGGGGCGCGTGGTGGAGGCGACACCGAGCGCGCGACGTCGCTTGGCGTCGGGGTCGGCGTGAAAACGCCGATCGCGAGTCGACTCGTCTTCCGCATGGAGACGAACTACGCGAGGCAGAGGCGGACGCGATACGGCACGCCCGTCCAAGTGCTCGGAGTGACGTTTGGGCTGAGCTTGTTCAGTCGGTAGACGCTCGCGATAGCGTCGGCGATCTCTCGGTCGACAGCCGACTGCAGGACGTGGGTGGTGCGCACCTCCTCCCACGATGCCCTATTGTGTTCGCCGATGTCCAATGCGAAAGAGTTCAGGATGCCAAAGCCCGCTTTAGTGAGTTTCTGGATGCGTGCGTGGCGGATGGCCCGCAAGTGGTCACCCGTCGCGGCACCGAGACTGCCGTGCTCGTACCCATTGCGGAATGGCATCGCCGGCGGGCAGCCGCGCGCCCGTCGCTCAAAGAATTATTGCTCGCCGAGACATCGCGCACCGAGACGCTTGTGCCGGAGCGTGGTCGCGACCATCGCCGCCGAGCCGGTGCGCTGCCGTGACCGCGATGTACCTGTTGGACACCAACGTTGTTTCCGAGTTGCGCAAAAAACGGCCGCAGGGAGCTTCGCATTCCCGACGCCACACTCACCTGGCGCATTCTGTATCGGCTCGATCCCGACGCCGTGGTGATTGTCGACGTATTCGCCAAAAAGACGCAGGCCACGCCCGCCACAATCCTGGCGACGGGACGCGAGCGGCTGCGACGGTACGATCAGGTAACCCAATCGGAGGGATGAGCGATGCGCAAGGCAAAGCAGTCGGCGTTGGAGGCGCAGGGATCGGTCGTCGGATCCGTGGATGACTTTCTCGAAGTCACGCCCGAGGAATCCGCCCTGGTCGATCTCAAACTGCGGCTCAGTGATGCGGTTACGCGCGCGTCGGGCGGAACTCGGGCTCTCGCAGGAGGCTGTCGCCAAGCGGCTCATTCGAACCAGTCTCGCGTCGCAAAAATGGAAGCGGGCGAGGCCTCGGTATCGTTCGACTTGCTCGTTCGTGCCTTGGTCGGCCTCGGGGCCACTACCGCCGATCTTGCGAAAGCCATTCAGACGAAGAAGCGTCGGCGAGCTGCATAACGACCTGACGCTATGCGGAAAGCGAGGGTGGCGTGCCGCGCGCCGCCTCGTGGAGCATGTCGGGATCGAGGTCGACGCCATTCGGCCACACGATCGTCCCGGCGTCCGCGTCGACCGATACACACGCGAAGTACGCCGGCTCTTGCAGCGGCG
>JANOPS010000549.1:0-8655 GCA_031421995.1 Gemmatimonadaceae bacterium
CTAGCGGTCCTGGAGCGCGTGCGCCGGACAGGCACCTCCATCGTCGTCACGAAGCGGGGCGAGCCGGTGGCCGAGATCAACCCGCCGTCGCCAGCAAGCACGGGTGAGGGGTGGCTTGGGTCCATGCGCGACACGGCCACCATGACCGACGATCTGATCGCACCGGCCAGCGCCAAAAACGAATGGGACGCCTTCGGCCAATGAAGCTGCTGCTCGATACCCATATCTGGCTTTGGGCACTGCTCGACCCGGATCGGTTGTCGCCTGCCGTCCGCGCGGCCCTCGCGTCGAGCGAGAACGAACTGTGGCTCTCGCCGATCAGTGTGTGGGAGGCGCACCTGCTCGCCGAACGCGGTCGGGTGCGGATTGATTCGGCGCCGGCCGAGTGGGTGGAGCGCATGGTGCAGGCGCTGCCGCGACGTGAAGCCGCCCTGACGACCGACATCGCGGTCGCCAGCCGTCGGCTCGCCCTGTCCCATGAGGATCCGGCCGATCGCTTCCTCGCCGCCACAGCGCAGGTGCTGGGGCTGACGCTGGTCACCGCCGACGCGCGTCTCACGAATTCCACGGAGTACGCCGTGTTGGCGAACGAATGACCGACATGCAATCGCGCCTCGCCGCGGCTTTGGCCGACCGGCACCGTCTCGATCGCGAACTCGGCGCCGGCGGTATGGCCACGGTAAAGTTGCTGGCGAAGGCAAAGCAGTAAGATGACCAAATCTCTTGAGGCTAACCGGGCGCGGAACACGAAGCACGGGAGGGAGTTAGCGACAAACTGCCGTAGCTGGCTGGCGTACTCGGGCTAGATTTCCCCGATGTCACCGACTGTGCTGCGCGACGGCCCATTTCGGCTGTTCTTCTTCTCTCGCGAGGAGGAGCGCACCCATGTCCACGTCGCCCATCCGGACGGTGAAGCGAAGTTCTGGCTTGACCCCCGAGTCGAGCTCGCAACACAGACCGGCCTCTCATCGGCGCAGATTCGCAGTGCGCAGCACGTCGTCGAGCGGCATATCGAGGAGGTTCGTCATGCTTGGACCAAGCACTTCGGTCGCTGAGGTTACGCACGTCTCACGACACGGCTTCTGGTTATTGCTGGATGCCGAAGAGCTGCTCGTTCCGTTCGCGTCCTTCCCGTGGTTCCGACAGGCCACGATCGACCAACTCGTGGACGTACAGTGGCCAACGGCGGATCACTTGTACTGGCCGCAACTCGACGTGGATCTGTCGGTCGCCTCCATTCGCAATCCGGACGACTTTCCGCTGATCGCGCGCGTCACGGCGTAGTGCGGCACATCAGGCTTGGCGACGGGGAGACCTACGACGAGCAGCCGACGGCCGATCTCGGCTCGGAAGCCCCCGACGAGCGCCGCATCCTCGTCTGTCTGGGGCGCGCTGACCAAGACGACATCGGCGTGGGCGGACTACGGCGCCTCGGAACTGCGTAGTCGTGCCGTCGCCCACGCGGCATGTTCGCGCACTGACGTCGTGCTCATGCGCAAGCATCGCCTCAAGCACCGCCAGGTCCTCGACGGTGCCAACGTTCCCCAGCACGACACACGCGTTACGCTTGAGCATCCACAGCTTGGGCGCGCTTGATCGCGATAGGGCGCATCGACAGTAGCGATCGCACGAGGGAGAGAGGAGCATGACATCCGCCGCACAAGCGTATCTGGCGCTGCCAGCGGACGAGCGGTTTGAGACCAGGATCTCGACCACGCTCGTTGCGTGGCTAGAAGGTGTACCATCCATTCATGAACTGGGAGCCCTCGGTTACTGCCGACCTCCTCGACGCTCGCGGACTGGAGAGGACCGATTATGAGTGCATCGTGTGCGGGACCAGGCTGTGCCAGCGGGGATGCCACCTCCCCGCGATACCGGCACATCCTGTGGATCGCGTTGGCGGTCAACGCCCTGATGTTCGGCGTCGAGATTGTCGGCGGCGTCGCGGCCGGCTCGTCCGCGCTGCAGGCGGATGCGTTGGATTTCCTCGGCGACGCGGCGAACTACGGCATCAGCCTCTTCGTGCTGTCCGCGTCGCTCGTCGTCCGCGCGAACGCGTCGATTCTCAAAGGCGCCACGATGGCGGCGTTCGGCTGTTGGGTCGTCGGACATGCGCTGTATCAGGCCACGACCGGCCGAGTGCCCGAGCCCATGGTGATGGGCGTGATCGGTGTGCTCGCCCTGCTCTCGAACGTCCTCGTTGCGGGACTGCTGTACAAGTTCCGGAGTGGCGATAGCAACATGCGCAGCGTCTGGATCTGCTCGCGGAATGACGCCTTGGGCAACATCGCGGTCGTCGCGGCGGCCACCGGCGTGTTCACGACGCAGCGCGGGTGGCCCGACATCGCCGTCGCGCTGATCATGGGCGTCCTGTCGCTCTCGGGCGCCGGGCAGATCCTCAGGCATGCGCGGCAAGAGCTCGCCACCAGTAGGCTCTCCACAACGGCACCCAGCGCAACCGCGGTCCCCGCCGCGGTGCCCGCTCACCACTCCCACGCCTGAGATGCACGCCTCCCTCTCCGTCGCTCGTATTTGCTCCGTGACATCAGCCGTTGTCGTCGCTGCGCTCCTGCTCACAGCGCTCGCCCCGGTCACGGCGACGGCGCAAGCGTCGATGTCGACCACGACGTCTTCTCGGGACAGCACCGCGGCGGTCACCGTGCGCGTCCGCGGCGACTCGACGGGGACGCCCCTCGTAGAATCGGCTATCGTGCGGAGCGGCACCGTAGGCGCTCGGACCGACGAGCGCGGGCAGGCGACCCTCCGCTTGCCAGCCGGGACGCGCATGATCATAGCCACGAAGCTCGGCTACCGCCCGGACTCCATGTCGCTGTCCGTACGCACGGGCGCCGACACCACCATCACGCTCACGCTGACGCCGCAGGCGGTCGATGTGAGCGCCGTGTTCGTGACGGCGACTCGTGGCGAACGGCGGGTCGAAGACACACCGATTCGCGTGGAGGTCATCGACGAGGAGGAGATCGCCGAGAAGGTGACGATGTCCCCCGGCGACATCGCGATGATGTTGAACGAAACGAGTGGTCTCCGTGTGCAAGCCACCAACCCGTCGCTCGGCGGGGCCAATGTCCGCATCCAGGGTCTGCGCGGTCGCTACTCGCTCCTTCTTGCCGACGGGCTCCCGCTCTACGGCGGGCAGGCCGGTGGCCTCGGGCTGCTGCAGATCCCCCCCGTCGATCTCGGGCGCGTCGAGATCATCAAGGGCTCGGCATCGGCGCTGTACGGTAGTTCGGCGTTAGGCGGCGTGATCGATCTCGTGAGCCGGCGGCCGGGCGACGAGACCGAGCGTACGGCGCTCGTCAATCAGACGTCGCGCGGGGGTACCGACGCCGTGTTCTTCGGCAGCGCACCGTTCGGTGAGCGTGTTGGTGCGACGCTGCTCGCCGGTGCGCACACGCAGCGCCAGAACGATCTGGATCGCGATGGCTGGACGGATATGCCGAGCTACAACCGGGTCGTGGTGCGGCCACGCGTATATCTCGACAATGGCAATGGGCGCACCGCGTTCCTGACGGGTGGCTTCACCGCCGAAGATCGAACCGGCGGGACGCTCGCGGGCCGCGTCACCCCAGCCGGCACGTCGTACGACGAGTCGTTGCGGACGCGCCGCGCGGACATCGGCGGCCTCGCGCGTTTCGTCGGCAGCAACACGCGTCCGCTCTTCGGCGCCGGCATACTCCAGAGTGCGATCCTGACCCTCCGCGGCTCGGGCGTCGAGCAACGGCATGCGCATCGCTTTGGCGAGATCCACGAAGATGATCGCCATCGCACGTGGTTCGGTGAAGCGGCGCTCGCCGTACCCCGCGGCCCCGTCACCTACATCGCGGGCGCCGCGCTACAGCAAGAGACGTACGACGCCGTGACCATCGAGGGCTTCGACTACGCGTACACGATCCCGGCTGCGTTCGCGCAAGTCGACGTCGATGCGCGCAGCTGGCTCTCGCTCTCGACGAGCGTGCGTATGGACGCGCACAGCGACTACGGCACATTCGTGAATCCGCGCGTCTCGATCCTCGCGCGGCGGCCCGCAGAAGGTCGGTTCGCGGAATGGACGACCCGCCTCTCGGCCGGCACCGGGGCGTTTGCGCCGACGCCATTCGTTGAGGAAACTGAGGTCACCGGACTGACGCCGGTGCGGCCGCTGGCGGGACTGGTCGCGGAGCGCGCGACGAGCGCGTCACTCGACATCGGCGGCCCGCTCGCACTAGCGCTCGGCAACGTGCAGCTCAACGCGACACTGTTCGGCTCCCGCGTGACGCGGCCGCTGCAAGTCGTCGGCGTTCCTGGCCTCCTCGCTGGCAATGTCTCGCGCATCGCGCTCGTGAACGCGCTTGGTCCGACCGAAACGTGGGGCGGCGAGTTGCTCGCGCGCGTCGAGCGCGAGCTTGGCGAGGGATCGGGCGACGAAGAGGCGCCGATGCTGCGCGTCACCGGTACATATACGCTGCTCCGCTCGACGGAGTGCGACCTGGACTCTGAGGCGGCACGTACCGGCCTCCGGACGACGGGCTGTGATCGGCACGAGGTGGCCCTCACACCGCGGCACGCGGTCGGGGTGGTCACCACCGTCGAACAGGAGGGCAAAAGCCGCGTGGGACTCGAGCTCTATTACACGGGTCGTCAACGCCTCGACGAAAACCCGTACCGCGCGCAGAGCCGCCCGTACTTGATCGTGGGCCTCATGGGCGAGCGCGCCATCGCAACCCGGGCCGGCACGGCGCGGCTGTTCCTCAACTTCGAGAACCTGACCAACGTGCGACAGACGCGCGACGACCGGCTCGTGCTGCCGGTCCGTGGGGCGGGCGGCCGGTGGACGACCGACGCCTGGTCTGATCTCGCCGGCTTCACGGTGAACGGCGGGGTGCGGTTCCAGTGGTAGCCTGTTCGGCGTGACGGACTAGAATCCCCGTTCGCGTTCGTCTGGGCCCAGAGCCCCGTCAGGCGACGTCAGGGCGAGCGCTCGCGGCGCCCGATCCACCGGTGGCCGTGCTACACAAACGGCTGGAGCGAAATCCGCGCGAGTGCCCATGCTGCATGCTCGCGCACGAGCAGCTCGTCATGCTGCAGCGCTGCTTCCAGCCGCGGCACGTCCTCCTGAGTGCCGACGTTGCCGAGGACCACCGCCGCGTTACGCGCGAGCCCTCTGCGCTTCGCGCGCTTCATAGCGCTGCCTTTGAAGCGCGCACGGAACTCGGCCTGACTCATCGCCAGCAACTCGCGTGCGAGTGCCCGCGCATCCCCAGCATTCAATCCTTCACGCGACGAAAACGCCTCCTCTCGCCGCTCCGTCGCAAACGACACGTTCCACGGACACACCTCCTGGCACACATCGCACCCATACACCCGATCGCCCACGCCCACCCGCAACGCCTCGTCAATCGCGCCCTTCAACTCGATGGTCAGGTACGAAATACACTTGGTGGCGTCAAGCACCTGCGGCGCGACAAACGCCTGCGTGGGACAGGCATCAAGACAGCGCGTGCACGTGCCGCACCGATCGGCCGCAAAGGGCTCGTCTGGCGTGAGCGCCACATCAACAAACAGTGACGCCAAGAAAAAGAACGAGCCCACGCGCGGATTGATGAGCATCGTGTTCTTCCCAAACCAGCCAAGGCCGGCGCGTTGGGCGAGATCACGCTCGAGAATCGGACCGCTGTCCACGTACGGGCGCGCGTTGATCGTTGTACCGGTCTGTGCTTCCAGCCATCCGTGCAACAGGCGTACGCGTTCGCGGAGCAGCGCATGGTAGTCGTCGCCGCGTGCGTAGCGTGCGACGGGGCCCGAGGGTTCGCGCCCGCCGTACGACATGGCCAACACGATGGCGTGCGTCGCACCGGCATGCGGTCGTCGCGCATCACGACGCAAGTCGGCACCGTCGCCATCGAGGTATGCCATCTCCCCGTGATGTCCCGCGGCCAGCCACGCATCGAAGTGCGCCTGCGTTGCTGGCTCACCGAGTGTGGTGATACCCACAAGGTCAAAGCCCAACCCATAGGCCTCGGCCTTCAGGCGTTCTTCTAGCGTGCGCGCCACTGACGATCCCTGGCGCATTCCCTACGACCCGAGGGCGCGCGGCTGCCGACCAACGCTACGGCTGACGTCCGGTCCATCGCGCATACGCAATCACGTCGTCGGCCGGCGGAATGGCCGCTTCGTCGCCGTACGCGGTGTACATGCGCCACTTCACATAACTCTGTGCCGGAAGCGGCAGGAACGGAAAGCGACGATACCAGTGCCGATGACGGAACCGCCACGCCACGCGCAACAGGTCGACCGCGAGGAACGGATTCAGGAGCGCACGCATTGTGAGCGTGGCGGAGAGGCGCAACCAATTCATGGTCGAAATATACTACCGCCGTCCGCCCACTACTTTCCACGCATGGCTCGTATTGTCATCAACAGCTGGGGTTCGTACGGCGACGTCAATCCCTACCTTGCGCTGGCCTTGGCGCTTGCCGCGCGCGGGCACACGCCCGTCATGGCGCTGCCCGAGCATTTTCGCGACGATGTACAGCGATTGGGATTACCCTTCCACCCGGTTGGCCTGATCCTCGATGAGCAGGCGCCGGAGACGCCGGCGATGATCGCCGGCATCATGCACCCGCGGTGGGGTGGTGCCTACATCTTTCGCGATCTCATGATGCCCACGCTGCGCGAGACCTACGCGCAGCTGAAAGAGGCCACCGTGGGCGCCGACCTGCTGATTAGTCAACCGCTCGGCATCGGCGCGCCGCTGTTGGCCGAAACTACCGGCATTCGCTGGGCGTCGACGGTTCTGGCGCCGCTTTCGTTTGGATCGGCGCACGAGATGATCGTGCCACCACCGCTGCCGGCACTCAAACGCCTTGAAGTCTTGGGCCCCAGCGTACCCCGCTTCTTTGCGTGGTTTATGCGCCAGGTCTCGGCCTCGTGGGTTGAGCCGATGCAGCAGTTTCGGCGTGAACTGGGATTGCCGAGGGGGCGGCATCCGATCTTCGAAGGACAATTCGGCGCACCGCTCGTGCTTGCGATGTTCAGTCGCGTGTTGGCGGCGCCACAACCGGATTGGCCGCCGAACACGCACATCACCGGGCAACTGGTGAATGACAGCGCGCAGGGAACATCGCTGAGCACCGAGCTTGAGCACTTCCTAAGCGCCGGTGCGCCGCCCGTGGTGTTTACGCTTGGCTCGGCCGCCGTGAGACAGTCCGGTACGTTCTTCGACGAGAGCATTCGTGCCATGCAGCGACTGCAACGTCGCGCCGTCTTCCTGGCCGGCGCCGACACCACCGCGCGATTGGCGCGTACGCTCCCCGATACGATGCTGATGGTGGACGCGGCGCCGCACTCGCTGCTGTTCCCGCGCGCGTCGATGATCGTGCATCAGGCGGGCGTTGGCACGCTCGGGACCGCACTCCGTTCGGGCAAGCCTACCATCGCGGTGCCCTTTGCCAACGACCAGCCAGACAACGCGTGGCGCATTGCGCAACTGGGCACGAGTCGCACAATCTATCCGGACGACTACCGGACCTCAAACATTATCGATGTCGTGGACGCGATGTTGCGCGACGACCGCTACGCGCGCCGGGCGGCCGACGTGGGTGCTATCGCGCAGGCCGAAGACGGCCCCGGCACCGCCTGCGATCTGATTGAGCAGTATCTTTCGTCACCCACCGCACGCTCCGCTGCCTAATGCACAAGCATAGCGCACACGCGCTAGCTCACTCATCGCATCACGCTTTCATGACACTCGACGACTATCAGCAACTGGCCGCACGCACGCTCGGCCGCGACCGCACGCACGAACAACAGTTGGCAAACGCGGCGCTCGGCCTGACCGGCGAAGCGGGTGAAGTGGCCGAAGTCATCAAAAAGCACCTCTTCCACGCCACGCCCCTGGATCACGATGCGCTGGCGAAGGAGCTCGGCGACTGCTTGTGGTACATCGGCGCGTTTGCGACGGTCCTTGGCTTGTCGCTGGACGACATTGCCCAGCGCAACATCGATAAACTGCGCAAGCGATATCCCGAAGGGTTTGATACCGAACGCAGTCGCAACCGCACCGAATGACAGGAGATGAGCATGATCCGAAGTGTCTGGTTGGCAGTGGCGATCGTTGGGTGCGCGAGTAGCAACACCCTGCCGCCGTCGGAAGCGAGTCCCGACCGCCCAGCAACGATCTTTACGGGACCGAACGTCCAGACCGTGCTGGCCGAGCAACCGCGCTCATTCATGCGAACGCTGGGTGCACCACCGACGGCGGTGTGGACAGCGGTCAAGCAAGTGTACGCCGACTACGGCGTGCCGCTGACGGTCGAGAACACTCTGGGTCATCAACTGGGCAACAGCGACTTCTACCGCACGCGCACGTTTGCGGGAAGCCCCATGGCAAAGCTCGTGAGCTGCGGGAGCGGCATTACCGGGCCGAATGCCGCGTCGTACCGCATCTACATGTCGCTGCTCACTGTGGTCGACGGACTCGGCAAGGACAGCACGAAAGTGAGCGTCACGTTTACCACGAGCGCGCGCGACATGGCTGGTGGAACCAGTGCCGATCGACTTCCGTGCGGGTCGACTGGCGAACTCGAGCGCCTGTTCCTGGTGCGCGTCAACACGCTGATCGCGCCGAGGTAGGCAGGCGCTTCGCAGCGGCACATT
>JANOPS010000550.1:0-4034 GCA_031421995.1 Gemmatimonadaceae bacterium
GTAGAGCGCCGACCAGTGGGCGGCGATCGCGTTCTGTGGTTCCAGTCTCCGCGCCGTAGAGAGCGCCGCGTCGGCGTCAGCGAAGTTCAACCGGCGTAGCTGGATGAAGCCGAGCGCGACGTACGCATCGGCGAGGGTCGAGTCGAGTGCAAGTGCACGACGAGCGGCTCCTTCACCGCGGGCCGACGCGTCGTCAAAGTCGACGGCGAGGTTGTAGTTCGGTCGGATGACGTGCGCGAGCGCGAGCCCGGCCCATCCACGCGCAAAGGTGGAGTCGCGTCGTACGCTCGCTTCGAGATACTTGATGGAACTGTCGCCGGGCGCGGCGCCACGCTGGGCCCAGAAGAATCGCCCGCGCAGGTAGAGATCGTACGCCTGGGCATCGGCGGTGCCTCGTGCAGTCATACCAGACGCGTTCAGTGTTGTTGCCGGCGGAGCGCTGCCCAACCTTGGCGCGAGCGCGCCGACGATCGCGGATGTAAACGCATCCTGCACGGCGAAGACGTCGGCGCCACTGCGCTCGAAGGCATCGCTCCAGAGCACGTCTCCGGTGCGCGTACTCGTGAGCTGTGCGGTCAGGCGAATGCGATTACCCGCGCGGCGTACGGTGCCCTCCACAATCGCGCCAACGCCCAGCGCCTTGCCCACGTCGGGGGCGAGTACGGTCTTGCCTTTGAACGAAAAGCTCGAGCTGCGGCCGGCGAGACGAAGACCGGGGAGTTTGGACAACGCGTGTGCGAGTTCGTCGGTGAGGCCGTCGCTGAAATACTCATCCTGTGCATCGCCGCTGGTGTTCACGAAGGGGAGCACGGCCAGCGCGGAGATGGAGGCAGCGGTGTCGCCCACCGCGCGCGCGCCACCGACAGCGATGGCGCCGGCGTCGGGTGGTCGTGTCGTATCCGCGCCTAACTCCATCCAGAGCGCTGCACCGACAGCGGTCGCCAGCACGACGGCGGCAGCCGCGACGAGTGTGGTCCGACGACGCGGATTCGCCGTTGGCACGGAGCGTTCGGCGCTTGGAGTGCTCTCGTTGGCAAGCCGCTCGAGCAGCGCATTCGCACCTGAAGGCCGCTCACTCGCGCTCTTCGCCAGACACTGCATGATGACTGACGCGACCTCGGCTGGCACCGCAGGCGCGAGGTCCCGCAACGGGCGTGGCACTTCTGCGATATGCGCCGCAATCAGTTGCGATGCGCCACGCTTCCCGGCGAACGGATGCGCGCCGGCGAGCAACTCGTACGCCACCACGCCCCACGCATACAGATCGGCGCGAGCATCAATCGCTTCGCCCACGGCCTGTTCCGGGGCCATGTACGCCGGCGTGCCCACACTACTGCCCACCTGCGTCAGCGTGCCGTCCGATGCCGCCGGGTTGGGGCCATCCACCGTGCGCGCGGCGCTGATGGCCTTCGCGATGCCGAAGTCGGTGACCACCGCCGTGCCGGCCGACAACAAAATGTTATCCGGCTTGATGTCGCGATGAATCACCCCTTCGCCGTGCGCATAGGCCAACGCACGCGCCACGTCGCGCAGCACGTTGATCCGATCGTGCATCGACAGTGTGACGCCGCGTGCCAACTGCGCGCGCAACGACTCGCCTTTCACGAAGGGCATCGTGTAGTACGGCACGCCGCCCGACGTCCCCGCCGCGAGCACCGGTACGATGTTGGCTTGCTGCAACCGCGCGGCGGTCGCGATCTCGCGCGTAAAGCGCTCGGCGCTTACACTGGCCGACAGTTCCGGGGCCACCACCTTCACCACCACCTCACGCCCCAAGGCGTTCTCACGCGCGACGAACACGCGTGACATGCCGCCGCCGCCGAGCTCGCGCTCGAGCGTATAGCCGTCGCCCAGGGTGGCTTGGAGTTGCGCGCGGAGGTCGGTCACTGCTCGATGCTCTTCATAATGGCGTCGGCGCGCGGATCCCGGCGGAGGGCGTCATAGCGTGCGGTATGATTGTACATGTTCAACCACGCATCCGGTTGCTTGACGGCGCGCTCGATCATAGTGACCGCCGCCGCGTGGTCGCCAAGCACTTCAAGTGCCGCGGCCAGCACGCCCATGGCCGGCATCGCGCCGCCGTTCTTGACGCGCAACTGTTCCATGGCACGGCGCGCGTCTGCGCTGCGACCGGCGCGAGCGAACACGTAGGCGAGAATGCCCTCCGTCTGACTCGGACGATTCTTCGGCAGTTGCTCAAGGTTGCGCTGCAACGCCACGATTGCTTCGTCGTGGCGGCCGAGATGACTCAACACCTCGGCGCGCACATCCCATGCCAGCGCGTAGGTGGAGTCCATCGCCAGGATCGCTTGCGTCGCCGAGTCGGCCTCCGTGAACCGACGTTCCGTCATCAGCAGTTGGGCGCCCCAGGTGCGCGCGATCAACGAGGCCGGCTCCGCCGCTTGCGCGCGCCTCGCGCGATCGCGGGCCTCGTCAAAGCGTCGCATGTGCATCAGCGTAAGCGCATGCCACCCCCAGAGTACCGCGACGCTCGAATCGAGCGCTTGCGCGCGACGGGCGTTGGCGTCCGCTTCGCGGTTCTGGAACAGGCCCATTTGCGCGGAGGCGATCGCTCCCCATGCTTCGGCGACAGTCGAGTCGAGGGCGAGTGCCTTCCGTGCCGCCGCTATCGCCAACGGCGCCGTGGTGCGCCCGACGCCCTGTTCGTAAAATGGGAGCGCCGAAATGGCCATAGCCAGAGCACCGTGCGCCCGCGCAAAGTTCGGATCGCGCGCCACCGCACGCTCGAACAGCGAGATGGACTGTCGCACCGTCTGCGCGGTACGGCGGCCGAACAACACTTGTCCCTGGAGATACCAGGCGTACGCCTCGGGGTCGGCCGTCTCCACGCGCGTGGCCTGCGCCGCGCGCACGCCTCCCAGCGCGCCGAGCAGCTTGGTCGCCACCGCGCGCGCAATCTCGTCCTGCAACGCGAACACATTCGTGAGCGGCCGATCGTACTTCTCCGTCCACGTCACCGCACCATCGGTGGCCGACACGAGCGCGACGTTGACCCGCACCTGTCCCGCCGCGCGCTGCACACTGCCAGTGAGCAACGAGCCCACGCCCAACTCGCGTGCGATGGCGCTTTCATCCATGCCACGCGCCTGCAACGCGCCGGCACTGGAACGTCCGATCACGCGCACCCCGGTCTTGGACAGCGCGCGCGTCATTTCTTCGGCGAGCCCGATGCCGAAGAAATCGTCGGCCTTGTCGCCGCTCAAATTGGCCAAGGGTAACACGGCAATTGAACGATTCACGGCGGGTGACGCCGCGTTGCTTGCCGCTGTCGTCGGGGCACTCTTTGACGACGTCGTGCCGAAACTCCCGCGCTTCACCGCGACAGCGATGATCGCCGCAACAACCAGCACGCCACCCGCCACCAACACGCCGGTACGTCGTCCGCCGTGCGACGCCGTGGCGTCACGGCGCGCGCTGGCCCCGGTGACTGCAGCAGGCGTCGCCACACTCTCCAACGACTGCAGCACCTCTTCCGCGTTGGCGGGACGGTGCATGGCGTCTTTGGCCAGGCAGCGCTGCACGAGATCGTTCAGCGCCGCCGACACGTCGGCGTTCCGCGGCGTAAGCGGTGCGGGTGTTTCCGCGAAATGTGCGGCGATCATCTGCGCGCTGTTCGCCTTGCCGGCAAATGGATGTGCCCCGGCGAGCAGTTCATACGCCACGACGCCCCACGCATAGATATCCGCGCGATGGTCGACGTCCGCGCCCGCCGCCTGCTCGGGTGCCATGTACGCTGGCGTGCCAATCGAGCCGCCGGCCTGCGTGAGCGATGTACTCGCGGCCTGCGCGGCTGCGCTGTCCTGCGTACGCGACGCGCTCAGCGCTTTGGCGATGCCAAAGTCGGTGACCACCGCCGTGCCACCGGACAACAGAATGTTTTCCGGCTTGATATCACGGTGCACCACGCCTTGGCCGTGCGCGTAGGCCAGCGCGCGGGCCACGTCGCGGAGAACACTCACCGCCTGCGGCACCGTGAGCCGCGTGCCGCTGGCCAGTCGCGCGCGCAGCGATTC
>JANOPS010000551.1:0-10729 GCA_031421995.1 Gemmatimonadaceae bacterium
CGCCCACGCGCCATCGGTGCTGCGAGACAACGCGCCCAACTCGCCCAGGGTCAGCACAATGGCCTCGAGAAAGGCCTCCTGCGGGAACGACGACGCCGTAATGCCCGCAATGTGATCGCCAACAATGGTGCCGAGATTGACCGATGGCACATCGGCGGGAAAGCGCGCCGCACTCAACGCGACCACACCATCGTTCGCTTCGGTGAACTGACCCACCTGCTTCGTGATCTTCATCCACGGATGGGCATCGTGTACGTCGCTGGAGAAGGCGAGCGAAAACAGGCGGGTGCGTTCTCCCACCTGGGCGCCGTGCTCTCCCCAAAACGCTCGCCGGGTCGCCGCGAACAACGAGGGCGCCGCGCCATCCTTTGCACACGCCGTGGGCATGGTATCACGCGACGCCCACTGCAGCACCGACGCCGGTAACTCCGCGCGCTCGGCCACCGGCGAGCCAAGATGCGGCGTTGCGATTGTCACGAGGGCGGCAACCTGCGTTTTCGCCCACGCGGAATCGGCCAGCAGCGCCTGCGTGGCATCGATACCGCCTTTGGAATAGCCCAGCAGCAGATATCGTGGCTGCCCGTAGCCGCGTTCTCGCCGGCGCCGCGTGTCATCACGCAGCGCGTTACGCAGCGCGACGGCATTGTACGCCGAACTACAGCGACCATCAACGCGCACCGACATCGCCCGCACGCCCAGCCGCTCGCGCACAGCGCGCATGCCGCGCTGCCACAGCTCACCGTCAAACAATTCGCCGTAAATGCCAGGCACCAGCACCACGGTCACGTCGGAAAGATCGGGGTGATACAGCAGCGGGATGGGTGCCGGCTGTGTGCGTTGCCACAGCGTGCGTTCGGCGAAGAGTTGCGTGAACAGCATGGACGCCACGGTTGATCGGCCAAACAGCCGCTCGGGATGCGCGCGCATGCGATCGCGTTCTCCACGGCTCCAGTCGCGCGCAAAGACATGATCACGTGAGTCGGTGATGCTGTCCAGCTCCGGCAAATCCAGCGCGGCGTTGAAAAAGTAGGGCAGGGTCCAGGTCAGCATTGCGGCACTGCGCACGTTCGCACCGCCCCCACTCGCCAGAGCCTTCGCACCACGTTCGCGCTTCGCACTCCACTCGGCGTGCAACTCACCAAGCGGCGCGAGTTCGGGAATGCCACGGAGCCGTTCGGCGGCGACTTGCAGGCGCTCTTCCAATTTGGCGGGGTCAAGCGAGTCGGCGAGCGACAGCAGCGTATCGACGCCGCGCGACAGGCCTTTCAGCACATCCACCTTGGACACCCGCTTGAACGCATCCTGCCAGTCGATGCCACCGCTTGACGTGCTGAGCGTCCCATCGGCCCGCTTTGGCGGCAGCAGTGCCTGCAATCCACGCAGTCGCGTCCAATCCAGATAGCCGATGGATTGCACAACGGGGTGGGCGCGGCGCAGGAAGTCGGCGTCGACGGAATGATCGGCGTGCCCAGTGGCCACCAATCCGGATGTGCTCGAGCGGGCGCGGGCGATGGAATCGGCGTCGACTGGGTTGAGCCAATCTGCTGCATCATAAAATTCACGCGGCGCCATGCCCATCAACGCCGCCACCTCTTCTGCGCGAACGTGCGAAGGCACGGCCGTGGACGTGCTGGCGACAATGCCAAGACTGGCACCCGCCGACAGCGAGCCGTGTGTGCGCACCATGCGAACGGTTCGTCCGAAGTCGCCATCGTGCGCGTAACCATCAGCGAGATTCACGATCAGGTCGGGGGCGTTCTCGACCTGCTTCTCGGCGCTGGCCACCAATCGTCGAAGGGCATCGGGCCATGGTCCGTTGAGCGAAACGGCGCGGGCGGTCTGATCGGAGATCCAGCGCGGTGTGCTCCCCGTTGTCAGCAACGAGTCGGGGAGCGCCAGCGGGTTTCCGCGCCGCACACGATAGCTGTAAGCGAAGGTCGTCGTGCGCAGCGGCGTGGCGCCTTCTGAGGTACGCTTCCACCGCACGGTGGCCTCGCCGCCGTTGGCCGATCGGATCACGATCTCACGGTCCGCCTCGCCGACTTCCAGCCACGTCACTAACGACACGCCAGGTTCCCGCAGCACTTCGTCGGCGAAGCGGCGTCGGCGCGAGAGGTCCGGGAAGTACAGGTTCACCATCGACGCCAACGCGATCGTCACCACCGACACGCTGTTCGAATCCACCACGGTGCCCGTGTCTTGGCGCGTAAGTCCCGCGCGTTGGATCGCAGCGTTCATCGAGACCGGGGTGACGTACGACTCGGTCTCGCCCTCGGTAAAGGCCCCCACATTGCCGTGATCGGACACCATCCACAAATCGACTGGTCCGCCGCGCGCTTCGAGCGCGGTCATCACGCGTTCGAGCATCGCATCAAGATCACCAAGGAAACGAAGCAGATCGTCCTTGTGCGTGTGGGCCATTGCATCGGTGCCGCTGAAGTAGGCGGCGTAGCGTGGCCCGGTAAATCCATCAATGATGGCACGCTCGGTCTCTTCGATTTCGCGATCGAACAACCGGTTACCCTTGAAGTACATGAGCGGTTCGATCAGCGGATCGAAGAACGTGTCGAACGCGCGCATGTAGAAGAACGGATTGGCCTGTCGGGCGATCACTTGCCGAGGATCGTCGTGCACGCGCATTTCGTTCAGGTCAAACCAGCGCGCCTCGACGGTCGACAGTCGGCCGCGATTGCCAAAGGCCTCACGGGTGCCCATGATTTCCGTCCACGATGGGTGGCTCATGGACGGGTAGGGCGCGATCATGCGGCCCGCGTGCTTGAGCCGCTTGAACAGGCCGCGCGATTGCGCGAGCGAGAAGGCTTCCCAGCTCACGCCATCCACGGCGAGGAACAGCTGACGATGCTCCGTGGTAACGGGTCGTGTTGGTGCGCGTCGTGCAATGGCCGCAGCTGCCATCAGGGTCACACCAGCGGCGCACGCCACAAGCGACCAGAGTGGCCAGCGGCGACGCGCGCCATGTACGGTTGGATCAGCAGCCATCAGGGTCGGTAAAGGCACGACGAACGCGGCGCGTGGCGCCGATCAGCGGACATCGTGAATCTAAGCGCAGGCGGCAATCCGGCTAAGCGTAGGCGGCAATCCGGCTACGCGCAGGCGGCAATCTGGCTAAGCTCAGGCGGCAACCTCGTGCGGGGCGCCGTCAGCCTGCTCGCGAAAGTCGCCGTGAAAGGCGGCGCCGGGGCGACGCTCCAGGCGCATGGCAGCACTCATGTCGATGGCTTCGATCACGTCGACCATTTCACCGAGCTGTTGCACGACGCGCGATGCCGCACCGGCGTCGACGGCCAGCGTCATGCGGAGGGCGTCCAATGCCGCAGTGCGACCAACCGCAAGCGTCGCGAAGGCCACGCCCGCGTTATCCAGCTGCGTCATGGTTCTGGACAATGCGCCGGGCCGATTGTGCACGGTAGTCAGGATGGTGTGTCGCGTCATGGTTGACCTGAGTGGAGGGTACGGTGTTGAGAGGCGAGTTGATCACGCTGAGGGTGATGGAACGCAAAAAACCCCTGCCGGGTGGGAGGGGCCTTTGGTGTTGCCAAGGAGCCCCTTCCGATGTGATCGGGAGAGGCGAGTGTCGCGTTACATCAGTGCGACGGTCTGACCAAACTCCCGGATAGGAACGACGACGAGCGCCGTAACAAGAAGCGTTACGGCGCCGGGAATAAGGTGGAGCGGGCGCGAAGAGAACATGCGGTGTGGCATCACCTTTCAAGCATCGGCGTAGACATGCGTTTCCGCAAGCCCCCCGGGGTGGGTTACGGCACCGTAGCGCGCCGAGCCAACCGTCTGCGCAAAGCGCCAGATCGCCCCGGACTGGAAGTTGTGGTCACGCGGCGTCCATGCGGCGCGTCGTTCGGCCAGCTGTACGTCGGTGAGTCGAACGGAAATGGACTCGGTGTCGGCGTCGATGTCGATGATGTCGCCGTCTTGCAGCAACCCGATCGCTCCGCCCACCGCTGCTTCGGGGCTCACGTGTCCCACACAGAGCCCGCGCGTTGCGCCAGAAAACCGTCCGTCTGTGACCAGCGCGACGGACTCGCCAAAACCTTGTCCATAAATTGCCGACGTGGTTGACAACATCTCGCGCATGCCGGGGCCACCGCGCGGCCCCTCGTAACGAATGACAATCACATCGCCGACGGCATACGTGCGATCCATCACCGCTTTGAAGGCGGTCTCTTCGGAGTCGAACACACGCGCCGGACCACTGAAGCTCCGGTGCGCCAGCCCAGCGACTTTCACCACGGCGCCATCGGGCGCGAGGTTGCCGCGCAATCCGACCAGTCCACCGGTCGGCGACAGGGCCTCGGCGACCGGCATGATGACGCGCTGATGCTGCGGGAACTCCACGCCGTCCAGATTCTGCGCCAGCGTGTTACCGGTCACGGTGATGCAATCGCCATGAAGGAATCCACCGTCTAGCAGCACCTTGAGAATGATCGACACGCCCCCAACATCGTGCACATCCTTCGCGAGATACTTCCCGCCGGGCTTGAGGTCCGCGATGAGTGGCGTGCGCTTAAAGACCTCGGCCACATCAAACAGGTCGAACGGAATGCCGATCTCATTGGCGAGGGCAGGGAGGTGCAATGCCGCGTTCGTCGAACCACCGGTTGCTGCCACCACTGCGGCCGCGTTCTCCAGCGCCTTGCGTGTTACGATCTGGCGCGGTCGCGGCCCATGCTGCAGCAAGCGCATGACAGCGTGTCCCGCGGCCTCGGCAAACGCATCGCGCGCCTCGAGCGACGCGGGAGGGCTGGCCGAGCCAGGGAGTGCAAGACCGATGGCTTCGGACACGTAGGCCATGCTATTGGCGGTGTACTGTCCGCCGCAGGACCCAGCACCGGGGCAGGCGACTTTTTCCAGCGCGGTGAGTTCGGCGAGGGTGGTCTTGCCTGCCGCGTACGATCCGACCGCTTCAAACACATCAAGCACCGTGACGTCGCGGCCTTGATAGCGACCAGGAAGGATGCTGCCGCCGTACAGAAACACCGAAGGGACATCAAGGCGCAGCATGGCCATCATCATGCCGGGCAGCGATTTGTCGCAGCCCGCAAGCCCGACCAATGCGTCGTAACAGTGCCCGCGCACCGTGAGCTCAATCGAATCGGCAATCACCTCGCGGCTGACCAGCGACGACTTCATCCCGGCGTGGCCCATCGCGATGCCGTCGGTCACCGTGATCGTGGTGAACTCACGCGGCGTGCCGCCGGCCGCGGTCACGCCGCGCTTGGCGACTTCGGCTTGGCGACGCAACGAGATGTTGCACGGTGCGGCTTCGTTCCAACTGGACACCACACCGACCAACGGTTGTTGGATTTGTGCTTCGGTGAGGCCCATGGCGTAGTAAAACGAGCGATGCGGCGCGCGTTCGGGGCCGACGGTGGCATGTCGACTGGGAAGCGACGATTTGTCCATAGGGTACGAAGGGGCAGGTATGATCGGAGGGGTGGATTCGCGATGAATCCACCCCTCCGACGATACTGCGGTGCTGTGCTTCGCGCGAGCGCTATTTCTTGGGCTTCATCGTGACGCGGATAACGCCGTTGACGGCGCGCGGATCGCTGTAGAGCGCCCTGGCCGACTCGCCCTTCAGGACGTCGACCGTTGCGATTTGATCTGGCGACAGACGATCAAAGGCCGCCGACTCGCTGATGACACCGTCGATGACGACAAGGCCGTCAAATTTTCGTGCCGGCGACTCGACAACTCTGCCCGTGACAGCGCGAGGAAGCGTCTGCTCCGCCGCAGTCCCTGGTTTCCGCTCAAACGTCACGGATGCTTCTGGAGGCGAGGAAGATTTGGCCATCACCGATTGAGGGCCATCAGTAGGCGCTTCGATCACCGTACCCTTCGTCGCAATCCGAATCTCGCCGACCTTGCCGGCGGTCTTGCCAACCACCGAAACAGAGGCAATACGCTCGGCGGCTACCTTGTCCGCCGTCGCCGACGTCACTTTTTGTCCGTCAACGAAATAGTTGATGGCGCGCTCTTCAAGGAGTGATGCCTTCGTGGCGATGTCGCGCGCGCTAGCCGCGTCCATCTGATTGATCTCTGCCGACGTCGGCAGTTTTGACTCACACGCAGTAACAAAAGCCGCGGCGGCGATGAACGCGCCGAAAGCACGACGGGGTGCGGAAAAACGTGAAGGACGAGCGGTCATGGCAAGAAGCCTCCGTTCAAGATAGGAACCACTGCACGAGAATGCCGGCATGGCCGACGGGAGCGTGGAACGCAATGCAGACAGATCAATCAGCAGCGCGCCGTATGATGCGGTGGGAATCCCGCGCCCCAACACACGACGATCACAATCGAGCTCGACGGCCAAGCGCAGCCGGCCGAGCGCGTACCACAGTGCGGGGTTCCACGGCATCAATGCCACGGCGCCGCAGGCGAACACCAGCAACCACGGATCGCCGGCACGAACGTGCTCGGATTCGTGTGTGACGACCAGACGCTGCTCTTCGGGTGAACGCGACAGGAGCCACGCTGGCAGAATGATCTGCGAGGGCGCGAGGCCTACGACGGCGGGGCCAGCGGCCGGCGCGATGCGCGCATCGGTGTCGCCAATGCGCTGTATCGGCCATTGCCGCAGCCTTTGGCGAACGCGCCAATAGCTGAGCACGAACACGCCGCATGTCGCGACGGATGCGACGAACCACAGCACACCAACTGCACGATGCACTGTGTTCGGAACACTTTCGAGGTACGCCTGCGTAGTGGCGATGGCACCGCTCACCGGGCGAACGAGGGCCTGTCTCGCTTGCTCCCATCGATCGCGGAGCGACGGCATTGGTGGTGCCGCCTCTTTTGCATTGCTCGCCGACGCGGCAGCAGTCGCGCGAAGCATGATCGACGGCGTTTGTCGCCGCATCGGGGAGGCGAGCGACAGCACGACGATCGCGACCATGCTGCCAAACCAGACCCATCGCACCGAACGATTGGCGGCGCGCTGCGCATCATGCGCCGCGAGGGCCGCCAACAGCACGATCGCGCTGATCGCCAGCGAGAACACGATCCCACTGGTAAGTGCGGACCACGAAACACCAAGCACGGAGCTCATCACGGCGTCCCTCCATCATCTGGGTGCCGGAGGCGCGCGGCCAGCAGTGTGCGCATGCGCTCCAACTCTTCGCGGGTGAGCCCGTCGTCGTTCACCAGTTGTGCAAAGAGCCTCGCGGCCGACCCCTGAAAGATGGCGTCCTTGATGCGCGTAAGCGCGCTGCCACCCGCCGCGTCCGCCTCCACGGCGGCGAAGTAGCGATACGCTCGGCCTTCGGCCTCGTGGCGCACGTAGCCCTTCTCTTCAAGGGTCTGCAAGGCGGACAAGACCGACGTGTACGCGATCGGCTCGTCGAGCTCGTCCTTGACCTGCGTGACGGTGGCCGAACCGAGCTTCCAGAGGACGCTCATGACGGCGAGTTCGCGGGGCGGGAAATGGATCTGATCGGTCATGGGCAGGTTGGCTACGGGTGTTTCCGTAGTATGCCACCTCCCGTCGATCTTGTCAACTGCTTTTTCCGTAGTCGACGGACTCGGGCCGATTGCGGACCCCGACCGCGTGGCGAAAACGTCTACTGCAGTTGGATATACATTGGCACGGGCCAGAGCCGCAAAATCGACTCTCGCGAGGTGCGCGGATTGTCGTTCTTGGGCTTGGAAAACTGCTTCCATCCCGCAAACTGCACGGGTTCCTTCTTGACGTAGCTGTAGTACGAGTCGCGCTTCAGCCACGGGGCCCCGAATCCGTCCATGTGCATCACGATCTGTACCTTGGGATCGAGCGTGATCTTGTTTGCATTGGTCACGCCTCGGCGCGTGAAGCGATGCACCACGAGGATCTTCGGCGGCAGTTTATGCTCGTCGACCAATTTGGCGAGGAAGCGTGACGCGTAGTTGATATCGCTGGCATCGTACGTGCCGACTTTCTTCCCAGGCTTCGATCCGTCCTTCATGGAAAACTCGGGGTCGATGCCCAAGTGCACTTCCGGACGCTTCAAAAACCGCTCGAGTGCGGGCAGTTCTTGTTGCAGCGTGCTCAACCCAACCTGCACATCGATGAACATGATCGCGTTCTTGCGTTTCGCCCAGCCATAGACCTTCTCGATGAGGGCGCTATCCATGCGCGCGCGATATTTCCCATCGTTGCCGGCTGACGCCTGCGCGACGACGGCGATCAGGTGCAACGCTGGTTGAACCGGATGTGCCGGATCGAGCTTGTTCCACTCGGCGACTTCCTGATCCAGCCGCTGGAGCATGTCCTCGGTGTCGAACTCGCCCAAGATACCCATTCGCCGTGAAAGCGGATTGCCATAGAAGGCAATGACGCGTTTGGCTGGAAGGATGGAGCCGGGAAGGGGCGTCGGCATTTTGGGCGGCCACAGCGAATCGAGGTCGCTGCCAGTATTGCGGTAGGCCAGATGGTTGTCGGTAGAAACAGGCCCAAGCGCGCCCGTCTTTCGAGGTTTCGGTTTGGTCGTCGCCTTGGCCGCCGTGTCTTGCTTGGCGGTGGCCTTGGATGCCGGCGTGGTTTTCGACGTCGACTTCGTCACCGGCGCGGTCGACTGCGCGGTAACGGGAGGCGTAAAAGCACCCAGGGTGCAGAGGATCGCGACGCACAGCACGGTGGCGCGCGCGACGTGCGAGGGAGCTGGAATTATCGTTGGCATGCACGAAAGATGACCGGGTGTTGCGCGCACGGCTATTGCCTCTCGCTATCGCTTCCGGCGGATTTTGAGCTCACGATCGATGCCAAGCCCCAGCGATCCGATGGCTTCGGCGCGCACCACGAGAAACTGCGGATCGGCAGTAACGTCAATCACACGCCCCGAACGCACGACTCCCGAAAGGCGAACGCCCTCTGCCAGGTCGCGATTGAGCGCGTCTTCCACGCGTGTTCGTGTCTCGTCGAGAATCGGCTGCAGCGGGATCTTTGCTCGTCGACGGAGCTCCGCGACAAGGTCTCCCTTCTTGAGCCACGCGAGGCCCTGCACGAGCGCATCGGCGGTCTGCACATCGAAGTCGAGATCAGGCACCGAGAGGACGCCTGATGTGGTGTCGACCGTGGGCGTGCCAACAAAGTAGGCTTTGCCAGACACGGCGCCATCGACCTGTAGTGCCAATACGACGCGGCCGTCATTCAACGGATCAAACCGCGCGTCTCGTACGGTGATGCGCCGCCCGAAGCGACTCATGGACCGCCCGACCAATTGCGCGGCCACGACGGTACTCGCGGCATCGTATCCCAAGCGTCCCTCCAGCAGCAAATGCGAGCTATCGCCGACTGCGCGCGCCGCCTGCTTGAGCGGTGGGAGCGACGTGGTGATGTCGGCAGGCCGTGCGCCGGTAATCAACACCGGGCGCGCATACAACCGGATGTCGGCGACCAGCGCCGTGTCATCGAGATGCAGTCCACCGAGGCGCACGTCCTCGGGTGCGATACGTAGCCAGAGGCTGTCACGAACCCGAATGCTTTTATTAAGTAGGTTGTACCATCGTTCCACGCGGCCGCGCAGGTCGAAGCCGGCAATGCGACGGTCGACCGTCGAGAGGCGTCGCTGCAATTGCGGTCGCAGCGCATCGACCACCCGATCGGTCACGTTGATTTTCAGGAGGGTCACGCGACACTGATCGACGTCGTCGTCGGTCTTGGCGCGGAGGGATCGCAGGCGGGTCGCGCCCCGCAGCACCCAGTCCTCCGACACCTGCAGATCCGTAGCAAATACCAAGTGCAAACGCGGCCGCCGCCCGTCCACCCCGCATGACGCGCTGACCGTTGGCGCCAGCGGTGGATTGTACCAAGCGCGTCCCTCATATGACACATCGGTCGACAGCGTGACGCGCGTGCCGTCGAACCCGATCACGAAGGGTGAGCGCGTAGCCGAGAACGCGAATGCCTGCCGGGCGTTCGCCGGCACCGCGATGCGATGTTCAATGTTGCCGAAACGCCGGGGGACCGCTGCCTCGAGCGCCGTAAGCATTGGGGCAACGGCGTAGCTGATCGGTGCGTCGATGATCGAGGGGCCGAGTGCGGGCACGTTCATACCCACCGATCGTGCTGAGCCGAGCGGCGCGGCCGAGGGTGCTTTGGGAGCCAGCACATCGGATTGACACGCTGCCAGCAACAGCAAGGCCGGCGTCCACTGCAGCGGGTAGCGTCTCATGGGAAGTCAGAAGTCTGCGGTGGCCGCACGGGTTTGTACTGCATGCGTTGCAGGATAACGCCGACGCGCCGCGAGGCAATGGTGCCGGTCGGCCTCCAGCGTTTTGGCGACGGCAAGATCGCCGCAAGGCGCGCCGCTTCGTCTCTCGAGAGCGAGACGGCGCTCTTCCCGAAGTGCAATTGCGCCGCCGCTTCGGCGCCGTACGTGCTGGGGCCCCACTCGGCCAGATTCAAATACAGGTCGAGAATGCGATCTTTCGATAGCATGAGCTCAAGGACGAGTGTCAGGTACAGCTCAAGCCCTTTCCGGACGTAGGATCGACCATTCCACAGAAAAATGTTCTTGGCCACCTGCTGCGTGAGCGTGGAGGCGCCGCGCAGCCTGCCGCCGCGTTTGCGTCGCTCAAGCGCCTGGTCGATTTCCACGAAATCGATGCCGTGGTGCAGGTAAAACCGGTCGTCTTCCGATGCCAATACGGCGCGGCGCAAATTGGGCGAGATTTTATCGCGCGCCACAGTGATGTGCCGCGGCCACAACGGACGCGC
>JANOPS010000552.1:0-9854 GCA_031421995.1 Gemmatimonadaceae bacterium
GGCAACGTGCCTTTGTTCGCGATCGCTTTGTTCATCGCCTCGATCGTTGTAGCCGTGCGGAATTCGATGATCTCCTTGGCCATCGCCGCGTTCTTCTTCTTGTCGGCGAGCGAGAAGCCGTTGATCGACGCCTTGCCGGCCTTGATCCGCTCATCGAGGCGAATCGCCTTCGGGTCATCGGCGAAAATGTTGAGCGAGATTACCACATCATCGTGCAACCCGTCGCTCTTGCCTTCAACCAACCCTTTGCTCTTCATGTGTTCGGCGACACCGGCGTAGTCGTAGTACTCCTGGATGTGCGCCACGAGCGGCATGCCGCCCCACAGTTTGTTGAGCGAATCGGCGACCGCACGCTGTCCGTTCTGATTGCCGCCGCTGTCGCCGATGAGAAACATCTGCTTGAAACCATGCGCCTTGAGACTGACCACGAGGTCGGTCAGAATGGCGCGGAACGTGCCCTCGCGCATCGTGAGCGTCCCAGGCGACAGCATATGGCCCGTTGGCGGCTCGGCGCCACCTTCCGGCACGAACTTGAGAATGGGCGCACACAACGCATTGCCCATCTTCCGCGCGATCGCTTCGCAATTCTGGTGCAGCACATAGTTGTGCTTGCCGAGCGCGATCCACGGCCCATTGGGCTCGATACCGCCCGTGGTGAGAATGACCGTCGTCTTGCCGGCCTTCATGGCATCGCGCACGTCCATCCACGTCATGTCTTCCAGCCACACGGTGTTGGGCGCGGGTACGGGATTGGGCGCATCTGGACAATTGTAGGGATTGGCCGAGCACTGGCCACCGCCCATGCTTGGCGGACCCGCAGGCGCACCTTGGGCGTGCAGCGGAGCGGTCAGTGCGGCTGCCACAGCGAGCACGGTGAGCACCCGCGTGGTTGATGAACGAAACGGAAGTGGGTGCTTCATCGGCGGTTCTCCTAAATGGGTATCCGGGGAAATCGTACGCCAAGACGTTGCGCATGAGTCGTGCAACGCGCCAGTATCTGGGCGCGTACTTAACTTGGGTGGATGGGCGTCGCGCTCAGCCGCTTTCGGTGCGATGCTACAGATACGCGTGTTTGCTCGCGAGCGCTGGCCGGTTTTTGCGCGCGGTCTCTGACGACACCCTCACTCCCTGCCAATACACCCCGCCATGGCTCTTTTCGCACGATCGTCCGGGTTCGCTGTTACGCTATGTGCGATCGCGGCAACGCTGGGCGCGCAGCAACCACCACCGCCGAAGCCGACGGCTGCTCCCTCGACGGCGTCGCCCGCCCCTGCCGCGTCGGCGTTGTCTCTCGCTGAACTGAAAGCCTACGCGGAGACGCAACTGGCGATCGCCGTCGTGCTCGATTCCAGCGGCAAGGCGCTCGCGCAGGTCAAGAACAAAACACCGCAAGCGCAGATCGAGATGCAAAAGAACCGGCAGCAGCTGGTCGCGGCTGCCTTGTCCAAGCGCGGTCTGACCGAAGCCGAGTTCGAGCGACGCCGGTTTATTGTCAGCACCGACACGCGAGCGCGCTATCAGCTCGATTCGATGGTCGCCGCCATGACGGGACAGCCGTTGCCCGGGCGCGTGGTGGCCGTTGCCTCGCCGGAGGCAGGCCCACCGATGAGCCTGACGATGATGGCGGTCGGGTACATCGGCACACGCTATCTGGACACGCCCGACAAGTCCGGCCTGATTGCGATGGGCATGACCGAAGCCAAGGTCGCCGTGCAGCACGCGGGCTTCATGACGCGCGCGCCGCAGACACTGCAGGCGCTCAAGATGCACGCGGGGCACGTGCTGCATGCCATCGACCCAACCACGATGCCGACGGCAACGGCGCCGGGCAAGGGCTACGGGCTGAAACGCGCCATGGATGGCGTGATCATGTACGCCGAATTTGCCGCAGCAAACGCGGGCGCATCCGCCAATGTGAAGACCCATTCGGCCCATGTGATCGCCGCAGCGCGAAACACGCTCAAACGTACCGACGCGGTGATCGCGATGGCGCGTCGGATTCAGACGGCATCATCGGTCGAAGACGGGTCGAAGTTGGTGGGTGAGTTGCAATCGCTCTGCGAAGAGCTTGTTGCCGGATCGGACATCAATCACGACGGGAAGACGGTCTGGGGCGAGGGCGAGGGGGGCATGCAGCAGGCGCAGGATCATCTCACCCTGCTGATCGCGGGCGAGAAGAAGCCGGCATAGGTCACGATCATAGGTCACGATCACAGGACCGAACGCACAATGGGGTGAGGTCGCCGGTAGCGACCTCACCCCATTTGACATCCTGTCGTGAGCCAGCGCGCTAGTGCACTGCGTGCGCTAGCAGCTTACACACTTGTGGCTGTTCTTCGCGCCCAGCTTCTCAAGCAGCTGGATGGTCTCCGGCAATGGACGCAGGCGTTGTACCGGACCGTTCGCCATATCGACCGTGGTGCGGAAGTTGCGCGCGACCGCTTTCACATCGGCGCCCTTGCTCACGAGATACAGAATCATCTCGTTGTCGCCGCGCGCAGCGGCATGATGCAGCGGCGTGTAGCCACCGTTGTCGCGCTTATTGACATCATGGTGGAGCTCTTCCACAAGATAGCGAAGCGTCGGCATCCAGCCGTCGGCAGCATGCCGGTGTGAGTTCCCGGCGAATCCGTTGCCGTAACCCACTCCCGCCGCAGTGTGAATGGGGAACACACCGATGCCCGCGGGCACCGCCTTGGACGCCGAATCCGTCGCCGCATCAATGGGACCACCAGCGGGGCCGCCAGGGCCATCAGCGCCACCCGCACCGCGCCCTGCGAACGCGGCCGCAGCCGGAGCGCCGGCGGCACCAGGTGCGCCACCCCGACCCGCCGCCATTGCTGCAGCACCTGGTCCCGGAGCCGCGCCACCGCGGCCCCCACGCCCGCCCGCGGCGGCCGTTCGGAACGACGGCATCGTGTCATCGGCACCTGCCGCCTTGAGCATGCGCATCGCTTCGAGATCAACGGCATACGTCGCGCGCCAGAACGGCGTGGTGCCTTCCAACTGCTCAAGTCCACAGTTCGCGTTCCCGCAGTTGCTGAACGCAAAGAACCACAGATTCTTTCTCAGCCGCGTGTTCACGTCGGCGCCAGACTTGATCATCGCCTGCATCAGTTCGAGATGCGTGGTCTGCTGCGTCTGCACCGACTGCGGCTGCGGATAGCGCGACCGCGGCGCCCAAAACGTATTGATCGTCGCATACAGGGGCGTGAGACCGGCCGTGCTGGCCAGCTTGACGTTCGCACCACGCTTGACAAGTTGCATCGCCAAATCAAAGTGGCCATTGATCGCGGCGATCAACAGCGGCGACGTACTGTCCGTGGCCGAGACTTCGTTGATGTTGGCACCGCCATCGAGCAGCGCGAGCGTCGCGGCGGTGTTGCCCTGTCGCGCCGAATGCAACAACGCGGTCAGTCCACCCAGACTTCCTACGGTCCCTTCGTACCCCGCGATGTTGCCCTCTAGCAACTCGCCCGTTTCGGCATTGATCGGCTTCGGCGCCGCCGGCGTGTTGAACACCTCACGTCCCGCCATAATCGCTGCCTGAATCTGTGACGGCGTCAGGGAATTGGTTGGCGGCGCCGTCGTGCCGATCTTGAATTCGGCGGTCGCCGACGGTACGGCTGTTCCCAAAAACGCAGCCCGCTGTGCGGCCTGATCGGCAGCCGCTTTGCCCATCGACTTCTTCAGTGAATCACGCATCTGCTCCGGCAGGGCAGCAAAGAGCATCTCGTTACGCTTCTTGGCTGCATTCTGCTGACGCGTCAGTTCTTCACTCAAGTCCAACGGTCGTGTGCGCACGGCCGCATCAGCACCAGCTTTCAGCAGGGCTGTGATGGCGTCCGCGCGATTCGCCGTTGCGGCAAACATCAGCGGCGTTTGTCCCCACGATGTTTCGCGCGCGTTCACATCACCCTTGGCAGCCACTAACGCCTGAATTGCCTCGGCGCTGCCTGCGCCGGCCGCCAAGTGCATGGCAGAGGCTCCGGTTTCCGTCGGCGTGCGCGCGTCGGCGCCGGCAGCCAGCAATGCCTTCACCACCGCGCCTGACGCGGAGCGACTGGCCACATGCAGCGCGGTGTATCCACCGACGCGCGTCTTCATATCTACGCGAGCGCCTGCCTTGAGGAGCGAAGCGGCCAGCGTGGCGTCGCCACGCTCGGCTGCCCAATGCAGCGCCGTCATGCCGTCGCCCTGCGCGACGTTGACATCAGCACCCTGTGCCATGAGCGACTTCACCGCGGCCATATCCCCGCGCGCCGCAGCGGCCACCAGCGCGGCCCCGGCGTTGGTGCGCGCCGAGGAAACGCGCGCCGTCGTCGTGGGCGCACGATCCAAACCACGCGCGGCGTTGTTCTGCGCGTTGCCCTGCGCCTGCACGGTGCTAGCCAACAGGCCGAACGAACCGGCCACGGAGCCCGCAACGAGGCGGGCCGCGAAACGTCCAAGGCGTGGGTGCATGAATCAGACCCCGGGCGTGCGGAGCGAGAACGGACTCACGCTGTCACCAAACACCGGCGCGTCAATCCCAAAGCCATGCAACAGTGACAGCATCACGTCGGCCATCGGCGTACCGTCCGGCGCCTTGAGGTGCACGTTGCCCGGCAGCATGCCGCCACCACCGCCCAACAACAACAATGGGCAACGGCGATGGTTATGAATGTTGGCATCGGCCATCGGAGACCCGTACATGATGACCGTGTTGTCGAGCAGGTTGCTGTCGCCGTCGGACGTCTCCTTCAAACGCTGCAGGAGGTACGGCAGCATGGCCACGTGATACTGATTGATCTGGTTGAACTCCAAAATCGCCGACTCGCGTCCGCCATGGTGCGACGCCGGATGGAAACCCTTGTTCGTGCCGCTCTCAGGGAACGTGCGGCTGGACGCATCGCGACCCGTCTTGAACGAGAAGACGCGCGTCATGTCCGACTGGAAGGCCAGCACCTGAATATCGAACATGAGCTTGACGTGCTCGGCGAACGAATCGGGCACACCAGACGGCGCTTCGGGTAGTGCACGCTCTTCACCGCTTGTGTTCTTCGCCTCAATCTGTTGAATGCGGCGCTCAAGCTCACGCACGTTCTCGAGATATTGATCAACGCGGCGCTTGTCGCTGGCGCCAAGCTGACGCTTCAGCGAGGACATCTCGCCCACGACCCAATCCAGAATGCTGCCGTTGTCCTTCCGACGCGCCGAACGATCGGCATTGCTGCTGCCGGCACCGAACAAGAGATCGAACGCCGCACGCGGGTTGCGAATCATCGGCAGCGGTTCGTTGGGCGCCGCCCAGCTGATCGTGTCGGTGTACGCGCACGCATAGTTGTAGGTGCAGCCACCGGCCTGATCGAGGTTCTCGATGCACAACTGCATCGAGGGAATCGGCGTCTCCTGTCCGATCTTTCGCGCCACGATCTGATCGAACGAGGTGCCGACGAAGAGATCAGAACCCTGCGTCTGCTTGGGATGCGATTGCGTGAGAAACACCGCACTCGACCGGAAGTGGTCACCGCCGATCTCTGGCGCTTCAAACGCCTCGGCCATCCGGGAATCGGTGTTACTGATGATGTTCAGATACTTCCGCCACGGATCAAGCGACACCAGCGCGCTTTCTGGCTTGAGCGCAAAATCACGACCAACGCCTTCCGGTGCCCAGAGATGCTTCGACGCGCCCCACGCATTGGAGCCCGCGGCACCGTGCACCGATTCAATGGCAATCAACCGCGTGTGCCCAGCCGCCTTCGCGCCGCCGGCCTTGGCGAGGAACTTGCCGGCAGGTTCCATCGCATCGAGATACGGCAGCGCAACGGTTGCGCTGAGGCCCTGCAGGAAGGTGCGACGGGGAAGAGTCTTCTGGCTCAAGAACAGCATAATGGAGGCTCCGCGGGAGGTCGGGTCAGTCGATCGGGTCAGTGCTGGGAAGCGTCGGCCGAGACGGTCTCGACACGCCGGCTACGAAAGGCTTTGCTGTTCACTACGCCCATCACAAATGCGGAAAAGCGATAGTTCTTGCTTTGCGCATCACGTACGACCGCACGCACGGTGGGCATGTCGTAGTCTTCAACACGACGCCCCAGCGCGTACGCCATCATGTTTTCGGTAAACGACCGCATCAGCGGCACGGGCCGCGCCAGCAGCGCCTTCGTGAGCTCCGACGGCGTCGAGATCTGCGCACCGTCGTAGAGCTGACCGCGAGTATCCAGTCGCGCACCATTCTCGCGGTACCGCAGTTTGCCCGTGACGTCGAAGTTGTCGAGCGCGAGTCCGATGGGATCCATGAACAGGTGACAGCTCTTGCACGACGGATTATCGCGATGCATTTCCATCCGCTCGCGCGTGGTGAGCTGCCGGCCGTCCTTCGAGCTGTTTGTCTGCTCCAAGTCGGGCACGTTGGGCGGCGGCGGCGGCGGCGGCGTGCCGAGGAGCACCTCCATCACCCACTTCCCGCGCAGCACCGGCGACGTGCGATTGCCGAGGGAGGTTTGTACCAGCACGCTGCCGTGTCCCAGAAGCCCGCGACGCTGATCATCCGCGTAAGCGACTTTGCGGAACGTGCCACCAGTTACGTTGGGGATGCCGTAGTGCTTTGCCAGACGCTCGTTCACAAACGTGGAGTCGGCCGTGAACATCGAGAGCACACTGCGATCACCTTCGACGATATCCTGGAAGAACAGCTCGGTCTCCCGCTGCATCGACTTGGCCAGCGCGAGATCGTAGTCGGGAAACAGGAAGGCATCGGGGTGCACCAGCTCAAGATCGGGCAGTCGCAGCCACTGCGCCGCAAAGCGCGTCGACATGGCTTCGGCGCGCGGATCGGCGAGCATGCGCTTCACTTCCGCATTGTAGACCGCGGGTGTGGAGAGACGCTTGTGCGTGGCCAGCGTCTGCAGCCGTTGATCGGGAATCGAGCTCCACAAGAAGAACGAGAGACGCGATGCCAATTCGAAGTCATCGATCTTGATGTCTTGGCCGGCCGTGGCATTCGCCGGCGATTTCTCGAAGCGGAAGACGAAGTGCGGACTGGCGAGCATCGCTTGCACGCCAAGACGAAGGCCGTTCTCAAACCCGTCATCACCCTTTGCGCCTTCGTCGTAGAACTTCATCAAGCTGGCTTTGTCGTTCGCCGTAGCCGGCCGACGGTAGGCCCGCGAGGCTAACCGCGTGAGGATCTGTTCCGCACACGCACGCTGCGCAGTCTTTGCGGTTGGCGCACAGGTGAGGACGCGTTCACGACTCGGCGACTTTGAGAGGCCCGTGACGTTGAACGGACCGGTGATCATGACATCCATCAGCGGCGGCGGCTCGGTTGTGCCGGCGGCACCCGTGCCACTGGAAGCGCGCGACCAATCGAACGGCTTCAAGAGATCTTCGTACGGCCCTTCAGCCTTTTTGATGAAGGCGATGGAGACCTTGCGTTGGCCGGCCTTGATCTTGATGGGCTCAGTGGAGAGGTAATCAGCACCCAATGGGAAGTCCGCCGATTCGTTGTTCCGCGAGATGCCGCGATCATAGTGCAACAACGCGACCCGCTCACCGTCCACCGAGATATCCAGATCTTCGACCGGGCGGCCCACGCCACCACCGACATTCAACTTGAAGCGATACTCGCCGTCGGCGGCGAAATTGTTCGTGATCACCATGCCGCCACGCGTGCCGTACGGCGTGCCCTCAACATGGTCCCACGGATGCTGCGAATCGAACGGCGACGTCTTGAACAGGGCCTGACCCGGCACTGCCTTGCGATCGCCAAGCGCCATCCGACTGATCGCGGCGGCAGCGTTCAGGTACCCATCCAAGAGCATCGGCGACAACGACTGCACGTCGGAGATGTTGTCGAAGTTGGCGCTCTTCGTGTCCAGCGGCAGCCAGTCACCGGCATGCACATCAAGGCCCAGTAGATCTTTTACCACGCGCTCGTACTCGGCGCGATTCATGCGCTGGAAGGTGCGCGAGCCTGGATTAATCGGTGCCGACTCGTCGATGACCTTCTCGAGTGTCTCCACCAGCGCCAGCAACGTGTCGCCACCGGGACGCTTCGAACCCGGCGGCGGCATCATCTGCGCGCGGAGTTTGCGAATCATCTTTTCCGACACGGCGGCGTCGGTGAACGCGCTGTCAACCGCAAAGCCGCGCAGATTCAGATTGCCGCGCTTCATCGTGGGGTTGTGGCAACTGGCGCAGTATGTCTTGACCACGTCGGTCAGCGCCAACATCGGAATGCCGCGTGCACCAAATCGCGCGGCGCCTGTCGCGCGGGGCGTTGAGGCCAGTCGGCCAACTGCGTGACTCGCATACGTCGACGAGGTGCGTGTTGGCGTGAGCCGCAACGATGTCGATGGCGAGGTTGCCGACAGCCGGGACTGCGCGAACAGCGACATCGGCGATGTCGAGATCACGAGTGCGACCGCAATCGATTGTGAACACGTACGGAAAACCTTCATGCTGCCACTCCACGAAGATTGAGGCGCCCGCGGGTGGCGGATGCCGCACGTCGTTCGGTCCGATGGGGGGGAGATCGGACGAACGCTCTATTGACTACACGAACTTATCCCATTTAGGCTACGCAGGAAGAGCCAAGAGCGCTGTGGACTGAACGTTACGTCGTTCGGACCGACCGGTCGGTCGTGACAGCAGGCAAGCGAGCCGGCTCGGATTTCTGCGGGAGGTTTGAGGGGGCGCTGGCGGGCTCGGGTGGGGCGGGGTGGGTCGTCGAGCCCCTGCCACGCCAGATCACTTCTTCACCCCGTAGGATTTGACTCGATCGTGACGAACTGTGCGCCATTTATTAGTTCTGTGGTAAACCATAATACGGAACTTTCGCTGGCACGCTTGGCGGGGACGTGGACGCCGGTCCTATCAATAGAACACCGGGCGAGGTCGCGCCAACGCGTCCACCTCGCGTCAAGGTCTAGGCACCACACGCTCGCTACTTGCGAACGTTCTCCGGGCGGCGCGTGTGCAACACCAGCACCCCACATGCTGCATTGAGCCGAGTATACCGTGCTGGGGTTTCCGAGGGACCGGCATACCATTCGACGGCCTCGATCTGGCTTGTCAATAACTCGTTCAGGTTGAACGGCGGCGTCGGCAGTCCGCCATTCATCAATCCGCCGTCCAAGTACACTTGGGCGTAGCATGCGCAGGTGATACCCTGACTGCGTTCAGTGTTTGACGGCACATACACGGATCCGTGTTGGCTCTTCCCGCTGGCGTCTTTGCAAGGCCCGATCGCGCTGGGCGGCACGACATAGCGCTTGCTAAGCACATAGCCCTGCGAGGGCCCACGACTTACACCAAGCCCAGACAGCCCCGACACGATCTCGGACATCCGTTGGCTTTCTTGCTTCTCCAACGCGTCTCGCGTCAGGAATCGTCCGAGCCCAAGACGTCGATGTTCTTCGAACTCGAGCAGCGCGCGGTCCGTTCTCGTGGCGCTGACCGACACGCTATCCAAGACCGTAATGCGCGAGAGATACACGGTGCGCTCAGCATCGCCGTCCGCGTCTACCGTGATTGTCGTATCGAGTGCGCCAAAACCCGGGCGTCTCACAATCAATTGATGGGCCCCGGCCGGTATGTCCGGCAACGTAAACACGCCCGTCGCATCCGACCGCACAGAGAGGGAGAGGCCGGGCACGAGCACTTGGGCATCGACAATCGGCAGTCGCGACGAGTCCATGAGGACACGACCGCTCAACCGACTGCTCGGCGCGCGTGCGAGATCCACCACCAACGCCGTCACCGCAAAGACTTGGTCGGCGTCAAGCCGAAGCGTGCGTGATTCGGCGCGCCCTGCGTCGGGGAGGGCGCGTACCGTCAGCATGGTTTCCGTCGGCACGCCGCACAGCCGAAAG
>JANOPS010000553.1:0-1870 GCA_031421995.1 Gemmatimonadaceae bacterium
GAAGCCAGCGGCATGGGCCAACCTGCAGGCGCCGACACGCGTGGACACGCTGCCGCTGCGTACGGCGCGGTTCCGTGCGCCCGGTGACTCGGCCGATGTGGTTATTGTCACGCGACTGCCGCTCCGATCGCTCGTCGCCGATACGGGTGTTGCTCTCGACTCGGCAACCGTGGACGGCGCACTGCGGGTGGATTTGGCGGTGATTGATGGCAGTGCACGCACGGTCGTGCGTGATTCAATGCGCACGTCATTGTCAAAAGCGACGCTCGGTGAAGGCGGTGTGAGAACGTGGACCAGACGCGTCGCGAAAGGTGCCGCATTCATCCGCGTCGATGCGGTCCGCACTGAGGCACAGAGCGATAAACAGCGTGCGGCCAATGCAACGACCGGCATTGATATCACGTCGGCGAATGGCTTTGCCCTGAGTGATTTGCTGTTGGTCGTCGCGAACAGTGCGACACCTCCCGCAGCGGCGCCGCGATGGCGCGACCTCGGGCTCATGCCATCAACCGGCGAGTATCGCGTCGGTGAGAAGATCGGTGTGGTCTGGGAGACCTACGAACTCGGTGCGGGCGCCGAGGGCAATCGCTATCGCGTCGACGTGACCGTCGTGCGCCTGAAACGCACTGGGGCTGCGGGACTCGCGCTTCGCGTATTGGATGGGCTGGGTACGCTCATCAGACAAGAACGCGGTTCCGGCGATCGTGTGGTGGTCACCTTCGATCGCAACGTCGCGGCGAAAGCCATACAGACAGATTACTTCGCGCTGGATTGGTTGGGCGATGCGCGCGGCGAGTTTCAGTTGCGCCTTTCGGTCACGGATCTGCAAACGAATCGCGTGAGTTCACGGGACACGAAGTTTCGCATACGCTAGTGTAGTGCGTCTAACGCTTCTTTACATTTAGCGATCTTTGCCAGGATTTTCTCCACCGAGGCGGTCCAGACGAAGATATGTGGGTTCTGGTTCGATTTCATGATGTAGTCCTCGATGGTCGCGATGAGATCGGGCACGCTATCGAACGAATCGCGCCGGATGCGCTTGGCGGTGAGATCGCGGAACCAGCGCTCCACGAGATTGAGCCAGGAACTCGAGGTCGTGAAGTGCAGGTGCATACGCGGATGCCGTTTCAACCACCGCTTGACGGCGGGATGCTTGTGGGTGCCGTAGTCGTCCACGATGAGGTGCAGGACAAGGTCGGCGGGCGTTTCGTCGTTGATCTTCTCGAGAAAGCGGATGAACTCCTGATGCCGATGGCGCGGCATGCAGTCGCCGATCACTTTGCCATCGAGCAGGCTGAGCGCGGCAAACAACGTCGTCGTCCCGTGGCGTTTGTAGTCGTGCGTCATCGTCCCGCACCGCCCTTTCTTGAGCGGCAGGCCCGGTTGCGTCCGATCCAGTGCTTGAATCTGCGACTTCTCATCGACACACAACACCAGCGCGCGATCCGGCGGATTGACGTACAACCCGACGATGTCCACCAGTTTCTCGACGAACGCTTTGTCGCGGCTCAGCTTGAATGTCGCGGTTAAGTGCGGCTTCAGTTGGTGACGCTGCCAGATGCGCCGCAGCTACTCGACCACACCCCGCGCGTTTGCATGGATGTGCGGAGGGGGGCCGGTTAGGGCTTGTGATGAAATAACTCACTCATTTGCTGCTGCCTCGCGGATGCAGGGTGTAGTTCCACGCGCCATGAAACGCGTGCGGGGTGCGCTCTAACTGGGCCATCTGGTCGTCGGAGATCTTGACCGCGTTGGGGTAGTGGCCGTCGTCGACCTCGGAGCGCACGCGGAGGCCCGCGTCCGTCGTGGTCTCACCAATGAGCGTGACAATGGTCGCGAGATCCACGAGGGGCTTCCCGCGCCAGTTCAT
>JANOPS010000554.1:0-27425 GCA_031421995.1 Gemmatimonadaceae bacterium
TGATAATCACGATCAACAGCTCGACGAGCGTGAATCCTTTCGCGCGACGCATGCCTACGCCTCCCCGTATCGGGCCAGCTTGCGATAGAGCGTGGACGGATCGATACCGAGCATATCCGCCGCACGACTCTTGTTCCCGCCCTCGTTCTGCAGCACCCATTGTATGTAGGCCCGCTCAATCGCCTCCAACGTGGGCGTCGTGGGCGCGCGCTCACTCACCAGCGACTCTGCGCGACGGGCCGTGATACGCTCTGGCAGCGCGTCGGGTGAAATGCTGTCGCCGGTGGTCAGAATCACCGCACGTTCGAGGGCGTTCTCCAACTCGCGCACGTTGCCGGGCCACGGATACGCACGAAGAATATCAAGCGTATCCTCGTCGAGCGCCTTGACCTTTTCATTGCGCTGCGTTGCACTCCGGGCCAGGAACGACTCCGCCAGAATCGAGATGTCTTCTACACGGCTTCGCAGCGGCGGCAAATGCACCGCGATTACGTTCAAGCGATAAAACAGATCCGCACGGAAGTGCCCACGCTTGATCTCCTCTTCCAGATCGCGATTGGTGGCCGCAATCACGCGTGCGTCCACCGCGAGCGCCTCGGTGGCACCCACCGGAATCACTTCGCGCTGCTGCAGCACGCGCAACAACTTCACCTGCGTGGACGGGGTAGTCTCACCGATCTCGTCGAGAAAGAACGATCCACTCTGCGCGGCCGCGAATAAGCCGGTCTTGTCCTTCACCGCGCCGGTAAAGGACCCCTTCACGTGACCGAACAGCTCACTTTCCAGCAGTGATTCCGGCAACGCACCGCAGTTGATCGACAGGAACGAGTGCGGCGAACGCGCCGACAAGTCGTGAATGTAGCGGGCGATCACTTCCTTGCCTGTGCCGGACTCACCGGTGATCAACACCGTGGAATCCGTCGGCGCGACGGTCTCCGCCAAGCGCAGGACGTCAAGCCACGGCTTGCTGCGTCCGATCGGGCGCATCGAGGCACTGCGTTCGTGACGCCGGATCTCCTGCTTCAACACCAGGTTCTCAGCACGCAATTGCCGATGCTCGGACGCGCGACGCAGAATCGCCAGCAGCTCATCGTTGCGAAAGGGCTTTTGGATGTAGTAGTACGCGCCCTCGTTCACGGCCTGCATCGCCGACTGCAGCGTGGCCTGCGCCGTCATCAGGATCACGGGAATATCTGGATCCAGCTGGCGCGCGGCATTCAATACCTGCAGACCCGTGACATCGGGCATGCGTACGTCGGTCAGGACGATGTCCGGTTGCAGCGCCTGCAACTGTTCCAGTCCCTGCCGACCGCCCTGCGCGGTATGAGGTACGAATCCCTCGCCCTTCAGCAGAATGCGGAGCGAGTCGAGGATGCTCGTTTCGTCGTCGACGATGAGCACTCGCGGTGTGGCGGAAGACACGGCGGGTGCGATCACAATGTAGCTCCAGAGAAGAGAGGACGATCAGACACGAGTGGTTCTGTTAGGCTCACCACTCCCCACTCGCTGAGCGATGGAGGGCCGCTGTGAGACGATGGGTGCATGGACGCGACGGCGGGCAGCAGCACTGTGAATCGCGTGCCCTGCGGCAGACTATCAACGAGGACCACGCCGCGATGCGCCTCGACTGCGCGATGCACCACCGGGAGGCCAAGGCCCGTTCCACCAACCTTGGCGGTTACAAACGGCTCGAACAGGCGGTCGCGGAGATGCTCGGGGATTCCGGCGCCGTTGTCCGTTACCGTGATGGCCACCAACGTATCAGCCGCCAACGTGTTGCCGGGCACGTGGTACATCCCGCGGGCGGCGCGCTCAACCTGTACGTGCACACGCCCGGTCGTTTGCACCGCCTGAATGCCATTCAGCACAAGGTTGAAGACTGCGCGATGCAGAAGATCTTCGTCGCCCACAACCAGTGGCACATCGGGCGCCACGTCGACGGTCAACGCCACGCCGGCTGCGCGATCGGGATGTGACGCCGCCAGCTGTACCGCCGTATTGACCATGACGCCAACATCGAGCGCGGCGACACGCGTCACGCGCGCACGCGCAAAGTCCAGGAAGTCTGCCAGTAGGCGACTCAGTCGATCCGTTTCGCGCACCACCAAGCCGTGCAGTACGCGTTCATCATCGTCGACCGGCAGCGTCTCGAGCGAGCGACGACGCGCCAGCTGTTCACTGGCGCTGCGAATCGAGGCGAGCGGATTGCGGATCTCGTGCGCCAGCGACGCGCTGAGTTCGGCCACGGCCTGCAATCGCTCTGCGCGCACATTGAGGGCCTGCAGTCGTTTATTGTCCGAGATGTCCTGAAAGATCGCGGTCGCGCTATGACGCACGCCGCCGTCAAGCGCATCGGAGACGGTGGTCGTGACGCCAATCTCCACCTCGTCGCCGTCACGCCGGATCTTCCCTTCCGCGCGTGTGGTCCGAACGCCGTCGCGCGAGGACTCCTGCAGCAGTTGCGCCAGCTCCGGAGACACGGCGCGCAGGGCCTCCAATACCGGACGACCGGTCAGCGCGCGCAGATTCAGGCCAAGCAGTTCGGTCGCTGCGGGATTGGCGTACAGCAGTCGACCCTGTGCATCGACCGTCACAATACCGGAACGAATCGTGCGCAGAATATCCGCCGCCTCAAGCTGCACCTTGACGAGCTGCGCGGCGAGTTCTTCGCGGCCCGCGCCCGCCTGACGGAGGCGCATCGCCACGAGACCCGATCCGATGGCCACCACGACGAACACCCCAATCTGCACGGACATGCCACCGGGCGTGATGCTGGGTCGCAACCACAACACATCGATGGTATACAGAATGCAGGCGCCCGCGGCGACCGCCATGCCGCCGCGAAACGGCAGCAAGAGTGCCGACGCGGCGATCACCAGAATGTAGAGCGCGGCGAATTGTGAGTTCCACCCGCCGGTGATGTGCACGATGGCCGTCACCAGCGCCAGATCCACCGCGCACTGAATTCCATAGAACGTCGGCCCGTACACCCGATGCTCGATCTCGCCATAGAGCACCGACCCCACCGTGGTAATCGTCGCAATGGCAAAGGTGAGCGTCGCGATCAGCGTGTCGCTCGGCTCGGCGCGGTTCCAGACAAACACCGCCGCCACCAAGATCGCGCAGGACAGCACGATACGGCCCAACCAGACCCAGCGCAGCATGCGGCGCGGGTCCAACATGTCGTGCGGTACGGCCTGAGAAATGGCGGGGGTGTATCGCACCGAAGCTCGTGAGCGGCCCGGCGCGACCGGCGCCAGACCGCTCCCAGTGGGATGGAAGGTCGATCCCAAACGGGTGTGGCACAATGCAAGACCCTCGGCGAGGGGCACAGTCTTGCAAAATGCACGAGTCTGGGGGAGTCAGAACACTGACGAATATCCCTTCAGTCCGTTTCTTTTAGGCCATGTTCATAGAGATCTCGTCCAGCCAGCTCCCCGAGGAGCTGTCTGTGTCCGGCGGCGCCGTTCGACTCCTGCTGGTCCTGACGCTGGTGTTGCTCAATGCGTTCTTCGTGGCGGCCGAGTTTGCGTTGGTGGCGGTGCGGCGCAGTCGCATTGACCAAATGGCGTCGGAGGGCGACCGTGCGGCGAAGATCGTGCAGAAAGCGCTCTCGCAGCTGGATCGGTATATCTCAGGAACCCAGTTGGGCATTACGCTGGCCTCGCTCGCGTTGGGATGGATTGGTGAGCCCGCCATCGCCGGGCTCGTCGACAAGGCACTGCACCTGGTCGGCGTCGAGCCAGCCACTGGCGCGCTGCACACGGGCGCCGGGATCGCGGTGGCTTTCTTGGTCATCACGTTTTTGCATATCGTGTTGGGTGAACTGGCGCCCAAGTCCATTGCGCTCGCGGTCCCGGAAAAGGTCAGTCGCTTGGTCGTGCGCCCCTTGATGCTCTTTTCGCGCATCATGTCGCCGTTCATCGGGTTCCTGAACGGCACGGCGAATCGACTCCTCAAGCTGTTGGGCGTCGAACCGGCATCGGAAGGTGGGCACGTGCACTCGCCCGAAGAGTTGCGTCTGCTGGTCATGCAGGCGCGTGCGCACGGCACGCTCGACGAATCCGACAGCGCGATGCTGGCCGGCGTCTTCGACTTTCACAATAAGAAAGCGGTCGATGTGATGCGACCGCGTACCGAGATGGTGGCGATCGCCGAGGACGTCGACCGCGAGGAGTTGATTCAGATCCTGCGCACGGAGCGTTTTTCGCGCTATCCGGTATATCGCGAAACGTCCGACGATATCGTGGGCGTCTTCCTGGCAAAGGATTATTGGTTGCACGAAGACCCGACGCACTTTGAGCTGACGGAGCACCTGCGTGAGCCGCTCTTTGTACCAGCGACTCGGGCGGCAGAGCGGGTGTTGGATGATTTGCGACGCACACGGGCGCACATGGCCGTGGTGCTCGACGAATACGGCGGCACGGCGGGTATCGTGACGATGGAAGATCTGATCGAGGAAGTGATGGGTGACATCGCCGACGAATACGATCCTCTGTCACGAGACGCCCTGCTGTTTGACGGCGTATTGGAGCTGGCCGGATCCATGTCGCTGGTAGACGTTCGGTCCGATCACAAGCTGCCGATTCCCGATGGCGACTGGACGACGTTGGGCGGCTATACCTTTGGCGCGCTGGGGCGTTTGCCACGGGTCGGCGACCGCGTAGGCTATCCCGGCGGTGAACTGGAAGTGGTGGCAATGGACGGGCGGCGCGTGGCCGCGCTGCGCATACACAAACGGAGCGAGATTGGAACGAAAGAACATGGCAGCAGAGAACATGGAGCGACATAGCAGTGGGCGAGAAAGCGTGTTGCCATCGCTCGTCGCTCGGATGATCCGGCGGATGGCGCGCTGGGTGTCCCGACGACGCGGCGTGAGCATGTCGGCGTTGGTGGTTGCGTGCGCGGTTGCCCAAGACACGCTTGTCCCGGCGGCCCCTCCCGGCGCGGCGGCAACGCTTTTCCCCGCTCCGGCTCGACCGGTTGCCGATATTGTCGCGCCGCGCTGGACGGATGAGGACGATCGCGACAACGCCGGTGAATTCACGCGCGTGACGTCGCTGGCCGCAGTCACGCCCGGCATGACGGTGGCGGACATCGGCGCCGGCGATGGCTACTACGTGGCGCGGCTTTCTCCAATGGTCGGGCCGCGGGGCCGAGTGTACGGGCAGGACATCGTGCCGTCATACCTGTCATTGCTGCAGCGCCGGGTGCGCGCCATCCCCTTGGCCAACGTCACCGTGGTGTTGGGCGACGCCCACGATACTCGGCTCCCGACCGGCGTGCTTGATCTTGCCTTCATGATTCACATGTATCACGAGATCGAGCAGCCCTTCGGTGTGCTCTGGAATCTCGCCACCTCCATGAAGCCTGGCGGCAAGCTCGTGATCCTTGACCTCGAGCGACCGACCTTTGGACACGGCACGCCGATCACATTGCTCCGCTGCGAACTGAAGGCGGTCGGCTACGTGGAACGTTCTCTGTCCCGCAACGGCGAGGAGTACGTCGCGATCTTCGAGGCACCCGCAAGCGACCGTCGACCCACACCCGCGATGATTCTGGCGCAACTCACCAAGTCGCCCTGCAAGGCCCCCCGATGACGGATGAAGACGCCCCGCTCGACGCTCCCGGCGTAGACGTTGCTCCCGGCGTTCGTATCCCTGGCGTAGAACTGTCACTTCGTGCCGTCTCCGCCAGCGGTCCCGGCGGTCAGCATGTGAATCGCAGCGCGACCCGCATCGAACTCCGCTGGAACGTGCGCACCACGCGCGCCCTCAGCCACGAGCAGCGCTCCCGTGTGCTCGCGAAGCTCGCCTCGCGCATCGACGGCGAGGGATTCATTCGCATTGTCGCGGGCGAGTATCGCAGTCAACAGCAGAATCGCAAGGCGGCGACGGAACGGCTTGCCAGCATTCTCGCACGCGCTCTGGTCATCGCGCCGCCGAGGAAAGCCACGCGGCCCACGCGGGCCTCGGTCCATCGCCGGCTCGACGACAAGCGAAAACGCTCCGACACCAAAAACCAACGGCGCCGGGACGGCGACGACTAAGTCGTCACGGCGTGGCGGCAACCATGGCCGACGCATCCCGCCACACCCGCGTGTCGAGCACGGCAAGACGCCCCGCCTTTGCGGCGACCGGGGCCAGTCGCACGGCGATGCGCTCCAGCCCCTCGCCCACGCGCACAACCGGTTGGTAGTCGCCGGCGGGCACGCGCAGTCGAATGACTTGCAACGACCCGGGCAGGAGTTGCCACGAGCGCGTGTCGGCGCGCTCCATGCCACGACTGGCAAACCCCACCATGGCACCAATCCACTCGTGCTTGTCATCGAGGGCCTCGACCAACACGGTCCGCGCCGCGGCGCGCGCCACCATCCGACTCAGCATGGCGGGCCGCGCGCGACGAAGGTCAGACGCGACCGCTCGCGACACGTCTGCGGCGGGCGACACACGCTCGCTCACCAGTCCATGGATCCCTGCCGTGGACTCGTTCGGCGATGACGTGCGCGTTGCTGCATTTACGATGGCGAGCGGTATCGCGCTCAGCTCAATGGCGACTTGCGAGGATGGCATGACCGACCGCACAAGCGCCGGCCACGACATGCGCAACCATTGCGACGCGTCCAGACGACCCGCACGCAGCGTTCGACCGGACGTCCACGCGTTTTGCGTATCCGCGTCGTCAGCAGCGAACAGACCGCCATCTGGCTGTGCATTCAACCACCGGTCAACGCGTGAGGCGAGTGACTCGGGTGTTCGGAGCTCTGGCGTGCTGCCAGCCACCACTGCCGCCGCCACCGCGCGCGTAACCGTGGCGCCCGTGGGGAAGGGTGCCGCCGCCGTGTCGTTGATCGGCTTCACCGGTTCTGTGGGAGTATTCCCGAAGGTCGTGGGAACAGGAACCGCGCCGATCGTCGGTGTGAGTGCCCGTCGCGTTCGCCTCGGCCCTGGCGCGCCATCGTACACATCGCTCTCGTCGAGGCCAAAGGCGATCGTGCGGTCGACGCGGTGGGCCACAAACCCGCTCTCCACGAAGAGCACGACCGTCGTACTGTCCGGCGACCCCGAGACCAGTCGAATGGTATCGACGTCGGCGCGCGACATACCACGAAGCAACCCGGCATTCCGATAGGACACGAGCGCATCGTTCTCCTCACCCGCGCTCTCAAACACGGCACCCGCCGCATCGCGCATCACCGCATGGAGCGTGCGCTCGCCGTCGTCGAGATCCACCGATTGCTCCTCCAACGCGCGACCGAGTCTGCGCGCCTCCACGGCCGCGGCTTCACCATCGCCTGCGCGCGCGTACGCCATCATGCCGTAGTAGCGAAGGAACAGCCGTTCTGTGCGAGACGGCACGTACGGTAGCGCAAGATCATTCGAGAGCAGCGCCGCTGCACCACGCGACAGGCTCTTTGTCACGCGTCGTTCGGCCAGCCGGTCGGCCTCGGCAAACGCGTGCGCGCTCTCCGCATAGCGACCCGCGTAGTACCCTGTTTGTCCCCGGTACATCGCGCGCAGCAGCGCATCGGTTGGCGCGCCGCGCTTGGCCGATTGCGTCCGCGAGAAGGCGTCCGCGTAACTGCCCGCCGTCAACACGCGACGCAGTGCATCGTCGGGGCGAGACAGGCCGTTTGGTGCCCGGTCGACCGCGCGCGCCGTGCTGCGCCAGAGCCCTGTGCAGCTCGACAGCGGCAGAAGCCACAGTACCGCCACGATGGACGTGGCACTTCGCGCGCGGCGCATGGCGGCTGCTCCGCCTACCGGGTACGCCGGTCCAGCACCACAATCCGTTGCTGCGCGAGGGCAATGGCCTCGGCAAGTTTGGATTGCTGCGTTCCGATCGCGTCGATGCGCTGCAGCTCAAGCTGCTGCAGGAACTTCTGATACCGCATGAGCGCTTCGATGGGTCGGAGCTGTTGATCCAGCAGCTGCGCCACCTTGTAGTTCAGCAGCGCATCGTCGCTCCGCAGCACGAGGGCACGGTCGTAGCGCTCAAGTGCTCGAACGCGGTCACCCGCCAGAATAAAGTCGTCGCCTTCACCAATGATCGCGTCGGCAAGCGCGCGACTGCGAGCGGTGGACGTGGTATCGGCCGGTGAGCTCACCACGCGCAGTCCGCTCCGCTCCTGCCAGCTTACGCTCGCGACGCGATTGTCGGTCAACTGCACCAGCGCCAATGATCCCGCGGCATCACGCGGAGCTGCGTCCAGTGTCGCCGGTGTCATGATCGTCGCGGTACCACTGCGGCGCACGGTCCATGCGGATGGTGACGTGCGGGTCGCCGCGAGGACTTGCACTTCGGTCATGGACAATGCGACCTCACCACGTCCGATGGCCGCACAGATCGCCGGGGCACAGGTGGATGCTGCATTCGCCGCAATGGAATCCTGGCGCGCGCGCGACGCCTGTTGCGACGTGCGTTCACGTTCGCGAGCGTCGGCGATGGCCGCGTCGGCGGTGGTCACGCGATCACCGGTCAACAACACGGCATTTTCGTGAATACGACGCGGACCGTTACACGCGCCAGCCAGCACCAACAGCGCCACGGCGGCGACCGGTACGACACGTCGCGTCAACAGGCGCCCGAGTTGTGAGCGACGCAAGGCGGAGGATATCGAAGTGTGCATGAGGGAATCCTGTATAGACATGGAAGTGAGCCTACCAGCCAATGCGACGGCGATCCACCAGCTTCTTGATGCGATGCTGGCCCACCCAGACCTTGGCGTTCGACTCGAGGTCCACCAGCGTCGCATCGATCTGGTACGTCACCACGCGCTCGCGACCCTGCGCATCCTCAATCGCCTGCACATCACCCTGCAGCATGAACTGCGCGCCCTGCTCCATCGCCACGCGCGCCCGGGTGTCCGCGACGGCGTTGGCCTGTTGATCCGCGCGTTCGGTGCGCACGCTTGTGCGTTCATCGGCGCTGGCAACGATACGGACCGCTCCAGACGAGACGTAGGCGCGCTCAAGGTCACGGGTGAATGTGGTAACCGGTATGTGCTCCAGCGTGCGGTTGGCAAACCCGCCCACAATCACCGTGGGGGTCCGTCCACCGTGCGTCTCGGCCCACTGCTTCGACCATGCGGCGTCGAGCGACTGCGAGATCAGGGCGTTCGCGACCAAGCGCGAGTCCGCGTCATTCCAGCGACCGGAGAGGTCGGTGACAGAGGTGGGGTCGATGCGTGACACCCGCGTGTTGTTACAGGCGGCCGGGAGGGCGGCGGCGGCAAGTGCCAAGCCGATACGAACGACAGCGCGTCGGTGCCGAGCGAACATCGGGAGACGTTGGGACATGGGATGGGGCAGCTCCGTCATGGAATCCTCTGGGTGCGATGGTGACGCAGGCCACACTTGCAGATCGTGGACCTTTTGTCACTGAGCACTCAAGTGGTTACGTGGCAATCAGATAGCTCTTCACCATTTAGCGAGTCGTCCACCCTGGAGGACGCCTGGCCGTCCTCTGTGAGGACGGAATCTCGCCGCCAATGGAACAGCGGGAGGCGGTATATTGCGTGGAGACCGAAGCCCCTATCGCAGACAATGGATCAACCACACGCGTGGGACCCCCTCGCCACGCCGCTCACGATGGCCGACACTTACCGCAGCGAGTTTGGAACCCCTTCGGGGGATGACTTCGACGATGCAGGCCACGATGGCCTTGACGAGGATCTCGACGAGGATCTCGACGAGGATCTCGACGAGGATGTCGGCGAGGATGTCGACGAGGATGTCGAAGAGAATCTCGACGAGGAGTTTCCCTTGGGCGATGGCGTCGCGGAGGGTGAAAGTGTGGTGTCGTGCCCCTACTGCGGCGAATCCGTGGAAATCACGCTCGACCCGGGCTCAGGGTCCCACCAGTCGTATGTCGAGGATTGCTCGGTGTGCTGTCGCCCATGGAACGTCAGCGTGACCTATCACGACGACGGATCGGCCGATGTCTTCGTCGACGCGAGTGATGACCAGTGACGGGGCGCGTCGTCGTTTCGCCGTCGCACATCGCCGCACTCGCCCCGTCCGCACTGCCCTTGGCGGCGGTCGAGGGCGCACGCGTGGTCTCGCTCCATTGGCTTTATCAACTGATGGCGGCGCGCGTTGCCTGGGCCGAATCGGCAGGCGCCTGTGGCGGGTCGCCGCGTGATGACGCGACTGGCGAGAGCGACGCGGGCGACCACGACGAAGCGGCCGCGTTGCATCGCGCGCGCGTCGCGCTTCGCCGCCTGCGGGCAACGCTGCGCGAACACCGGCGCCTGCTGGAGCTCGAGCAATACAACACCTATCTGTCAGCGTTGCGAAAGCTGAACGCGGCCTCGAACGCCCTGCGCGATCGCGACGTGCGCGCGGAGTGGCTTGAGACCCAGGACGCGAAGTTGCCGGCGGACGCGCGCGCCGAGGCCTCCGCATGGCAACACCGCTTGGTCGTGGCGAGCCCGGAGCATGAGCGACAGCGCCTCTCGCGGGCCTTTGCCCGTCATCTGGATGCGCACGCGTTGGAGCTGGCGCGCACGCTTGGCGAGTATCAGTCCCGCCATGTCGTTGGCGAGGATCATCGCGCGCAGCGCTTCGCGCTACGCGTCGCCGACCGCCTCGCGAAAGGCCGGCGGCGCATTGATGGCGCGCTGGCGCAGTACGGTACCTCGAGCAGCGATCGACAATTGCACCGGTTACGGCTGCAGTTCAAGCGGATGCGCGCGCTGCTGGCGCCGCACGTCGACGAACACAAGGCCCTCCACCGGTGTTACGAGCTACTGACCCACGGGCAGGACGCGTTGGGCGGCATGCGCGACGCCACGTTGTTCGCGGCGCAAGCGGATCGCATGCAGTCCGCCGCACTCGCGCGGGTGCTGCGCGCCGAAGCCGAGGGGCAGATGGCACGTTTTGCGCAGACGTGGCTGACCCACAGCGAACGGCGGTCCACTATTTGGGAGGCCGCGATCGCTGCGCTTCGTGATGACACTCCGCTTCGTGAGGCGGTCGCACCGCACTCTGCGCCGTTCGATGCCGCTGCCGTGGCGCTCGCACACCAGTTGCCCATGGAGATCGAGCGGAAGTTCTTGTTGCACGGTCTCCCTCCGCGTGCGGCCGTTGCACCGTCGCTGCGGATCGAACAAGGCTGGCTCCCTGGCACACTGCTTCGTGAACGACTGCGTCAATCGGTGTCGATGACTGGCGACGTGCAGCGTACGCGGACGATCAAACTGGGTCGGCCAGGCGCGCGCATTGAGGTAGAAGAGCCGGTCGGCGCCGAGCTCTTCGACGCGCTCTGGCCTTTGACAAGCGCTGCCCGCATCCACAAACGGCGACATCTGGTGGTCGAGGGTGCGCTGACCTGGGAGATCGACGTCTTTCTGGACCGAGACCTCGTGCTCGCCGAAGTAGAACTGCAGGACACGGCACAGGAGGTTCCGATTCCGGAGTGGCTGGCGCCGTTCCTCGTGAGGGAGGTGACCGACGATCCCGCGTATCTGAACGCCGTCATGGCACAGCGCCACGTTGGCGCGCCCGAAGACGCGCGTTCCTGATCGCCGCGACGCACATCATGCTGACCACCCTCTTGCCACTGCGCGACCGACGCGAGCGGATCGTGGGATTTGCCGTGTCATCCAGCCCAGCGTACGAACGGCGCGGCGTGACCGACGAGGAGGCGCGCGAACGGCAGGCCCTTGAGGCGATTCCAACACTCACGCGACTGACCGGACGCAGCCTCGTGGTGCCGATCACACCGGCGCTGTTGCGCGATGGCGCCGTGACCCGATTTGCATCAACCGACGCCGTCTGGCTGCTCGCCACCGACGCGCTTGATGATATGGCGACGCGTCGAGTCGTAGAGCGGCTGGTCAGCAGCGGTCTGCACTTTGCGCTCAGCGGCTTTCCGGACGGCGCGCCGCTGCCCAATGCGCTGACCGGCGCAATGATCGTACTGGACGCCGCAAAGACCACACCGGCCTTGCTGGAACACCGCATGCGCGCCGTCCTCACCGCCGGCCTTCGCCCGCTGATTCGCAACGTCGACGATCGCGCCACGCGCCATCGCATTCTCGCGACCGGAGCACCGATGTTCAGCGGTCGCCTTCTGGCGCGCGGTGCCGCGACCCCAGTTGACCACGTTGCCGAAGACGGGTGTGTGCGCGCGCTTGCCACGCTTGCCGCGTATGCGGATGGACGTCCCGTCGACAGCGCCTTTGACACGTACGTGCACGACGACCAGAAGCTGGGCGCCTCCTTGCTCCGCGCGATCAGTGCATCATCGATGGGCGTTCGCGGTCCGCGATCGGTGACGCACGCACTGAACGTGCTGGGTCGCGATGCCGTCATGGAACGCTTGCTTGTCGTCACGGCGCGTATGCTCGCCGAAGCCGCGAATGATCCGGACTTGGCGCTGATCGCGCTTCGTCGAGCCCGCATGCTGGAGCGTTTGGGCGCCGCGCTGGACAGCGCGCCACACCCGCGGGCACGGGCACTCGCCGGCCTCTTGTCCGTGGCCGAATTTGCGCTCGGGATCTCCTCGGCGGACCTTGCCGATCGGCTCCGGCTGCCAACGATGCTCTCCGATACATTGACGGACCGCGAGCTCGCGCTGGGCAAACTGGTCGACATTGCCGATGCGATGGATTACGGCTGGTTTGATGACTTGCGCGCGCGGTGCAGCGGGCTTGGGATTGCCCCGCTGGTGGTCAGCGAAGCCTGGATGAGCGCCTTTCGGACTGCCCGCGAAGAACTCGGCTCCCCTCAATAACCGTCGCACATGCTTGCCTATCTCCTCGATCGATTCCGTACGGACGCCGACACGTTGCGAGCGCGGGCCGCGGCACTGCGAGCGGCGCCGGCACAGCCGGGACCAGACGCCGCCATGTCCATGGCCATGGCACACGCGTGTGACACCGTGACCGCCATGCTGCAGGCGGTGCCCGCGACCAGCGACGCGCCAACGCTGTTGGCGTCGCTGCAAGCATTGATCCCGCTCTTCGAGGAACATGCCCGGGCGGAAACCGCGCCACCGGTTCGCGCGGTGTACGTCGGCGCGGCGACGCGTGTGCGTGAGGTGACGAACGCCGAAGCGCAGCACCTGCGCAGCGCCGACATGAACGACAGTGACATCGACGACGACGATCGTGATGATGACATCGAGGGCGACGCGACCTGGCAGCCAGACGGAGGGCGGTGATGAGTCAACGCGCTCGCCACCACGCACCCGATGACGAATCCGACGATGCGCCCGCGGGTAAAGCCCGCTTGGATAAGTGGCTGTGGGCCGCGCGCTTCTTCAAAACACGGTCGCTGGCGGCGGATGCCATCGACGGCGGAAAAGTCGAGGTCAACGGCGAACGCGCCAAACGCTCAAAATTAGTGCAGGCGGCCGACCGGATCCGATTGCGTGATGGTCCGTATGAATGGCAGCTCATTGTGCGCCACATCGCCCAGCGACGTGGCTCTGCGCAGATTGCCCAGACGCTGTACGAAGAACCCGCAGACAGCGTGGCGAAACGCCAGGCCGTGCACACACAGCTCAAGTCCATGCCGACCGCTTTCGCGTTTGGCGACAGTCGGCCCGGGAAACGGGATCGGCGCGAACTCCGGAAATTGAAAGGGGATCAATAGGCCCGCGTCGTTTGCGCCCATGTGCGCGCGCCTATTCGACGTGCGCCTGGTCGACGTGCGCCTCGACGGCGGAGCGCACGAGGCGCACGACCACGTCACCGTCGTCGCGTGGCTCCAGCGTATAGCACTGTCGGCCAAGGGCCCGAGCTTCTGCAGCGCGACGAACGGCGGCGACATCCGTCGCTGCGTCCACGAAGAATACGGCAACGATCGCAGGATCAGCCAAGCACTTCGCCGCTTCGGCCGCGCGAGACGAGACCCGTACGCGCACGGTGCCGAGTCCTGGTGCCTCACGAATTGCACGTGTCAACGTGGTGCGGCGCGCCATCGTGCCGCCGTGGATCAACACGGCAACGCTGCGCTGGTCCGGCGTTGAGGCGTCGCTCACATGCCCTGTTCCGTCCGAAGTCCCGAACCGGGAGACTCGCCAAGCCCGGCCAACAACGCACCCAGCAGCGGCGCGTCAAGATGGTGGGCGCCGTCGAACGACAGAAATCGCGATCGTACCGGCAACGCGCGCACCGTGCGGTCGATCATCTCTCGAACTGCATCCGTCGCAAACGGATCAGCCGTCCCAGACACCACCACCAGTTCAGCGGCGCGCATGGCGGTGGCAAACGCGTGCGGATCCACATCCGTGGCCAGACCACCGGCCCACGCGACACACATCGTGGGCGAGACGGCGCCGGTTGCAATCCATCGAATCGCCGTCGCGACCCCCTGCGAGAAGCCGAGGACGGCCGTGAGGGGGCGCTCGCCGCGCGCACGGGTGCTTTCCTCAACCACCTCATCGTGCACCGACGTCAGCCAGCGATGGGCATCGGCGATTTCCGTCTCGCGCGATTCACGCGTCAGCCACGTGGCGCCCACGCGCTGCAAGTGACTGCCGTCGACGCGCGGCATCTCAAGGTAGAAGCGCGACAATGCCTCCGGCGCAATGATGCACGTGTCGGCCGGAATCACCGAGGCAAAGGGACGCGCGAAGCGCGCCGCGAGCATGCCGTATCCATGCAGCACAAACCAGATGCGGCGCGCCGTGGCAGGATCTGCGCCGAGCACAACGTAGCGCGCCGTGCGCGGCGTCAGCCGCTCACGCGTGCGTCCCAGTCCCAGTCCCAGCGCCTCGGACGCATCGGTCACGGGATATACGCGATGGCAGAAATCTCCACGAGGATCCCACGCAGCTGTGCACCCACGACGGCGCGGGTCGGGTACGGTGGCGTCATGAATGCCTTGTACTCCTCGTTGAACCGTCCCCAGTCGTTTTCATCGGCCAGATACACCGTGACACTCACCACCTGCGACAGGCTCGCGCCCGCAGTCGTGATAATCCGCGCTAGATTAGCCAACGTCACCTGCGTTTGCTCTTCAATCGTTGTGCCGACGATCTGTCCGGTGCCCGGATCGCGTGGTGTTTGGCCAGACACAAACAGGAGGTTGCCCGCCCGCACACCGGGAGAGTAGGCTCCCGCCGGTGCTGGCAGGTCGGGAAGGGTGATCGGCGTCCAAGTGCGTTCAGACATGGGTATTGGCATCGACGGAGCGTGATATGGTGGAGGCGGCATGACGACATTTCTGCAGCAACTGGAAACGCCCGTGCCGGTCGTGGACCTCGACCGCATGGCGCTAAATCTGGACCGGATGGCGGCGTACGCCACCCTCCATGGCCTGCAATTGCGTCCGCACGTCAAAACCCACAAGTCTCCGCGCATCGCGGCCGAGCAACTTCGTCACGGCGCCGTCGGGCTGACCTGTGCCACGCTGCGCGAGGCCGAGGTGATGTCCGAGGTCTGCGAGGACATTCTTGTGGCGTATCCCCCCGTCGGTGCCGCGCGGCTGGAACGTTTGGCGCGACTACCTGAGCGGGTGCGGGTCGCCGTGGCGGCCGACGACGCGGCCGCCCTTCCCGCCCTCTCCGTGGCCGCTCGGCTGGGTCATCGACGCTTCCGGGTGCATGTCGAACTCGATGCCGGCATGCACCGCGTTGGCGTAACCAACCCCGACAAAGCCGTCGCGTTGGCCCGCGCGATTCACGACTCCCAACATCTCGACTACGCCGGCGTCCTGTTTTATCCCGGACATATCCGTGAAAACATCACCGACCAAGGCACCTCGCTTACCCGGTTGGCGACCGTGCTCGCGACATACACGGATGCGCTCCGTGACGCGGGGTTGTCGGCGCGCGTGGTGAGCGGTGGCTCTACTCCCGCGGCGTGGCGTATGCACGAAGTCGCGGGCGTGACGGAAGTGCGTCCCGGCACCTACGTCTACAACGATCGCACCACGGCGCTGATGGGCGCCTGCGATTGGGATGATTGCGCGCTCACCGTGCTGGCCACCGTCGTGAGTACTTCCGTGAAAGGCCAGGCGGTGATCGACGCGGGCACCAAGGCTCTCGGACGCGAGCCGCTGCGCGCGGAGGGCGACGGGTACGGCGCGCTGCTGGATCATCCGGAGGTGGTAGTCGCGCGACTGTCAGAAGAGCATGGCATTCTCGACCTCACCAAAAGCAGCTGGCGCCCGCGCCTCGGCGATCAGGTGCGGATCGTCCCCAATCACGTGTGCATCGTGGTGCATTTGTTTGATGAGATCATTGGCGTACGTGGCGATGCGGTCGAAACGCAGTGGCCGGTGGCCGCTCGCGGGCGCGGTGCGTCCTACGTGGCGGTAGACAACGGCCCGATGGGGCCTCGCGCCGTGTAGAAAGCGGTGGGTCCGTCATGCGCTCACACGCGCGCGACGGCGCCCGTACCCGTTCTGCCCATGAATTCCGACTTCCCTTCGCCATCGTCCGCTGCGCCGCACGTCCCGCGCCGCATCTTGCTTGTCGATGCGGATGCGTTCTTTGTGGCGGTTGCTCGTCAGGAAGATCCAGACGGCGCCGGCCGCGCGGCGTTGCTGATTGTCGGTGGTCGCCCCGGCTCGCGCGGTGTGGTGTGCAGCGCCTCCTACGAGTGCCGGGCGTTTGGTGTCCGCTCCGGCATGGCCATCGCGCGCGCGTTGCAACTGTGTCCAACGGCCACGTGCGTGCCCGTCCCTCGGCGTGCGTGTAGTGCGCGAAGCCGCGACATCGCGCAGGTGCTCGGACAGTTCACGCCCTTGGTGCAGGCGTCGAGCATTGACGAGTGGTATTGCGACATGGGTGGCACCGAGGCGCTGTATGGGCATGAATCACTGACCGCCACCGCCCACCGCATTCGCGACGCGGTGCGCCACGCAACGGGGCTCTCGGTCTCGATTGGCGGAGGAACAACACGACTGGTCGCCAAGATGGCGGTCGAAGTGGGAAAACCGAAGCCCGGCACCGGAGCGAGTGGCGTGCATTGCGTGGACGTCGGGGAAGAGGCGGCGTTCCTCTCGCGCTTTCGGTTGGGCGATCTCCCGATGGTGGGACCGAAGTTCGCCGACACACTGGCCCGTCGTGGTCTCGAAACCGTGGCCGAGGCGCAGCTTCTCACTCAGGCGGCGCTGATCGCCAGCCTTGGGGAGCGCGCGGGAGCATGGCTCTATCGTCGCGTGCGCGGCATCGACGACAGTGCGGTGTCGCCTCGGGAATCCCAGAAGCAAGTCAGTCGGGAAGAAACGTTTGCGCAGGATCTGCATGACGACGCGCTGATTGATCGTGAGCTGCTCCGCCTGGCCGTTCGGGTGTCAGCCGATTTGCGGCAGCAGTCGCTGCACGCCCGAACCGTCACGGTCAAGCTTCGCGATGCCGACTTCCGGACGCGTTCGGCGCAGCGTACCCTCCGCGTCCCAATTGAGTCCGAGCGGTCGGTGGCCAAGGCCGCGCACGCGTTGCTTGCCCAGTTGCGCTCGCGTCGACGGGTTGGCGTGCGGTTGCTGGGCATTGGTCTCTCGCACTTTGACGACGTGCCGCCGGCGCCAACCCAGCTGGCGTTCTTCGAACCACCGGCACCGATCGCGCCCGACGAGCCGGTGGAGAGTGACCGGGACCGTGCGCTTACGGTCGCCCTGGACCGCATCCGCGGGCGATATGGGTCCAAGGCGATTGTGCCCGCCCAGCTCATCGACGGGACCCGTGATATCGGACCGCGGGTCGAGGAGTAGCCCGCCTTCCGACCGTCGCCCCACTCGCTTAGTTTCCCCGAGGCGTCGAAGCCTGATCTGGTTCGGCGCATCCGGCAGGGTGAGGTTTTTCCACAGCTATCGACGCGCCGTGCGCACTGCACTGGTGGCGCTTTCCAGACGGGGTGTGTGATGAGTGCTGCGTACGATCCGAACAAGTTGGGCTGGGGTGCCGCGGCACTCACCTGTGCGATGACGGCGGCGTTGGGGTTCACGGCCTACACGATCCACAACAAGACCTATCTGCATCCGCGCGATCCGATGGCGGTGCAAGTGTACCACGAACGTGATGCCGCGGGCGGTGGGCACGGCGAAGCCAAGCCCGAGGCTGGCGCTGGTGAGCACAAGAGCGACGCGGCGGCCGATGCTGCCAAACCCGCACAGCCGAAAGCCGCGCACTAACTCGGCGCGAAGGGGCACGGCCAACGACGCCGCGCGGTCGACTGATCGCGCGGCGTTTTTTATTCCATTGAGAAGCATGACCGTTTCCCTGAACACGCTGAACTATCAACACCTGCTCTACTTCTGGGTGGTCGCACGCGAGGGCAGTATTGCCAAGGCGACTGCCGTGTTGCATCTCACGCAGCCGACGATAAGTACCCAGATCAAGCTGCTTGAGCAGTCGCTATCCACCCGTCTGTTCGAGAGACAGGGCCGTTCACTTGTCATGACCGACGTGGGACAGGTGGTGTTCCGGTACGCGGATGAGATGTTTCGCACCGGTCGCGAATTGCTCGAGGCGGTCTCTCGTGGCGATGGTGCCTCGCCAACGCGTTTCGTGGTCGGCATTTCGGACGCGATGCCAAAGCTCACCACCTGGCGCTTGTTGCAGCCGGCGATCACGGCCGCTCCGCAAATGCGGCTTACCTGTCGGATCGACAAGACGGACCGACTGATTGCCGACCTGGCGGTTCACGCACTTGACGTGGTCCTCGCCGACGCACCAGCGTCTCCCAACTTGCCGGTGCGCACCTTCAATCACTTGCTGGGCGACTGTGGCGTGACCGTGTTTGCGGCCGAGTCATTGGCGGCGTCCCATCGTCGGAAGTTTCCGCTCTCGCTGCACGGTGCCCCGTTTCTCCTGCCCACGGAGAACACCGCACTGCGTCGCTCGCTCGACGAGTGGTTCATCGCCAACGATATTGTGCCGCGCGTGGTTGCCGAAGTGGAAGATGTCGCGATTCTGCAGGTCTTCGGACAGGAAGGCATGGGATTGTTTGTGGCACCAACGGTTGTCGAAGCACAGGTCAAACGGCACTACGGCGTGCGCGTCGTGGGACGCCTCACCGAAGTACGGGAGCGATTCTATGCGATCACCGTGGAGCGCAAACTGGTGCATCCCGCGGTGGTGGCCCTCACCGACGCTGCCCGCGAACGCCTGTTCGCCTAGCCAACTCTCAGCCTACTCTGCGCCTACTCTGCGCCTACTCTGCGCCTACTCTGCACGTGTCACTGGCAGCGGCAACGTAAACCAGAACTCGCTGCCTTGTCCGGGCGCGCTGATCAGTCCAATGTCCCCACCGTGCGCATCGATGATCCCTTTGGCGATGTAGAGCCCAAGGCCGGAACCCGCCCGCAGCAATCGTGGAGCTTGCCAGTACCGCTCAAACACGCGGGCGACGTCGGCGGGATTCACGCCGGGTCCGGTGTCGCGGACCGCGATCCGGATGTCGCGTGGGCGCGTTTCCAGCGTGACGGTCAGCACGCCCTCGGGTGGGGTGAACCGCAGCGCGTTCCCGAGAAGATTGGACAAGACTTGCAAAATTCGACTGCGCTCGACTGCCAGGAATGGCGCGTGGCCATCGATCACGCGCAACAAGGTGAGCTCGGCGTCTTTGATGGCCGGCTCAAACATCATGGCGGCCTCTTCGACGATATCGGCGATTGACGTGGGGATGGGCTCCACCCGCAACCGCCCCATCGCGATGCGCGACACGTCCTGCAGATCCTGAATGAGGCCGTCCGCCTGACGTGATGCGGCCCGAATGCTCTCCACCTCCTCTTGGGTCATCAACGTCCCGTCGCCATTCGCACGCTGCAGCGCGGCCCCCGTGAGCAGGACGATCGCGTTGACCGGGTTGCGCAAGTCGTGCGACACCACCGAGAGCATGTCATCGCGGTCTTTCAGCGCCCGCCGCGCCTCCTGATACAGTCTGGTATTCTCGAGCGCCAAAACAGACAGTCCCGCGTACTGCTCAGCCACCTGCGCCTCCTCCTCGCTGTGGGTGCCACCCGGCGTCGTGCGCACGAGGTGCAGCGCGCCCACGGCCCGGCCGCTCGCGCGGAGCGGGACGACCAACACGGACGACCCTCCAAGGGACTCAAACAGCTCACGTTCGCGTTCCTCCCCCGCGTTTGCCGCCACCCACCCCGCAATGTCCAAGACACGCTGTGCCGCACTTTCGTGCGCGATACGACCGCCGCTCAAGCGGGATGGCGTAGACGACAACGTCCGCGCGTGCGTCAACACGAGACGCGAGGTGAGCTCCTGCTGCAGCGCATCGTGGTGACTGGCAGCAACGCGGTGTATGCCGCCGCCGTCCGTGAGCAGTTCGAGCATGCTCCACTGCCCAAGCAACGGCAGCGGAAGTTCGGTAACCGTGGCCTTGGTGGAATCGACATCGAGTGACGCAGCGAGCAGCCAACCGGCCGTGGACAGCAAGCGCTGCCCCTTTTCGGTGCGCCTTCGCGCACTCACATCGCGGAGGGTCACCATAAATGTTGTGCGGCCATCAATGGTCACCCGCGCGATCGACGCCTCGGCCGGAAACTGCTCGCCACTCCGGCGCAGCCCGGCGACCTCGCGACGGTCCGCCATACGGCGTGATTCCGTCGGCCCCTCGGCGAAGGAGCGGACGTGCCCGCGGTGGATGGCACGCGCGCTCACCGGAAGCAGCCGATCAAGCGGTTGGCCCAACAGGTCGGACTCCTCCCACCCAAAAATCTCCTCGGCACCGCGATTGAAGCGTACGATCTTGAAATCATCGTCCAACGCAATGATGCCGTCAGCCGAGATGTTCACGATCGCCGCGAGAGAGGCCAGCGAGTAGGCGGAGTGATTTTCGGGGAGGGGCATGTCAGGCAGAGAGGGTTTGTCCGTCGGTGACTCACGAGAATAGCCCGGCGGACACCAGATTATCCAGCACTGCACGGAGCGCCTTGAAGAAATGCGCCACACCGGGTGCGTCCGCCCGCCCGCACACGCACGCATATTTCGCGAGATGAAACGGTTTGCGATCCCGCGCTGGCCTGTTGTTGCCCTGAGCTTCCTGCTCGTCGGCGTTGCCAGCTCGTGGCTTCCTGACGGCCCCCTCTGGCGCGAGCGGATTTGGTATGCCGGGCTGGTGATTACGGGTCTCCCCGTCTCATGGAAGACCATTCGAGGCATGCTGCATGGCGAGTTCGCGTCCGACGTCGTGGCGATGTTGGCGATCGCCGGCGCGCTGGCACTGCAACAGCCGTTGGCGGGACTGGTGGTTGTGCTCATGCAAACCGGTGGCGAAGCCCTCGAGACGTATGCGGTGGCACGGGCCAGCAGTGCCGTCGAGTTACTGGAAGCCGACGCGCCGCGCCACGCCCACCGCCTCGTGAACGGAACGATCACCGACATCGACGCGTCGTCCATCGCCCCCAGCGATACCCTGCTGGTGCGACCCGGAGAATTGGTGCCATGCGACGGCCAGGTGATCTCAGGGCAATCGCATATCGACACGTCGCGGCTCACCGGCGAGCCGATTCCCGTCAAGGCTGTGCCAGGCACGACGCTGTTGTCTGGAAGTGTAAATCAGGAAGGCGCCCTGACGGTCCGCGCCACGCGGACCTCGCAGGACAGCCAATACGCGCGCATCGTGGAGCTCGTGCGCAGCGCGCAGGCGAGTAAGAGCCCGCTGCAGCGCATGGCGGACCGCGTGGCGGTGTGGTTTACGCCGCTCACGCTCGCGGTGTGTGGCGTGGCGTGGCTGGTGTCCGGTGACGTGACACGCGTGCTCGCGGTGCTGGTCGTGGCCACCCCCTGCCCGCTGATCCTCGCGGCACCGGTGGCGATTATCGGCGGCATCAATCGCGCCGCGCGCCGCGCGATCATTGTTCGGAACGGCGGGGCGTTGGAGGCGTTGTCGCATGTGGACATGGCGGTCTTTGACAAGACCGGCACACTGACCATCGGCAAGCCACGCGTGCACCAGATCACGTCGGACGACGGCGCGCCAGCGGCGATGCTGCTTCGGCTCGCGGCGGCCGTCGAGCAGGGCTCCGGACACCTGCTTGCCCGTGTCGTTGTCGAAGAAGCCGATGCCCGAGGACTGGAGGTGACGTTGGCCACCGAGCTTGCGGAGACGCCGGGACAAGGAATCGTTGGCCTTGCCGACGGGCTCCGTGTGGCGGTTGGCTCGCCGTCGTACGTGCAGCACACGATGCCCGCCCTTGCGGAGCGTGTGCTCAACATGGAAGGCGCCGCGCAAGGGCTCCGCGCCTACGTTGGCACGTCGTCCGGGTTGCTGGGTCGGATCGAGTTTTCCGACGAGCTGCGCGCGGATCTGCACAAACTCTTTGACGGCCTCGCCGCGCTCGGCATTCACGACGCGGAGTTGCTCTCGGGGGATCGCACGGAGAATGTCGCCGCGATTGCCGCGCAGCTGGGCCTGACACGCTTTGCCGGTGACCTGTCGGCTGAAGACAAGGTCCGTCGTGTACAGGCACTTGAGGCCAGCGGACGCCGCGTGCTGATGGTCGGCGACGGCACCAACGACGCGCCGGCGCTGAGCGCAGCGAGCGTAGGTGTCGCGCTTGCCGGGCACGGCGGTGGCGTAGTCGCCGAAGCCGCGGACGTGGTGCTCCTGGTAGATGATCCCGAACGTGTCGCCGAGGCGGTTCGCATTGGACGTCATGCCATGCGTATTGCGCGGCAGTCCATCGGTGTTGGGATCGGACTGAGCGTCGTAGGCATGGTGATCGCGGCGGCGGGACACCTGACGCCGATCGCTGGTGCACTCACGCAAGAAGCGATCGATGTCGCGGTGATCCTGAATGCACTGCGCGCCAGCATGGACCCGGCCGCTCGACCGCCGACGCGCGTATGACGGACGCGCGTATGACGGACGCGCACCGGGACGACGCCGGATCGCCGCGAACGCACGTGCGTTGGATGTGGCTCATGATTGCGCTGCACATGCTTGTCCCCACGCTGGCCACCATCCAGCGGCTGGCACGCGGCGGCAAGATCAACAATTTCCTGATCTTTCGCAGCAGCTACTACCATTTGATCAGCGGTGCGGATTTGTACGCGGCCTACCCGCTCGAGCACTGGGATTTCTACAAGTACTCGCCCACGTGGGCGTTGCTCTTCGCGCCGTTCGCGGCGCTGCCAATTCCGGCTGGGCTGCTCTTGTGGAACCTCCTGAATGCCGCATCGCTCGCCGTGGTGATCGGCCTCTTGTTACCAGCGCGTGCAGCGGCGTGGGCGCTGCTGATCGTCTTCTTCGAGGCGCTGGGCGCCACGCAGAATGCGCAAAGCAACGGACTCGCCGCCGCGCTCATGATCGGTGCGTTCATCGCCGCTGAGCACTCTCGCTTTGCGGTTGGCGGCTGGGCTATCGCGGCGGGAACCAGCATCAAGCTGTTTCCTATCAGCGCCGGTATTTTTGGGTTGTTGTCGCCGGAGCGGGTAAAACATGTGGTGTGGTGTGTGATCACAGGTGTCACCCTGCTCGCGCTCCCATTGTTCGTTACGCCGCTCGACACACTGATCGCTCAGTACCGATCCTGGGGCGCGATCGGCGCGCGCGACACTCTGTCATTCGGACAGATGTGGATTGGCGGAATCGTGGAGACGTATCGCGGCGCGCTCATTCCGCACGCCCCGATTCAGGCGTTCGGTCTCGTGTGGGTTCTTGGGTCGAGTTGGTACGCCGCGCGCGCATGGCACGAACCCGTCGTGCGCCGACTGGTGCTCGCAACAGTGTTGGGTTTCGCCACGATCTTCAACCACAAGGGCGAGTCGCCAACTTATGTGATCGCGTTCGCTGGGATCGGCGTGTGGTGGAGTGTGCTCCCGCGTGCCCGTTGGCGCGACGCGTTGGTGCTGCTCGCGTTCGTGGTGGGATCCCTGGGGGGCACGGAACTCATGTCGCGTGCCTATCGAACCACGTATCATCAGGGATGGCAGCTCAAGGCGCTCACCACCACGCTGGCGTGGATAGGGCTCCAATGGGACTTATGGCGGTACGTGCGGCGCGCGTCGGTACATCGCGCGTAAATTCTCGCCGATCCCTCCCCGATCCCTCCCCGATCTCTCCCCGATCCTTCGGCGATCCTGGCCCCTCCATGCCAAACGCCCCGGCTTTTGGCCGGGGCGTTTGGAGCAATGGGCATTGTCATCAGATGTCATAGGCCTTCACAAATTTCCACTCGGTGCCACCCCTGCTACGGTCACAGTATCGGCACACCCCTACGCAACCTTAACACTGGCGCTCTCGGCGATCGCGACACGTTCGCGGCCGTTCTGTTTGGCTTTGTACAGCGCCTTGTCGGCCCGTGCTTTCCACTCTTCCGTGTCTTCCAGCGGCTCCAGCTGCGCGACGCCAACCGAAGCACCGATGCTGAACTCCATCGCCGGGTGCGGCGCCGGAAGCTGACAGAGCGTATCCTGCAGTCGGCCGGCCAGCGTTTGGGCCATCTTCCAATCGGTATTGTGCAGGATCGCGGCGAATTCGTCACCGCCGTAACGACAGAGCACGTCAGACTGGCGCAAAAACACTTTCGTTAACGCCGTGGCCAACGTCGCAATCGCCGTGTCGCCGGCTTGGTGGCCGTACATGTCATTCACCATCTTGAGCTTGTCCATGTCGATCATCAGCAACACAACAGGCTGACGCGCCATGGAGAACATCTGGACGGCGCGCGCGATCATCGTGTCGAAGAGCTTGCGATTGCCCAGACCCGTTAGCGCATCGGTCGTGCTTTCCTTGCGCGCTTCTTCAAGTTGCTTGCCCAGGCGATCCAGCTTGCTGGCAAGTGCGACGTACTGATCCGCCTGCTGATCACGACGGGACTGCAGTGCGCCTTCAATAGACGTCACGGCCCCCAGCACTTCCTGCTTGATGGACCCTGGCTGCAGCCGCTTGAGCGCATTGCGTGCCTTGTCCATCTGGTCGTTGGTCGTGACGTCGGTGACTTGATCCACCTTGACGGCATTGTGCACGGTTTCGACACACGCCCACAGCGCATCGCGGAGCTCGTTGATGGACCCCGTGACGTGTCGGTGCTCATCGCGTCGCAACTCGGTGACGGTCCGTACCACACCGTTCCAATCTCGCTCGGCCACGCCCAGCGAGAGCGCTTCGGCCTCTTCGTGCACGGCGGTGCCGAGGGTCGCGTGGCGTTGCCACGCGGTCAACTCGCGCGCGCTCTCCTCTCCAGGCCGATCGGGGAGATCCAGCGGATACCGCGCCAGCGCCGAGAGCACGCCACCGATGGTGTCGAGCACCAGGCCAAGACCGACGTCGCCTTGCGACGTCGGGGACGAAGACGAACGTTGCACAGGATCGCTCGCTGTAGCAGCACCGCCGGACATGACGGTGAGATGAGGTGAGCCGGATGCCACAGGAGAACTGCTTCGTTCAGCTGTCGGGCTTGGCTCTGGGGTGTGTTTCTTGAAGAACATGGCAGGAGTGAAAGGGTCTGCGTGTTCTATCGGCACATACCACTCCAGAGTTGAGTACCCGCAGCGCGAACGTCACGCCGCGGGCACACCTGTTTCACCGCCGCGGCATACCGATCCTTTCCGGCCGCCTAGAACTCCTCGACCTCAACCGCCATGATTGACGCCGATCCGGATTGGATCGCGGACAGGAGCGCCGCCGTCTCCGGCAGCAGTCGCGCCATGTAGAAACGCGCCGTCTTGAGCTTCGCGCCCAGAAAGCGTGCATCGCCCTCGCCGGCCGCCAGCTTGACCTTGGCCACGGTCACCATGCGCAGCCATTGCCACCCCACCGCGACATACCCCATCAGATGCAGATACTCGGTAGCCGCCGCGCCTGCTTCGTCGGGGTTGGCAAAGCCACGCTCGGCCAGCATCATCGTGGCTTTCTGCAGCTGATACAACGAGACGCCAAGCGGCTTTGCGAACTCCTCCATGCTCTCGTCTGCCGAGGCCGCATCGATATCGGCCTTGACCAGCTCAAAGAAGCGTCGCACCAGTCGCCCGCCCTCCATGGGCAGTTTCCGGCCGACGAGGTCGAGCGCCTGCACCGCGTTCGTGCCTTCATAGATCTGCGCGATCCGCGCGTCGCGAACGTACTGCTCGATGCCGTACTCCTTGATGTACCCGTGGCCGCCTAAGGTTTGCAACGCGATGTTCGTATTGTCAAAGCCCTTGTCCGTGAGAAACGCCTTCAGGACCGGCGTCAGCAGCGCGATCACATCCTCGGCCTCTTGGCGCACGGCCGCATCGGGATGCCGGTGCTCAAGGTCAATCCGCACGCCAATCCAATACGCCAACGAGCGCATGCCTTCGTTGAAGGCCTTGATGCGCAGCAAGCCCTTGCGCACATCGGCGTGCACGAGGATCGGATCGGCCGGCCCGGATGGATTTTTCGGACCGGTGAGCGATCGCCCTTGCAAGCGCTCCTTGGCATACGACAAGGCGTTCTGGTAGGCGACTTCCGACAGGCCAAGGCCCTGCAGCCCAACCGCCAATCGCGCCCCATTCATCATCACAAACATCGCCCGCATGCCCTTGTGCTGCTCACCTACCAGCCAGCCGGTCGCGTTATCAAAGTTGATCACGCAGGTCGCCGATGCCTTGATGCCCATTTTGTGTTCGATCGCGCCGCACGTGACGCCATTCCTGGTGCCCGGTTTGCCCTCTTCGGTCGGCAGGAACTTTGGCACCAGGAACATCGAGATGCCTTTGGTCCCGCTTGGCGCATCGGGCAATTTCGCGAGCACCAGGTGCAGGATGTTTTCTGTCAGATCGTGCTCACCGGCGGAGATAAAGATCTTCGAACCGGTAATGTGATACGCGCCGTCGCCCGCCGGCTCGGCCTTGGTGCGGAGGATGCCGAGGTCTGTTCCGGCATGGGCCTCGGTTAGGCACATCGTGCCACTCCACGTGCCGTCGACCAGTTTGGGGAGAAAGCGCTGCTTGATCTCATCAGAGCCGTGACTGATCATCGCACTGTACGCACCGTGCGAAAGCCCTGGATACATGCTGAACGACAAGTTCGACGAGCACAGCAGCTCTTCCATCACGAAGCGCACCGTTTCCGGTAGCCCCTGTCCACCAAAGGCAGGATCGGCCGCGATGCCCACCCACCCACCAGCGGCGTACTGCTGGTAGGCCTCCTTGAATCCCGACGGCGTCTTGACCTCACCGTTCTCAAGGTGCACCCCCTCGGCATCGCCAGACTGGTTGATCGGAAACAGCACCTGTTCACAAATCGCCGCGCCCTCCGCGAGGACCGCATCGATCACATCCGGCGTCGCTTCCTCGAAGCCCGGCAGCGCGCTCAGCTGCGCCACGTTGTGGACGTCGTGCAGCAGGAAGCGAATATCATCGAGCGGGGCCTTGTACGCGGGCATCAGGAACTCCTCAACGGCAAAGGGACACAGCGGGGGAATGCATGGAAAGTGTCACCGCCGGGCCCGTCGGGCAAGGACAAATTGTGACGGTGGCGTCATGTTTTAACTGCGGGCTGGACTGATTGACTGCGGGTGGGGGTGGGACTGATTTACTGCGGG
>JANOPS010000555.1:0-4938 GCA_031421995.1 Gemmatimonadaceae bacterium
GTGGCAGGGCAGAGCCAACGGAAGCGTAGACTATTCGATGAATGTTGGAGCGGTGCGCCATGGTATTTCGATAGCCAGTCCAGATTCGCCACTCGTCGCTCGCGAGCATGCTCGTGAGTACGCGGGTGAGCTCATCGCCTCTCGGGCGTCCGGCAAGCACATTCAGAAGGTGCTTGGGCCCGCTGCCGTGACGGCGAATCTTCTCGTTAAAGGTGAGTCCGAGGACGTTAGGATGGCTCGCGGCCGCAAAGCAGGCATACGCGATGCTTTCGAGCGTGGAGACGCCTGATACAAACATGCCGAAAAAGTGGCGCTCCCTCGTGTACAACTCTTCGAAACTCACGTTAGCGCCGCGACTTCGCCACGAGTCAAGATACAACTCCCGATACTCAACGGACGCTCGGAATCGCCAACCAATGAGATTGCTGGCACCACCGAACTCCGACTGCGCTACGCTCTTCGGTTTCACGACGGCGCGAACTGCCTCGACGAATGCCTCGAATTCGACGAGTGGGAACTCATCTGGCACGTCGAGCTGCAGCACTTTAGAGAATGCCATGAGATCCTTTGGTCTGGCTCACGCTCGCGTTCTGCAGCAAACGCCCACACGGACGCAAGCGGGGCGTTCGCTCCTGCATGTCAGACTACAGCGAACGCCCCGCGCTCGCCACACCAATGCCGGCAGCGTTTGGCTGCAGCAACGCAAGGTTAGCCAGCGCTCGCGCCGCAGCGGCCCCCGCTCCTGCCGATCGAGAGCCCGGAAGTGCGCCTACTCCATCGTCATGGACACCGCCTACTGATCGAGACGTGAAGACTCACTCGCCTCATGGTCGCGATCGAGGCCGCCGGAGCACGAAGCGCTTGACGCGCGTGATGCCCGTCAGCAGATCCGTCTCCGTGCCAAGCACATCGTCCGGTCCGATCTCGCTCACCTCCAGATTGAGGGGAAGCGCCAGTTGCGCCAGCGCCGCACCCGTCGGACTGAAGCCGACCCAGGTCGCATGGGTGTCGCGGCTGCTGGGGAAGAGCTGCACCCAGAGATTGTCGTCTTGATCGACGAGCATGGCGGAGTACGCGGGAAGCGTGCGCGGAAACCGCATGCCCCTCCACCGCTCGACCGTGCGGAGATTGTCGGACGCGGATCGGCCGATGGTGTCCAAGAGCTTGGCGCGTTCGATGTCGGCCGGGGTCGACGGCCGGACCGGTTGATCCCGTTGGATGCGGCTGATGCGACGGCCGTCGAGACTGTACACGTCGATGGCGAAGCTGTCGGCGAGACCGATGTACGCGCGCGACCGGCCGACGGCGACCACCGGCTGCCTGCCCAGTGGCAGGGGAACCGTGCCGCTGATGGTGCTCGTCAGAAATGCCCAGCGTTCCGACGACCAGAACCGTCCCACCGTCGCGATCACCGTGCCATTTGGGCGGGAGAGCCAGTACGGCACCAGTTTACGGATCACGCTCGATGTCGGGGGAAGGTGCTGCAGTCCCTCATAGGCATAGCTGAGCAGTACGCCCTGACCATTGCAGGCGGTGCGATACGCATACGCCCTGGCCGCCGGGCCCGCGACGCGGAACTGCCGCTGCATGACCCCATCCAGCGAATAGACGATGTAGCGGCCACTCTCGAAGACGAACAGCGAATCGCCGCAGCGCATCAGGTGGGAGAGGTACTCGAATTCCCCGGGGCCTCTGCCTTTGCGGCCGACACGCTTGACGAGCCTCCCATCTGCCGCAAAGAACTTGAGCGAGGAGGACGCGCGATCGACGACGATGACGCCGCCGTCTGGCGCACGGGTGACTCCCTTGACCTCACCCGCCGACTCGGTCGCCCCTTCCGCGTCGTCGCCAATATCGAGGACGGGCTGTTCGCTGACGGACCAGCGTGGCAATTCGTCGTGACCGGCGGTCGCGTCAGCGCAGCCCGCCGTGGCCAGACACAGCAGAACGATTGAGAGGTGACGGCGCGCCAAATGCACGGGCTCTCGGAAGGAAGAAGTGGTAGACGCGACTGGCTTCTCTTGCAGGGCACTTCCACCAAACGCGACCAGTGAGCGCAGCGAACAGGGAGCCTTCCGAGATCGCCCTGTCAAGAGCAACGCGAGGTTAGGCCGCAATCACGCACCACTGCCGCGGCCACCCTCCGTCTCATGCACGAGCCCACTCAGTCTTGAGATGAATCACCGCGAGCCTTTCGCGGCCCTGGTTGGAAGTTGCTCAACATACGCCACTTCAAACTCGAGCTCAAAACCGTCGATCGCTCGCAGGTAAGTTGGACTAACTGGGTTATGAAGGTTTGCTGATTCACGCCAGAAGGACTGATACAGCCGTCTGTCAGACTCGCTCCGGCCAGCCCACCAGCTAGGTCGAAAGAACACGTTCTCAGAAGTGCACATGATCATTCGAACCAAAGCGGCGCCCATCGCTTCTGGAGCGAAAGCCGTCGCGAGTGAGTGCAGCATCAGATCCGTACACCATTGCGTGTCCCGATGCCAAACAAGAAGTACCAGCGACTTGCCCTGATGCGGAAGCGCGAAAGCCGCGATGCAACCGGGTACGTGATCGACCTGCGGAAGCTGCTGTAGCTGGCGGCCGTGAAAGTCGCGATCGGGAAACCATACAGAGCTTGCGACCAAGTACGGTGCCGATTCGCTGACAAATGCTGCGTAGCCAACTTGGCTGTAGTCATGGGAGACAAGCGAGGACTCGCATCGTTCAAGGAACTCCATCAGGCTCATTACGGCCCAAGCCGACCCAAGAGCGAGCGCCGCGTGGTCGCCGTGGAAGCCAAGCTCAGCTTGCAGGAGTCGAGACGTCTCGATCGACCACTCCTTCTTGTACATCTCGTGGCAGAGCGCTCGATAGAGGTAAAGCAACGCGCCTTCCGAATCGATCGCGGCGCCGGGAAGATCGATCTGCTTGAACAGCTGGTCGTCGTGTGCGGCACAGAGGCCGTAGAATGTCGAGGCGCGGTGAACGCCAATTGGCGACACGTGTGGGGCACCCTCGTTCCGGAGTGCGGCGTCGAAGCTGAGATTCAGACCCACGACATGTCCGCCTTCGGAGATGGGCTCCAGCGCCGCACGCCGAGATACGGAGTGGCAGCGGCCATAGTCTCTGGCGCAAGATTGGTCACCTAAGCGCGAGGCGAGACACTTCCGTGCCTTGCGCGCTTCGCGGTAGAGTCTCAACAGCTGCCCTCGACGGGAGCTTGTCACTGGCGGAGGGTAGAAGTCAGTATTGCGGCTTAACGCTTGGGTTCAGTTGCAGCCGAATCAAAAAAGTGCGAGCGCAGCGAGCACACAATAGCTCGGCTGTCAACTGCAACCCTTTGATATTCCCAACGAGGCCCGGCGGCGAGATACTCGTCGTATCACCTCACTCGGGAGCGTCTCAGATGTTGTACTCCGGAATCGATCTCCACAAGCGGACGCTGGCCATTCACACCGTGGATGCAGCTGGCGCGATGATTCGCAAAGCCGACCTGGCCACAAATCGGGCGGCGGTCACCGCCTACTTTGCCACACTCGACGGACCGCACCAAGCCGTCTGCGAGTGTACGGGCATGTGGTACTGGCTGCGCGACCTGCTCGTGCCCCAAGGCATTGACCTCCGTCTCGCGCACGCGAAGTATTTGAAGGCGATCAGTTACGCGAAGGTGAAGACCGATGCCGTCGACGCAGCCACGATGGCCCAGTTGCTGCGCGCGGAGCTCATCCCGGAGGCGCATATGATCAGTGGGGAGCATCGAGAGATCCGCGCGGTTTTGCGAGCGCGTCTGCTCCTCGTCCACCGTATCCTGCAGTGTCAACGGAGCGTTGGCGCCTTGCTGGAGCAGTATAACGTGGGCACGCCGACGGAGCTGGCCGAACTGCCGCGACTGCAGGCCGACCTCCACTTGGCGCAACGGGCGCTGCTCAAGACGCAAGTGCAGCGTCTGGAGCACGAACTGCGCGATCGCGTCCTCGCGACGCCGCAGGCCCAGCGCCTAGTATGGGTCCCCGGTATCGGCAAAATGGTCGCGTACACGTTGTTGCTGGAGATCGATGATATCGCGCGATTTCCTACGGTGCGGCATTTCCATTCCTACTGTCGGCTCGTGCCCGGTTCGCATGACTCGGGGGGAAAGGCGCGGCACAAGCGCTCCCGTGATGGAAATCGGTACTTGAAGATCGCGTTTCACCATGCGGCGATTCGCGCGATCCAATACTTCCCGGAAGTAAAGCACGAATTCCTGCGGTGGCAGCGGCGGAAAGGCAAACCCATTGCCCGCGCCCTGATCGCGAAGGAACTCGCGACGATCGTCTACGCCATGTTGAGCAAAGACGAACCCTTCAACCGACAATTCCGTGGACACACGCTAACCACCACGAAGCGCTGCACGTGGCCCCGCCTGGCAAACCCGCCCGCCTAACTGATGCCCTCGAGGCTCCTCCCTTTGATTGGGGAGCCAGGCGGCATGTCGACCGTGAACATCTGAGCCTCAAGGCTCGAAGGACTGTGTGATCGCCACGGGCACGTGGATGATCGAACCGATGCCTCCGCGACGTGCCATTGCAGGTAGTACCACCGCAACAACGCCGACGCACGAACGGCCTTTGTGCGTCGCCAGAAACGCGCGTGCCCTTGACAGCAAACTCGTTAGGACTGTTAGCCAGCCGGCGCGACACAAAGGAAACGGCCTGCAGAAAGGCCCGTACACCGCGCTGACATTGATCACTTGCCCTTGAAATGCACGCGCATCGCGAACGTGTAGAGACCCTTGTCGACCGGCTTCCGCCCGGAAATGTCCCAGAGCCGCGCGGTGCCGCCGACTGGCACCTCGACGGTGAAATCCTCCAGTTCCGTGCGAGTGATCCTCGCTTGCGATGTTCCCGTCCCGCCGACGCCTGGCACCGCGTCACAGTAGGGGCCAGACCAACGACCCATGGTGAGTTG
>JANOPS010000556.1:0-2088 GCA_031421995.1 Gemmatimonadaceae bacterium
CGCGAAAATTGGGGACCTCATTCGAACCCGACGGACCCCATACATACAGTGTACCGTCCGATCTGAGCGCGGCGCTTCGATTATTTCCGGACCAGACCTGCATCACGCCGGTGAGCGCGCGCACCAGCACTGCACGTGGAGCCGATGCCGCGGCGTCCACGCTGCCGCCGGTGCCGAGCGAGCCGAAAGAATTCCCGCCCCAGGTGCGCACCGAGCCGTCGCGAAAGAGCGCCACACCATTGGCCAGATCGACCGCGTCGCGCAGCAGCCCGGGCAACGGTGATGGTGTCTCGACCGGCGGGAGTCCGTTGTCGGTTTCCCGCATGGTCGACGGCGCTGCGCCCCAGACCACCCACGTCCCATCTGTCAGTCGCGCTGCCGACATGTATGCCTCGGCATAAATGCGGGTAATACCGTTCAGTGTCGGAATGCGCGTTGGCCGGGCACGCGCCTGATTATCGCCCACTCCCAACTGCCAGTACTTGTTGGCGCCCCAGGCCCAAACGGTTCCGTCGTTTTTGAGCGCGAGCATCTGGCTATATCCGGCGGCAATCTGGACCACGTTATCGAGTCCACGCACGGGGGCAGGGGAGAACTGTGTCCGTCCACTCTCCCACGATTTTGTGAGTGTTCCGCCACCCATCAGCCCTTCCTTATCCTCGCCCCACATCCATACTGTGCCGTCTTCCAGCAGCGCTGCGCCGCCATGTTCGAGTGAGGCAATGTCCCGAGCGCGACCGAGTCCACCCATTGCCGTGGGCACTTTGCGTACAAAGACGGGGCCACGGTCGGTGCCGCCGAACAGTCCGAAGGGGTTCTCTCCCCACACATACACTTTCCCGTCCACGCCAAGTGCCATGCTGGTACTGGCATCGGCGATGGCAACGGCGCGCGCCTTGGGCAACCCTGGCACTGGTGAAAACTTTGCCACGAACTCCACTGGCTCGCTGCCGCAGACATTGTGCTTGTTCCAGCCTTGGCACAACACGGTCCCGTCGGGAGCGACAACCAGCGTGTGCGTGCCGGAGCTCGCCAGCCGGATGGAACCAAGGGCAGGTTGCGCCCCGCTTCGCGCGGCACTCCCTCCGGGCAGAGCAAGTACCAGAGCAAGCACCAGAGGGAACCGGAATATCCGTCGCACCAGATAAATCCGCGCGAAACCGCGCCGTGAAAAGGTAGAGTTCGAGCTCGTGGCCTATTCTAACTGCCTGTGCATCGCCGCGACACATGCGGAGGCCCAAGATTCAGGTTCATCGTGTTCAATGGGCTGGTGCGGAATGACCTGCACTCCGTAACGCATCGCCAATGATGCCGACTGCCGCGCGGGCAACAGGGTAATCGCCGTAGCCAAGGCGTCGGTGATGGCCGCCGACGCGCCGACCACGGTGACCGTTCGGCCATTCGTCAGCCCGCGACCAGACCGCGGCATGAACACATGACTCTCGCGCGTACCGTCCACACGCGCGATCGACTGCTCGCCCGGGCCCGACGTGCTGAGCGCCCCGTGCGTGAGCACCACAACCGTGTCACCGCCTTCGCGCGGAATCGCGATGCGCCAACCGCGCGTGCCGGGTGGCGCGCCGAACACCGTGAGGTCGCCGCCGGCTTCGACAAGCGCCGCATCGACCCCCTGCGCGCGCAGTTCGTCCAGCGCCCGATCGAGGATCCAGCCCTTGGCGATCGCACCCAGATCGAGTTGCATCGAGTCGCGCGCGAAACGCACGCGGCGGCGCACGGTGTCGAGCTCGACGAAGCGATATCCGACGCGCCGCATCGCGACCGCTCGGGCAGAATCAGGGATGGGTCGTCCCGTGCGCTGCGCGTCGCGCCACAACGTGGTGAGCGGACCGACGGTCGGATCGAAGGCACCATCACTGTCACGCGCGACGGTGAGCGCGAGGGCCAGCACGTCTACGAGCGCCGGACTGACCGGCATCCATGTCTTGGCGGGAGCAGCGCGCAGCCTACGCAGCTCGCTGTCTACGAACCAGTCGGAGAGCACGCTATCCAACGTGGCGATGCGGGCAAACGCTCCGCGCGCGGCGCGCTCAACTGCGCGCTCAACCCACAGACTGGCCGAGGGAGCGC